>CAMDML010000025.1 GCA_945902215.1 Klebsiella pneumoniae | reverse complement strand
GCCGATGCCCTCGGCGGTGTGACCAACTTCGTCCTTGACCGTGAGTTTCAGGGTCTGAAAGTCCAGGCCGGTACGGGTATCACCGAAGTGGGTGATGGCGACCGTTACAACGTGTCGGTCGCCGGTGGCAGACAGTTCGGCGAACGTCTGAATATCATCGCTTCGTTCGATGAAAAGTACATCAACAACATCGAACGTCGTCCCGAAGATCTGGATCCTGATTTCTATCAGCGCTGGGGCCATGTAACCAACCCGGCATGGGTATCAGCAGCTGCCACACCAAACGTACCGCAGCGTCTGACCTTGCCCAATGTCTGCTCCTCGCAGCATTCCCCCTACGGCCTGATCAGTGCTCCCGGTACGCCGCTGAACCGCATGAAATTCCTGCCTGACGGCTCTGGGATTACTCCGTTTGTAAACGGCAGCGTTACTGCACTGGGCGGCACCGCTTCCATGTCGGGTGGCCCCGAGTGCGCTACTGCCAACCGCGCCTTCGGCGCTGGTGGCGCCGATGCTGCCGAAGTGGTGGGCCGTTCCGGCTTCGTCGGTGTGCAATACGACCTGACGGACAACACCACAGTGTTCGGTCAAATCCTGACTGGTCGCTCCGAGTCCAACAACCAGAATCATCGTGGCTCCTATGAACTGGAAGCTCCGTGGACTGCAACAGTTTTCCGTAACAACGCGTTCCTGCCAGCCAGCGTTGCCGCGATCATGGATGCACAGGTGCCGCCCATGACCTCGTTCCAGATGAACAAGATCGGCACTTTCTATAACGTTCCCGAGATTGGCTTCGACGAGCGCGCTCACAACGTATTCACCACCAATTCCTGGTCTGTGGGTTTCAACTCCGTATTACCCAATGGCTGGGATCTGAGTGGTAACTGGCAGTCAGGTGAATCCGAAAAACGGTCGCAGGTTTACAACAAGACACGCGTTGACCGCATGCTGCTTGCTGCGGATGCCGTACGTAATCCGGCTACCGGCGCGATCATGTGTAACGTCACACTGGTCAACCCCACTGTGGCACAGCTGGCGGCGTCCCCTGCAGTTAAGGGCAAATTCTCGAAAATCGGCGATTGGGAAATTGCGGCTGGCATCCGTGCTCCTACGGACAGAATCCCACTGGCATCCCCGATCGGTTTGGATAACACCGTACGTGATTGCGTGCCCTATAACGTAATGGGTAACGGTAACATCAGCCAAGCAGCTATTGCGTACGCAGGTACCGACAAATTCGGTCTCGGCAACATCGAACAGGATTTCGCCGAGGTGTTACTGCGTGGTGAACTCTATGAAGGTTGGGGCTACGGTCCTGTTTCCTTCGCCGGTGGTGTGAACTATCGCGAACAGTCCTTCACCGACGGCGGCACACCGCGCGATGTTGAAATGATTGGACCACCCCTGAACGATCCTGCTCTGGGTATTCGCGGTATTCCCGCTGGTTACACCGGCGGTAGCGCCAACCTGCACATGTTCTCCACTGTGCCCTTGTTGCTGGGTGAGTATGACGTCACCGAGCTGTTTGCCGAATTGCAGGCTCCGATTTGGGAATCTGCATCTGGTAATCAGCGCCTCGGTGGTTCGATGGCGTTCCGTCAATCCAACTACTCGCGCACTGGCAAGGTTGATACCTGGAAAATAGGTACGGAGTTTGAAGTGTTCTCTGACCTGCGTCTGCGCGCCACCAAATCACGCGATGTCCGTGAGCCAACCTTCGCCGAACGTTTTGACCAACAGGGCGGTGGTGGGGCTGTCAACGACCCGCTCAACAACGGCGCCAACATCCAGATCACCACGGTTTCCGGTGGTAACCCGGGCCTGAACCCGGAGTTCGCCGATACTCTGGTAGCAGGCTTCGTTTACCAGCCGTCCTGGCTGGAAGGTCTGCAGTTGTCCACGGACTGGTATGAAATCGATATAACCGATGCCGTAGGCTCGCTGGGTGCTCAGCGTATCGTGACCGAATGCGCAGCTGGCAACACAGCGCTGTGCGTTAACGTCGAACGCGGCGGCCCGCCAACAGTGACTGCCGGTATCACCTCCATCACCCGGGTGTTCAACTACTTCCTGAACGTTGCTTCAGCCAGAGTAGAAGGTATTGATACCGAGATATCCTATCGCATGGAACCGGACTTCTTCAGCAACGAGTTTGAGTCGCTGACCGTTCGGGCTTTGGCGGGTTACGTGAAAGAGCGCTCCAACGTTGCTACACCAGGCGCAGTTGCCGTAGAACAGGCTGGTAGCACGGGCACGCCTGACTTCACGGCACTGATTACGTCCACCTACAGCCTTGGTCCCTGGTCCGTCATGCTCCAGGGTCGCTTCATCGAAGCGACCACCCTGACCGCGGGTACGGGATTTTGGATAGCTGGCGTGGATGCTGATGATGTTACCGTTGCTTCCAACACTTGGCTCAACGGCCAGATCGCCTACAACGGCGAAATGGCGAATGGCGCAGCCTGGAACGTGGCATTCAACGTACAGAACCTGTTTGACCGCAATCCGCCTATTTGGGCCAGCTATGGTTCACGCGGCGGTTCGCAGACAGTCAGCGACAATTATGATGTGGAAGGGCGTCGTTATCAGTTGAGCCTGAACTACAACTTCTAAGCGACCTTAAAGAAAGGTGTTGGAGTTCAACTCTGGCACCGCGCAGCAAGGATTGAAACGGGGCCAGTGGCCCCGTTTTTTATGGGCGCTGCTTTGTCTTTCTGATCAGGTCAAGCAGGCGGGATCGAAGGCATATTCTCCGCGCAGCCAACCACACACTTCTTCCGCCATCGGGTGTTTGATGGCCGCATATTTGCCCAGAAGTTTTTCTTTGGCAGAGGCATCCAGCGCATCCAGCCCTGAGTTTTGCACCAGTCCAACATCCTCTTGCAGTGCTTGCGCGAGCGCAGGCGGGCAGAGCTCGGCGCTGGCTTTGGCTAACAAAGCTTCCGGATCGACAGTCTCGTTTGCGTATAGAGCAGCAAGGCCATACAGCGGCAGTTGCGACAGGTAGGGTTGGTTCATCGGATTGGCAAGATGACCACTGCACAGCTCGCGCAGTTCCGCCGCGTGGCGTACGGGCGGTTGCAGATGCAGGAAGGGTGCCAGCCGTTTCGCGTCATTGACCGGGTAGTTGTCCCACAGCAGGGGTTTGCGGCGGAGTTTGTCTGCTACTTCCAGCAGATGCGCGCGTGGGTAGGTATTGGAGATCACCTTTGGCCCGGTCCAGAAAAAGTCTACGGTCGCAGCGAGCCCTTTGCCCAGATCCTCCAGATAATGCTCAGGCTGAGCGCCGAAGTGGCGCGTAAGAAGCGGATCGTATGAATAATAGGTCGGGCAGATAACGAAATGCTGCGCCGTGCTGTGCTCGGTGACGTAATCCATGATGGCAAGCTGAGCGTGGGCGAGATCACGCAGATCACCCATCATGTCGTCGAACAGGATGCAGAGGGTATCGGGACCGATCACATTGATTTCGTCCAGCTTGCGCCGCAACAGATCGCGGTTGCGCGCCGAGAAATCCTTGTAAAGCTCAAAGGGACTCAGGCCAATGCCAAATTCAATTTTGTGCTTGCGGTATTCGCCTTGCAGATCTTTCAGGGCATTCAGATGTGACAGCGGAAAGGGCACATGCCATTGCTTGCGCAGCCAAACATCGTTCTTGGGTGCGTAGATGTAGCTGTTGCAACCCTGCGTGGCGAGGAACGGCGCATAATCACGCCGCGCCTGCCAGCTCCACTGGCGTCCAAAGTAGCCCTCCACGACACCCAGTCTGAATTGAGCCAGGCTGTTTCTCGCGGCAGTTTCAGGCACAGGAATTAACGGCTATCCGGGCTGGGTACGTCGCTGGCGCTGGAAGCGGCAGCGGCCGCGATTTTGCGCAGCTCACGCACATCGCCGATACCGCCTGCGTTGCTGACTTGGGTGAAGCCTGCAGCTTCAAGCAGTGCTTCTGCTTGACCGGCGCGATTGCCGCTGCGGCAATACAACGCGATTTCGGCATCCTTGCCATACTGCGTTGCGAGTGCCGCGGCATCGAGCTCAGCCAAAGGGATGTTGACGTCGCCGTCGATGTGATCGACAGCAAACTCTTCGGTGGTGCGCACATCAATCCAAACCGGTTCAGCCCAGGCCGTGCTTGCAGAGGCCAACAAAACCAGCAGTGCAGTCAGTTTTCTGAAGGTGATTTTCATGACAATTTACCTCATTTACCAAAAGCTATTTTTGTTTGCGAGCGGATAGCAGATCTTTTACGCGGCGCAGCGCTTCCTTGATGTTCTCCGTGCTGCTCGCGTAGCTGAAGCGGATATAACCTTCGCCGAGATGACCAAAGCTGGTGCCCGCCACGGTGGCAACACCGGCTTCTTCCAGCAGCAGTTCTTCGAGCTGTTTGGATTTCATGCCGGTGCCAGTGATGTTCGGGAAGGCATAGAACGCGCCCTTCGGCGTAATGCAGGAAATGCCGGGCACGTCGTTCAGCAGTTGCACGATTAATTTGCGGCGTTCGTCAAAGGTGCGCAGCATCATGTCCACGGCGTCCTGTGGTCCCAACAGGGCTTCGATACCGGCGCGCTGGATGGGTGCTGAGGGGCAGGAGTTGCTGTTGATCTGCAAACGTTCGGCATGGTCGATCAAAGTAGCGGGCCACACGCCGTAACCGAGGCGCCAGCCAGTCATGGAGAAGGTCTTGCTCCAGCCGTCGAGCAGAATTGTACGATCGCGGATTGATTCATATTCCAGGAAGCTGACATGCGGCAAGCCGTCGTAGGTCAGGCGCGCGTAGATTTCGTCAGACAACAGGGTGACATGCGGATGCTTTTCAAGGCCCTTCACGAAACGTTCAATTACATCGCGCTCCAGCACACCCCCGGTCGGGTTTGCGGGCGTGTTGATGATGATGAGCCGGGTGTTGGGCGTGATCTGTGCCAGTACCCGGTCGGGATCGAATCCGAAACCGGAAGATTCAAGTAATTCGATCGGCACCGCTTTCGCACCGGTGAACTTGATCATCGACTCATAAATCGGGAAGCCCGGGTTCGGGTACATGATCTCCGCGCCGGGTTCGCCGAACATCATGATCGCAAAGAACATCGTCGGCTTGCCGCCAGGCACGATCATCACGTTGTCCTTGTCCACATTCACGCCACGGTATTTCTGGATGTCCTGCACAACGGCTTCACGCAGTTCGGGCAGGCCTTTGGCGGGTGTGTAGAAGTGAAAGCCATCATCGATGGCTTTCTTGCCGGCTTCGACGATGTTTTGCGGGGTACGGAAATCGGGCGAACCGATGCCGAGGTTGACGATGCTGCGGCCCTGCGCCTCCAAGGCCTTCGCTTTGGCCAGAATCTTGAACGCCGACTCAGTGCCGAGCCGGGACATACCTTGTGCTAACTTCATGAATACCCCTTATACAACGGTAAATTTTTCGTCTTTTTGTCGTTCAACAACGCCGGTGAGTATACTGCTAGTTCAGTGCTGCAAGTGGGTTCCGAGTTGTTACCGGGCACTTTCAACAATGCCCTGAACAGGTTTTTCAACCTGACTACATCCAATGTAACCGATTGAAAGTATTTGATTTATACCAGGTTTGGCTACTCTTGCTTCAGGTTTGGTGTCGGCTCTGGTCCTGGATTTCATTCGCGCGCACTGGCGGGAAGCTAGAATTTATAATTAACAATCTATGTTATGTTTCAGTTGGAATTTAGAAAAGCCAATTCTGCTTTTCTATTCGCAGTTATTCTCAACTGTAAAAAAATAATAATAGGAGACTCCATGAAAACAATTAAATCCACAAAGCCCTATATCTGTCCCTCACTCGCAGCAATTTTCAAACCCCACAGACTACCGCTAGCCATCCTGCTGGCGATGACCGGTATCCAGGGAGTGCAAGCCGCCGAGGTTGAAGCGCTCGAAGAGATCATGGTGACAGGTTCGCGCATCCGCACCACCAGCGGTATGGAAACCCCCAACCCGGTTACCGTGGTGACAATGGAGCAGATCAGTTTGATTGCACCAGGTTCACTGATTGACGGTTTGGCCGAACTGCCCCAGTTTTCCGGCTCAAATACCACCGCCAACCCCGGCAACTTTTTCAACAACCCCGCCACGGGCACACTGAGTCTGCGCGGATTGCAGGGTAAACGTACATTGACCCTGTTGAGTGGCCGTAGAGTGGTGTCCTCGACCATGACCAGTGGACCCGATATCAACCTGTTTCCGGAAGGCATGCTGCGATCCGTGGAAACAGTTACCGGCGGCGCCTCGGCAGCCTACGGCACCGATGCAGTGTCCGGTGCGGTCAACTTCATCCTCGACACCAATTTCACCGGTTACAAAGGCAGTGCCCAGATTGGTGAAAACTACAACGGTGACAACTCCAATTATGAAGTCGGGTTTTCCGGTGGCTGGGATCTGAATGAAAGATCCCATCTGATGTTGTCCGTGGAAAAGTACGAGCAGGATGCGGTCAATAGCCGCGCTGACTATGACTGGTACCAGGGTAACGGATTGCTGACCAACCCCTCGGCAACAGCAGGTCAAACCGCGGAAAACCCCCTGCGTCTGCCCTATGCCAAAGTGGTGTCGCGCAATTCCTCATATGACGGTGTGATTTCGTTCCCGGCAGCCTCCGGACTTGGGGTCTGGAATGTGGATGCAAACGGCGCCGCCAGTCCCTTCGTGTTGGGCAGCGCGTCTGATGCCAACTTTCACAGCATTGCCACCAGTGGCAGTGGTACCGACAACGGCTCTGATCTGGCGCAGATCCAGCCAGAAACGGGTCGCCAGAACATGTTTGGCTACATCGATTACGACCTCACGGACAGCTTGAATGTTTATGGCCAAATGATTTACGGCGAACTGTCGACCGTGAGTGTCGGTAACCCCGGTCTGTTCGGCCCGGGACGCTCGTTCACGATTTACAGCGGCAACCCTTACCTCCCTGCGAACATCCAAACCATGATG
Source organism: Klebsiella pneumoniae (assembly GCA_945902215.1). Lineage (GTDB taxonomy): Bacteria > Pseudomonadota > Gammaproteobacteria > Pseudomonadales > Pseudohongiellaceae > CAILUG01. The sequence goes on along the minus strand of CAMDML010000025.1, from coordinate 32,187 downwards.
ACAACCGGCAACGTGGCCAGCGTAACGCTGGGTCGTATCGGCCATTCTTCAGATATTGCGCAATTCGCAAGGAACTCCACTGAATCCGAAATGATGTCGCTGACCGGCGGTTTCCGTCTGGATATTGCTACAGAAGGATTCTTCAATGGCTGGGTAGTCGACGGGTATGTGCAGAAAGGTGAACTGGATTCGAATAACTCGCAGGATGGCGGCATTCGTATTGACCGTGCCTATCTCGCAGCCGATGCAGTGAAGGATGCCAGCGGCAACACAGTCTGCAACGTGACGAAAGTGTCCGGGCTTTATCCGGATTGCAAACCCCTCAACCTGTTCGGCCGGGGCAAGCCCTCTGCCGCTGCCGTTGACTGGGTAACCGGTTTCGACCCGGGCATTGCTGTGAGCACCTTGGGCTGGTTGCCCAAGGGTCAGACGCTGCCGTACAGCTATACCGGTGGCACCGACAAAAAGCGTGTGTTGGAAATGGATCAGGAAGTGTTTGAGCTTTCAGCCAACGGCCAGCTGTTCGAAGGCATTGGTGCAGGTCCCATCTCCATGGCCTTGGGTTATGCCTGGCGCAATGAAGCGTTTCTGCAATATGTGCAGGCTCCCCAGGGAAATACCACGACGAACCCTGATGGACGTCCGGTTGCAGCCAACAATGCCGTAACGGGCATACGTGGCGTGCCGGGTGGCGGTGCGGCGTCGGGCAACTCGGTTGAGTTCCAGTTCTCCAAAGTCGGTTTCGGCCTGGGTGAGTTCAGGGTGCGCGAAGCCTTTACCGAGTTCAACGTACCCTTGCTGGCAGACATGCCATTTATCGTGCAGCTCGATGCCAACCTGGCGGCGCGTTGGGCCAACTACTCAGGCTCCGGCGATGTCTGGTCATGGAAAGGCGGTCTGGAATGGCGCATTACCGATGAGGTGAGACTGCGCGGCACGGTTTCCCAAGACGTACGTGCTGCTACGCTGGGTGAAAGCTTCGACCGTACCGGCGGTGTCGCCAACGTTATCGACTATCTGGAAGATCCGAACGGTGCAACCACCTCCAACTACTCCGTGACCACGGTGAGCGGTGGCAACCCCAACGTCAGACCGGAGGAAGCCAAAACCTTCACGACCGGCATTGTGTATCAGCCCGCCTGGCTGGAAGGTTTTCAGGCGGCGTTTGACTGGTACAACGTAGATGTGAGCGACAACATCAACCTGGTCGGTTCGGCGACTATCGTCAGCAACTGTTACCAGCGTGGTGACGTGGATGCGTGCGCACTTATCGAGCGCGATGGTGTGCAAAGCACGATCAAGCCTGCCATTAAGCGCATCTCGATTGTCAACGACGTCTATGTGAACGTGAACTCGGTGGAAGCCCAGGGCATCGATTTCGAGCTTTCCTACCGGACGGATCTTGATCTGTTCGGGGGCGGCGAAACGGCCGTCCTACGCTTGCTTGGCAGCAAGCTGGAACATAACACTTCAAGGAACAGTGTCGGGCTGGTCACGCATAACGAAGGCACGTTTGGTTTGCCCGATTGGAATCTGATGTTGTCCGGCAATTATTCGCGCGGCGGCTTCAATGCGAATCTGCAGTTCCGCTATGAAAGCGACACCGTGCAGAGCAACATCAACAACATTTATCAAGCATCGCTGGGCCGTATCCGCTACGACATCCTGAACAATGATGTTGCGTCTACAACCATAGTTGATGGTCGTCTCAGCTATAACTTTGACTTCCGGGACACCAACATGAATGTGTATCTGGTCGGCAATAATTTGCTGAACAAGGATCCGGTGCTCTTTATCGGCTCGCCGGATGCCGGGTTGACGCAAGCCGTAGGCAATGGCGTGGCAGGCAGTCTGCTGGGTCGGCGCTATACGGTTGGAGTCAACTTCGACTTCTAACGCGGTTGATCAGCGCATTGGTTGATGCATCGAAACGTGTACAGCCCTGAGTGTCAGTCAGGGCCTTGTACACGTCGTTGCTCAATACCTTGCCGAGCTCTACCCCCCATTGGTCGAAGGCGTTGATGCCGAGCACAACGCTCTGCGCGTAAACCTTGTGCTCATAGAGTGCAATCAGGGCACCCAGCGTTTCCGGTGTGAGCTTCTGTAGCAATAAGGTGTTGCTGGGCCGGTTGCCAGGAATGACCTTGTGCGGGGCCAGTGCCGCCGCTTCGCTTACACCTAGCCCTTGCGCGCGCAGTTCGGCCAGTGCCTGTTCCAGTGTCTTGCCATCCATCAGCGCTTGTCCCTGCGCGAAACAATTGGCCAGCAGTTGGGTGTGCATCTCGCGGTTGGTGGCAGGGCTCTCCACAACTGCGATGAAATCAGCCGGGATCAGATGTGTGCCCTGATGCAGCAACTGGTGGAATGAGTGCTGGCCGTTGGTGCCCGCGCTGCCCCAGACGATACCACCCGACACACTATCCAGGGTCGTACCGTCAGAGCGCACGGATTTACCGAGACTTTCCATATCGAGCTGCTGCAGAAAGGCCGGAAACAAATGCAGATTCTGCGCATAGGGCAAGAGGACTTGGCTTTCGGCACCCAGAAAATTCAGATACCAGAGATTCAACAGTGCCAGCAACACCGGCATGTTGTGCTCGAATGGCGCAGTCCGAAAATGTTCGTCCATGGCATGAGCGCCCTTTAGCAGCGCGCGGAAATTCGCCATGCCGATACCGAGCGCTACCGGCAGTCCGATAGCAGACCACAATGAATAGCGGCCGCCCACCCAGTCCCACAGCGGAAAAATGTTCGCGCGGTCGATGCCGAAAGCGGCGGCTTTCTCGACATTTGCGCTGACGGCGACGAAATGCTTCGCCAAATCGTTCTGCTTCGCGCCGGACTGCAGCACCCACTGCCGCGCCGCTTGCGCATTCAGCATGGTTTCAATTGTGGTGAAGGTTTTCGAAGCGATCACAAACAAGGTACTGCCAGCATCGAGGCGCAGCAGTGTTTGTTCAAGATGGACGGGGTCTACGTTGGACACAAAGTGGCAACGCACCTGCGTCAGATGAAAGGGTGTCAGTGCCTGATACACCATTGCCGGCCCGAGGTCTGAACCACCGATGCCGAGGTTGACGATGTCGGTAACCGGTTTGCCGCTGAACCCCCGGTGTCCGCTCGCCACGGTATGCACGAAGGCTTCCATCTGGTCGAGCGTGGCATGCACAGCCTGTTCATGTGCTGTGTCCCGCTGCGGGCTGCGTAGCGCGACGTGCAGTACCTGGCGCTGCTCAGTGTTGTTGATAACATCGCCACGAAACATCGCGGCAATGGCTTCCTGCAAGCCAGCTTTGCGCACCAGGGCGAGCAGTTGCGTGCGGATAGTGTCTGTAAGCAGATTCCTGGAATAGTCGAGCAGGATGCCGGCGGCCTCACAACTGAAGCTGGCGCAGCGCTGAGTGTCAGCAGTAAACAGTGTTTGCAAGCGTAGCGGCGCCTCTTTTACGGTAGCCGCGCTCTGCTGCAGAGCCTGCCATTCCGGACTGTGCGCAAGACGGGTGCCGGCGGAGGAGGTGGGGGCCATGATTTATTCCGGGAAAGCGTGGGTTTGGCTGCAAGTGTAGCGCAAAAGATTGCCCGGCCGGGACCGGATTGGTACCATGCGCGCCTCATCGATTTACTGCACCACCACCGATTTTGCCGGTATAGCTCAGCTGGTAGAGCAACTGACTTGTAATCAGTAGGTCCCGGGTTCGATTCCTGGTGCCGGCACCACTTCTTCTTGGCACGTCTTCCGACTGCTGCTGGACATCAACACTTCGCGGAGCTAGCCTGCGGCCTCAATTAAGGAGTCAGCCGGAGCGCGCCATGCAACGAGAAATCATCAATCCCTGGGCCTGGCAGGAGCCGCTTGGCTTCGTGCACGGCAACAAGGTGACAGGTGCGCAGACCATGTTGTTTCTGGCTGGCCAGACCGCCAGCGATGCCAGCGGCCATACCCTGTGCATCGGCGACATGAAAGGGCAGATAGACCAGACTCTCGCCAACATCGAAAAGATCCTGAAGCTGGGCGGCATGGACTTTACCCATGTCGTTCGGCTCAACATCTATACCACCGACATGAAAGCGATTTTCGCCAATCACGATTATATGGTGGCGTGCTTGCGTGCCAAAGGGTGCAGGCACACCGGCGCACTGCTGGGCGTTTCAGCGTTGGCCTCGCCGGACGCGCTGATCGAGATGGAAGCCACGGCCGCTGCTTAGGGCAAATGCCAGGCACTCACACGCCGTTGTCCTCGCCTCGAATCAGAGTCCTTCCAACTCATACAGCTCGGCCAAGATGCTGCGCCATTCGCGGTACTGCTGTTCCAGCGTGCCGGTGAGTTTGTACAGCGAATCCTCCAGCGCGATTTCGGTGGGTTCTACTTCGTTGGCGAAACCTTCGCTTAATTCGTCCAGATACAACTCCTGCACTTTTGCCCAGCGGTAGTTATTGTAGGATTCTTGCAAGGCGTAAAAGCTGCCGCGGGCGTAGGTGCTTTCTGCCGTAGTTTCGCGAGTCGCAAAATCGGCTGCGCTTGCGGTTTGTTCGCGCTGGAAGCGGCGCCACATGTCGTATACCGGCTTGATGTCGCCGAAGAAGCGCTGGTATTCCTGGTCCACGACATCGACGAACAGATACTCGTGGTCGCGGATTTGCGCGATACGCTGCAACAGTGGGTCGTTGACGGCGGGCAAGCGCAGGATTCTTGCCATCCCTTCCGGGCTTTCCTCGAGATACCCCGCGAATGAAGCGGGCACCAGACCCTTGCCATACCGCAGCAGCGCCACAGTGCGGATATCCTCGCGTTGGCGCGGGGTCAGGGCGGCTTGTGCGGCGGCGAGGTCGCGCACGATGTCGGCAAAGAGCCAGGAAAAATCATCTTCCGCCAGCACATCGTCGCTCACGCTTACACTGGGTGCAGCGGCGCCTTCATAAACCTGATCAAGCCAAAGGCGGCCGGTGCTGTCGCGTGCCGTGATTTCCAGTGCGAGTTCCCTGCCGTCGGAACGCAAGATCGTACCTTCGATCATCAATTGCGCACTGTTGTCTGATTCGGGCAGCACCCGCACCGCGCCGAACAGAGCGGAGGCTTCCAGCCGGTAGCGCAGGAACATCGGCAAATAGCGGCTTTCGGCGCTGCGGACTTCCGCCGTGCTGCGGGCGGCTTGCACGGGAACAGCGGCTGGCTCAGTAGTTTCGGCGGCTGGCGCAGGTAGCGGTTCAACGGACGCAAAGATCCGGATACTCACATCGAGGTAGTCAGCCGTAGCTTCCTGGCCAAGCACCACTTGGCCGTACAGGAGCAGTGGCCAGAGCGTGATGAACTGCCAGAGCGTGATGAACGGTGCCGCGAGCAGCTGACCCCCGTATTGCTTCATTGCGGCGTTCCCCGCTGGGTACACACCGTATTACGGGTCAGCGTGAGCATGCAGTTGTAGTCTTCACCGGCGGGTTCGTAACGCTGGTAATAGTTGCTGATGATGAGCGGTACGGCCACGTCATCAGAACTGACGGTTGTGGTTACGTTCAGCATCGTGGCATCGGGGCTGAGACTGAACTGGTGCGCAATGGACAAGCCGCCACCCAACAGCATCTGGAATTGCAGGCGTTCATCAGTCCAGCCACAGAGGTCGGCCCCAAAGGTATTGGCACTGCGCACGAACTGGAGATCCTGGTAGGCGCAGCGCAAGGTGAAATCGTCTTCGCGCTCAATCTCGATCAAGGTTTCGCTCTGGGCGATCTCAAGCTTGGGCATGCGCGTAAGTTCTTCCGTGAAGCGCGCCAGTCCGCTGATTGCATCGACATTGATGCCACGGCCACGCAGCATGGGCAGAGCCTCAGTGTCGCCTTGACTGAGGCGCGCGATCAGCCGCCGGACATCGGCGGCATACAGATTGAAGCGGAGGTTGAAATCATCACTGAGCTGATAATTTTTTTCCCAGTACCCGGTGAAGTCCCGTAGCTCTTCCGTGCGTGCCAGCGGCTCGCTGGGGATCGCTTCGGGCGGGGCTGTGGCGCAGGCGGCCAGCAACAGCAGGCAAGCGAGTGTGGGTGCGAGATAGTGGGGCTTGGTCATGAATTGTGGGGGGATCCTGGCAAGGTGCGGATTCTATAACGAAGCCGCCGCCGGGCTGCTGATTGTGCTAAGAATGCATTCGGGAGAAAGCAGGCATAAAATGCCGTTTTCAAATAATTCCAATGAATCTATGCACATAGGTAAATTTTGTGAAGTGACTGTTTAAGAAAGCTGAATAACTCGTTAAGGTTAAGGGTTGATGCAGACAACCAGCTGAATTATATAGACTATTTTCGAGCCCTACGTTATTAACAGAATAAAAGCCGTGACAAGAGCCAACGATTTATGCTGCTTACAGAAATGTTACGCACACAGTTATCCACAAGTAACTGCCATTAGCGAGCAGGTGAAATCATGCCGCGTATATCCATCAATTCACCCTCAACCGCAGACCATCGTCGAAAGGCGAATGTGAGCCAGTGGCGAGGTGCAAGGGCAGCACGCAGGAGCACAAAAATCCCGTGAAAATCACCGAAAGTCAGTTAATGATGGCAGTCCGAGATTACGAATGCGATATGCAGGGAGTGGTCAATAATGCCGTTTACCAAAACTATCTGGAGCATGCCCGGCATGAGTTTCTGAAGTTGCATGGCATCGATTTCGCGGCGTTGACCCGTGCCGGGATCAATCTGGTGGTGGTGCGCGCCGAGCTGGATTACAAGGGTTCACTGCAAAGCGGTGATATGTTTACTGTGCATACCCGCATGGAGCAAATGTCGCGGCTGAAGTTTGCCTTTCACCAGCGCATCGTGCGCGACAGGGACAGCAAGGAGATGATCGCTGCAGTCATTACCGGCACCGGTGTCAATGCGCAGGGTCGTCCATTTCTCCCGGACCAGTTACTGCCGTTGCTGGCAACACTGACGAATCACTCAACCTGATCAAGGAACATCTTCAATGACACTACCCAAAATCGGCAATCTCGCTCCAGCGTTCACGCTGTCCGATCAAGACGGCGACAATCACACACTTAAGGACTACAAGGGTCAGATCGTGCTCGTCTATTTTTATCCCAAGGCCTTGACGCCAGGCTGCACGGTACAAGCTTGCGGCTTGCGCGACAGCAGCAAGGCGCTGGCGAAACTGGGGATCAAAGTATTCGGCGTCAGTACCGATCCGCAAAAGTTGCTGCTGAAATTCACTGAGAAGCAAAAACTCAATTTCACGTTATTGTCGGATGTGGATCATGCGGTGGCAGAAAAATATGGGGTCTGGGGTCCGAAGAAATTTATGGGTCGCGCGTACGTCGGGCTACACAGGATGAGTTTTATCATCGACAGCGACGGCAAGCTGCGCCACATCATGGAAAAGGTAAACACAAAAACCCATCACGATGACGTATTGGCGTGGATTGGCGCCAATCTGCAATAGCGCATGAAGCTTCACTGCAAACAGTATTCTGAAGCTGGCGTTCCGCTCGTCATTCTGCACGGCTTATATGGCAACCAAGGCAACTGGTCTGTGCATGCGGGACAACTCGCGGATCGCTATGCTCTGTATGCCTTCGATGCGCGCAATCACGGGCAGTCACCGTGGGCCGATTCGATGACGCTTGAGGAAATGGCAGCGGATGTTGCCGATACCATGAGTGGCCTCGGGCTCAGCAGCGTACATTTGCTAGGCCATTCAATGGGGGGCAAGACCGCCATGCTGCTGGCGCTGCAGCAACCGCAGCGGGTGCGCAGTCTGGTAGTAGTCGACATTGCCCCTGTTGCCTATGCCAAAAGTAATGATGCTGTGCTGCAAGCGTTGGCTGCGCTTGATCTCGCCGCATTACGCAGCCGGGCTGAGGCCGAGAATCAACTCGCGCAGCACATCGAACGCAAAGCCGTACGTGATTTCCTGCTGGCGAATCTGCAGCGCGCACCCACTGGCAAGTTTCAGTGGCGCATCAATCTGCCAGTAATTCAGCAGTATTTCGCCGAAGTAACCGGTTGGCCTGAACACGGGTTAGTGTACGAAGGGCCGGCCTTGTTCATCCGGGGCGACCTTTCCGACTACATTCTGCCTGAACACTACGCCAGCATTAGCCAACAGTTTCCGCGCGCGGCGCTGAAAACCGTGGCAAATGCGGGGCACTGGGTACACTCGGAGAAACCAGAAGCCTTACAGCGACTGGTGCGGAATTTTCTGGATACGATGCCGGCATAGCCCAGGGCAGAAGTGGACAGGGCAGAAGTGGACAGGTTGTTATTGCAACCGGCAATTTCGTGAAAACTGCGCCTTGAGGAAATCCATCTGGTCCGCGCGGATGCGGCGGCTGTTCATCAGCGCCAGATACTCGGCCGGATTGGGTTCGAAGGGCAGGGCCAGCAATTCCATATGTGCTTCTTCCGGCGTGCGGTCCTGTTTGAAGTGGTTGCAGCGCTTGCAGGACGCCACCACGTTCACCCAGGTATTTCTGCCGCCGCGTGAGGTGGGAATGATGTGGTCGCAGCTGAGTTCACGGTCGGCGTACTGTTTGCCGCAATACATGCAGAGGTTCTGGTCGCGACGGAACAGGATCTTGTTGCTCAATGCCGGTTTCTTCGGGCGACCGCCATGCAATTCACCGGCGCAGGCGATGATGCTGTGCAGGGCAATGGAGCTGCGTTTACCGGAGAATCGGGAGGTGCCGCCCCATACGGTGCGGATGGTGTCACCGAGGGTCCAGGTGACGAGTTCACGGGCGTAGAGAGTCGTTGCTTCCTGCCAGGTCAGCCATTCAATGGGGCTGCCAGCAATATTGAGTCGAAGAATGTGGGCCTGTTCGTCCGGCCTGCCATCGTGCTTTTCTTCGTGATACATAAACTTCGTGTTACGAAACCCTCATGGGAAGCTTCACGTAAATTCGGGCGGACTCTAACGGCTTAATGCAGAATCGTCAACATTCTTGCTTATTTCTTCTCCAGCAGAGAAATCAGGGACGAGGTATCCCAGCGCTTGCCACCGATGTTCTGCACTTCTGCGTAGTAACCATCGACGATTTTGGTCACCGGCAATGAAGCGCCGTTGTTGGCTGCTTCCGCCATTGCAATGCCGAGATCCTTGCGCATCCAGTCAACCGCAAAACCGAAATTGAACTCATTGTTAGCCATGGTTTTTGAGCGGTTCTGCATCTGCCACGACGACGCGGCGCCTTTACTGATGACATCGATGACCTGTTCCACATCAAGCCCCGCGCGCTTGGCAAAATGAATGCCTTCCGCCAGACTCTGTACGAGTCCTGCGATACAGATCTGGTTCACCATCTTGGTCAGTTGGCCATAACCTGATGGTCCGAGCAGTTTCACGCTGGCCGCAAAGGCGCGGATTACCGGCTCGGCTTGCGCGAATGCGCCTGCATCACCGCCAGCCATCACGGTCAGAGTGCCATTCTGTGCGCCGGCCTGACCGCCCGATACCGGCGCATCGATGAAATGCATACCCTTGCTTACTGCTTGTGCTGCCAGTTCGCGTGCAACAGTGGCCGAGGTCGTGGTGTGATCGACGATGATGGTGCCGCGTGCCGCAGTCTGGAAAATCCCCTGTGGTCCGGCTACGACCTGACGCAGATCGTCATCATTGCCCACGCAAGTGAAGATGATTGCAGCACCCTTTGCGGCCTCTGCAGGAGTTGCCGCAGTCTTGCCGCCATGCTGCTTCTGCCATTCAGCCGCCTTCGCGGCGGTCCGGTTGTAGACCGTAACGGTATGCCCGGCTTTGACCAAATGTCCGGCCATCGGAAAGCCCATGGTACCGAGGCCGATGAATGCGGTAATGCTGCTCATATACAGTGTCCTGTCGTGGTGAACTGTAGTGGGAAATCAGGCCGCCAATATAAAGCAACGAACTAATATGTCCATGTCGGCAGACGCAGCGTTTGTGCTTTCCTGCGTGTGTCCGGGAGGGGATCGGGTAGAATACCGAGCAAAGCAAACGCGAGGTTTAACCCATGATGGCGCTCGAGCAAATCCGCCGCGAATATCTGCAAGGTGGTCTGCGCCGTGAAGATCTGCCGACCGATCCGCTTGCGCTGTTTGAGACATGGCAGCAACAGGCCATTACGTGCGACCTGCCCGATCCCACGGCGATGGTGGTGGCTACGGTCTCACCGGAAGGGCAGCCCTCGCAGCGCCTGGTGCTGCTCAAGCAGCTGGATGCGCGCGGCTTCGTGTTCTTCACCAACTACGGTAGTCGCAAAGCCAAGGAGTTGGCCGGCAACCATCATGTGAGCCTGCTGTTCCCCTGGCATGGTATGCAGCGGCAGGTAAAGGTGGGTGGCACTGCGGAAAAAATCAGCATGGCGGAATCGGTCAAATACTTCATGTCGCGGCCACGCGATTCACAGCTCGCTGCCTGGGCATCACAACAAAGCTCGCCAATTACTTCGCGTACTTTCCTGATGAACCAACTCGCGCACATGAAGGAAAAATTTGCGCAGGGTGAGGTACCACTGCCGGATTTCTGGGGTGGCATCCGCGTGTATCCACATGACATTGAGTTCTGGCAAGGCGGTGCCAACCGCCTGCACGACCGCTTCAAGTACTCCCGCCAGGGCGACTCCACTTGGGGGATCGAACGGCTGGCGCCCTGAGCCGGCCGTAAAGTATTGAGGAGATTGCCAGGCAGGGGCTAGATCGTAGAGCCGCGCAAATACGCATTGAGCTCTTCGATATTGTTCTTCACCGAAGGCATGTTCGGATTCACTTCCAGCGCAGCGCTGAACGCATTACGGGCGGTTTCGTATTGTCCTAGTGCCAGCAGCACCAGACCACGGCCCGACAGTGCACCGAAATGAAAGGGCTCGAGGCGCAGCGTTTGGACGATGTCCGCCTCTGACGCCGGGTAGTTGCCCATCATGAAGTGAATTGTTGCGCGCTTGTTCCAGGCTTCCGCGAAATCAGGTGCCTCCTGCACCAGCCGATCAAAGGTGGCGAGTGCGGCGGGGAGGGCATTGTTGCTCATCTGCTGAATGCCGGTGAGCATCTGCCGGTTAATGCTGGCATCGGCATGTTCGACCCAGATTTCCCAGATCAGGTTTTCGACCGGAAAGACTTCATCAACGCTTGTCGCACTCTTGAGGCGCAGGAACAAATCTTCCAAACGGGGGTCATCCTGATCGGCGTTGGCAACCGGGATAAACAGGAGGCAACAACAGAGGGCAAACGCGGCACGCAAGCTCATGACTCATTCTCCGGATTTAGACATTGGTCGATTATACGGCAGAGGCCAGCGGCAGGACGTACCACAATAGCAGTGGGAGGCTCAGAAACGACAGAACCGTGGAGATCAATACGGTGCCTGCTACTTCCTCGGGGCTGCGGTTGTAACGCACAGCAAAGAGGTACGAGAACACGGCTACTGGCATCGAGCTTTGCAGGATGGTGATGCCGCGTGCAATACCTTCCAGCCCCAGCAGTTCTGCAATCGCTACACCTACGACAAATCCCATGCTGAGACGCAGCACCGAGATCAACAGGCTGCGCTTGACACTGGCAATGTGGAAGCGTGCCAGCGAAACGCCCATCGCGATCAGCATCAACGGAATGGTAAAGTTACCAAGCAACTTGGTGGTGTTCTGCACCCAGGTCCAGGGCTTGGTGTCGGTGAACAGGAACAGCAGCGTGATTAGCACTGAATAGAACGTGGGGTTCTTCAGCAGTTCGCGGAACGACACTTTGCCCGACGTAATCATCATGCCGATCGTGAAACCAAACACGGTGTTGACCATGAAATAGGTCATACCGAATGCCAGGCCTTCCTGCCCAAATGCCAGCAAACAAAGCGGCAAACCCATGTTGCCGACATTGGGGAACATCTGCGACGGCAACCAGGTGCGTTGATCCAGTTTCGCCAGGTACAGCACTGCACTGCCGGCGACACCGAACAGCAGCATTGAAGCAAACGCTGCAGTGGCCATCTCTTGGAAAGCGTCCATGTCGATGTTCTGTTCCATGAAGGAAGAAAAAATCAGGCACGGAGCGCCGACTTCCATGACGAGACGCGACACGAAGGGGGTGTCAAAAGCCAAGCCTTTTTTGACCCAGCCATAGCCAAGCATGGCACAGATGAAGACCGGCGCGATGACCGAAAAAATGGTGAGCAGCATGGTGTCCTTACTTGCCTGACCAGGCGGGTAGTTTCTTAGGTACCAGTATTTTTTGCAGGCGTGCGTACTGAGGCAGACCGTTCTTGTATGGCGGGTAGTCTTCACCTTGGATCAGCGGGGAGAAATATTCACGCGCTTTGGCGGTGATGCCGAAACCATCGGCAGTGATGAAGTCGCGCGGCATAAGTTTCTCGACGTTGGCAACGTCGCTCAGGTTCGCACAGCCAACGCTCCATTTATACGGGCTGGAACTCTCGCGCAGGATCACCGGCATGACGGCATTCTTGCCAGCCAAGGCCAATTCGACTGCGGCCTTGCCCACCGCATACGCCTGCTCCACGTCGGTGGCAGAAGCGATGTGTCTGGCAGCACGCTGCAGATAATCTGACACGGCCCAGTGGTATTTGAAGCCGAGTTCAGCCTTGATCATGGCTGCCAGCATCGGCGCTACGCCACCCAACTGCGCGTGGCCGAAGGCATCTTTGCCGCCGGCTTCGGCGAGGAAGGTGCCGTCGGCATAATGCGCGCCTTCGGATACCACGATGGCGCAGTAGCCGTGCTTCTTCACACTGTCGCTGACCTTGGCAAGGAAAGCGGTCTGCTCGAACGGGATTTCCGGGAACACGATGATGTGCGGCGCATCGCCGTCCTGTTCGGCGGCGAGGCCTGCAGCACCGGCGATCCAGCCCGCGTGGCGGCCCATCACTTCCATCACGAATACCTTGGTGGAGCTCTCTGCCATCGATGCTACATCGAGACCCGCTTCACGAATCGACACTGCCACGTATTTCGCCACGGAGCCAAAACCGGGGCAGGTGTCGGTGATCGGCAAATCGTTGTCCACGGTTTTGGGAATGCCGATGCAGGTGATGGGAAAGTTCGCCTGCTGGCTGAATTGCGCCACTTTGTTCGCGGTGTCCTGCGAGTCGCCGCCGCCGTTGTAAAAGAAGTAGCCGATGTCGTGTGCCTTGAACACGTCGATGAGGCGTGCGTATTCGGCGCGGTTCTGGTCGAGCCCCTTGAGCTTGTAGCGGCAGGAACCGAAAGCCCCGGCGGGTGTGTGGCGGAGTGCTGCGATAGTTGCATCGGACTCGGCAGTAGTGTCGATCAACTCCTCGCGCAGTGCGCCGATAATGCCGTTGCGCCCGGCAAACACCTTGCCCATTTGCGGTTGTTTGCGTGCAGTCTGGATGACGCCGCAGGCCGACGCATTGATAACGGCAGTAACCCCTCCGGACTGGGCATAGAAAACGTTGACTGGCTTGGCGGACATGGGCGACTCCTGACAGCGAGACCCGCATTTTACTCAATTAAATAGGGTCAGAGCCCAATTGATTTGCGGACATGACAATCACGTGCCCCTTTGCGACAATCCCGTGCACTTGATCGGGGCAAAACAGGCTTAGCATGCGCATTCATATTCTGGGCATCTGCGGTACATTCATGGGCAGCCTTGCGGTGCTGGCTCGGGAACTGGGGCATCAGGTCAGCGGTTCCGACCAGAGCGTGTATCCCCCGATGAGCACGCAGTTGGAGGAGCAGGGCATTGCGCTGTGCTCAGGTTACGACCCCGCCCATATCGAAGCGAACAAGCCCGACCTTATTGTGATCGGCAATACCTGTTCACGTGGCAACCCTTCTGTTGAGTATGTGCTGGACAAGGGTTTGCCCTTCCTCTCAGGCCCGGCCTGGCTCGCGCAGTACGTGCTGCATGGCCGCTGGGTGCTCGCGGTAGCCGGCACGCATGGCAAGACCACCACCACCAGTATGTTGACCTGGATTCTCGATCAGGCCGGCATGGACCCCGGCTATCTGGTCGGCGGCGTACCGCTGAATTTCAGCGTATCAGCGCGGCTCGGTACCTCGCCGTTCTTCGTGATTGAAGCCGACGAATACGATAGCGCGTTTTTCGACAAGCGGTCGAAATTCATCCACTACCTCCCCCGCACCGTAATTCTCGGCAATCTTGAATTCGACCATGCTGACATATTTCGCAACATTGAAGACATCCAGATCCAGTTCCAACACCTTGTTAAAACTATTCCGGCATCGGGGTGCATGATTCTGCCTGAGCATGAGCCCTACCTGGAGCAGGTGCTGGCGAAAGGCGCCTACAGCGAGGTACAGCGCTTCGGCTTCGTGGGTGAAGGCCAGCAGCAGAGCGAATGGAATGTTCAGGCCCTGGAGCCTGATGGCTCCCGCCTGCGCATTACCCACGGCACCGGGAGTGGCACCAAAAGCGGTGAAATTTCCTGGCAGTTGCTGGGCAGGCACAACATGCTGAATGCGGCAGCCGCCGTAGCTGCGGCCGCTCATGCTGGTGTGCCAGTCGATGTTGCGTGCGAGGCCTTGTCGCGTTTCGGCGGCGTAAAACGCCGACTGGAACTGATCGGCACGGTGCGCAACATTCGTGTGTACGATGATTTCGCCCATCACCCCACCGCGATCAAAACCACCCTGGACGGCCTGCGCGCAAGAATGAACGTGACAGGCGACAAAGGGCGTCTGCTGACGGCTATCGAAGCGCGCTCAAATACCATGAAGATGGGGCATCACCAGAATACTCTTGCGCAGTCACTTGATTCGGCCGATGCCGTGCTCTGGTACAAGAGTCAGGTGACCAAACTGGATCTCGACGCAATCGGCCGCGACGCGAAGGCCCGCTTCCTCAGCATGACGGACACGCAGGCGATCATCGACTGGCTGTGTGCGGAAGCGCGTCCAGGTGATCATATTGTGGTGATGAGCAACGGCGGCTTTGAAGGCTTGCATCAACGCCTGCTCACCGCGCTGGCTGCCAAAGGCTAACAGGTGCGCCATGGAAACCATCCCACTGTTTCCGCTCAATTCCGTGCTCTTTCCCAAGGGCCGCATCTCCTTGCAAATTTTCGAGTCGCGCTACGTAGACATGGTGCGTAGCTGTCTCAAAGACGGCAGCGGCTTCGGCATTGTGCTCATCGAGACCGGCAGCGAAGTGGCTAAAACCGGGCAAAAACTCGATATTCACCGCACGGGCACCTATTGTCATGTCGTGGACTGGAACCAGTTGCCCAATGGCCTCTTGGGCATCACCGCAGAAGGCCGCAGCACGTTTCATGTCATGGAAACCTGGCGCGAAACGAACAATCTCTGCAAGGCCATGGTGGAGCTCCGACCGCAGGATTCAGTCACCGCAGAAGCGGTCGAGGTGGGTGATGAGTTTGTGGAGTACGTGGATCTCCTGCGCGGTTTGGCACGTCATCCGGCCATAGAAGAGTTGAAGCTGGACATGAGCTTCGAGAATTTAAGAGAAGTGGCCTGGCGGCTAAGCGAGTTGTTGCCCATTGGCAATCGTGAAAGGCAGACCTTGCTGGAACAAGCGGATCCGATTGCGCGCTTGCAGCAGATTGAACTGTATATCAGTGCGATGAATCAGTAGTCAGTGTATGAGCGGTTAAGGCAGGAGCAGGATATTGAGCAGCGCCGCCGCTCCGGCAAGCACGGCGATCAGCAGGGTAAGCCAGCCGAACAGAGCCCATAAGCGGAAGGGTTTGCCGGTTTCGGGGTAGAGTCCGGATTGCTCGTACTTTCGGGGCTCAGTCAGATTTTCGTTATGGTTTTCGTTCATCGCAAACATCCACAGCTCGTGTAAACTCTCAGCCATTCTAGCGTACGGACCCCGCATAGGTCATGACTGCAAAGCGACCCACCATCAAACAACTCGAGTATTTTGTCGCCGTGGCGAAAATGTCGAACTTCCGCAAGGCAGCCCAGAAACTGCAAGTGAGTCAGCCAACACTGACGCTGCAGATCGCGGCGATGGAAGAAGAGATGGGCATGCAGTTGTTCGACCGTTCACGCGCAGGCACGCTGCTTTCGCCGGCAGGTCGTGATTTGCTGCCACTGGCACGCGACATTCTCGAACACTACCAGCAACTCACCGACATCGCCGAAGGCCGGGGCAGTGAACTGGCCGGCACCTTCCGCATGGGCGTGTCACCCACCATCGGCCCAATCTTGCTGCCCAAAGTGCTGCCGCAGCTGCACAAACGTTATCCCGGGTTGCAGTTGCATGTGCGCGAAGACATTCCGAAACAACTGGAAGCAGGGCTGGAGGAGGGCAAGTACGACATCATTCTCACCGTGCTACCGATGTACGCAGGCGCCAACAAGATCAGACCACTGTTTACTGAGCCGCTGAAAGTGGTGGTACTTGCAGAGCATCCGTTGGCGAAGAAACAGAAACTGAATGGCCGCGACCTGCTGCAGCAACCGATGCTCAGCATCGATGAGACCCATCACATGCACAAGCAGATCATGGGACTGTGCGACCGCTACGGCGCGCGCTTGCTGCGGCAGTACGAGTGCAACAGTTTGTCAGCCATGCGCCTGATGCTGCTGATGGGCATGGGCATTGCCATCTTGCCCGCGCTGTTCATTCAGGCAGAACTGGACAAATCCGACAACGTGAAAATATTCACCCTCGAAGACGAGCCCCTGACCCGTACGCACATCGCCATGTGGCGCAAGAATTCCTCTGCACGCAATCTGTTCCAGATGATCTCTTTCGAGATCAAGGCCATCGCGATGGATGTGTTCGGCGGCCTGCTGGAAGAGGTCTATACAGACGACAACTTGCCGGACACATGGTGAGCTGACAGCCGGTGCAGAAACTATGAAGCGCCCGCGGCGTTCGAAGCAACTTGAGCTGGTCTGCGCGCCACCGGCCCCAAGTGGCACAGAGGCTTATGCATGAAGAGAAGAATGGTAGCGATGGGTGGACTTGAACCACCGACACCCGCATTATGAATGCGGTGCTCTAACCAGCTGAGCTACATCGCCATGAAACTGTAGTTTGACTTGGGGCATGGTCCCCGAAAGAGGCGCGCATTGTCTGCTAAGCCCCTTTTTTGTGTCAAGGTAGTATTGGTTTGTCGCCAAATTACGTGAATATCTGAACGGCAAAGTGAATAGATAAAGAGGTTTTCATGGGTCAAAAACTGGATTTTCGTCGCTTTGTCAGCAATTTATACCGGGGATTGTTGCATCGCGAGCCTGATGCCGAAGGTTTGGCGCATTGGACCAAGGTGCTTGAGAGAGGACTCGACCTCAATGCTGCCATAGAGCAAATTATGGCCGGTGAAGAATTCGGAAATACGCTTAAGGATGCCAGCAATTTATTTGTCGCACCGGGCCATTTCTACTCTCCCATTGTCAACGTTGAGGAAGTGACCTGGCTTTTTGGTGGCAACTCAGTGTCGCCCCCTGAAAGCTTGCCTGGCATCGCCATAGACAAAAAAGGCATGCTTGAAACCTGGAGGCAATTATTGCCTTATCTGAAAAGTACGCCGTTTCCTGCGGAAAAGTTGCCTGAGTATCGGTACTATTTCGAAAACCCGGCTTTTTCATATGCAGATGGCAGCATTCTTTCGGCTATGTTGCGCCATTTTCGTCCCAGCCGTTTGATTGAAATCGGCTCGGGTTATTCATCTGCTTGCGCAATGGATACCATCGACCTCTATCTCAATGGTGAGGTGGCAGTTACTTTTATTGAACCTTATCCTGAGTTGCTGCTGGATTTGCTTGGAAAGAAATCGGCGCAACGGGTCACTATCGAAGCCGCTGGAGTCCAGAAAGTCGATCTAGGTTTGTTCGCGCAACTGCAGGCAGGAGATTTTCTCTTCATCGATTCCACCCACGTACTGAAAACCGGCAGCGATGTATGCCACGAACTTTTCACTGTGCTGCCATCGCTCAATGCCGGAGTATTCGTGCATTTTCACGATATTTTCTGGCCCTTCGAGTATGGTGCCGAGTGGGTGTTGGCGCAAAACCGGTCGTGGAATGAGCTCTATGGCTTACGCGCGTTTCTGATGTACAACGATCTGTTCGAAGTGGTTTTCTTCAACGATTATTTTGTAAGACATTGTCGGGACGCGGCAGAAACAGATTATCCGGCCTTCCTGAGAAACAGTGGCGGCAGTATCTGGTTGCGGAAAAAATAATCCGCCGGGTTAGACGTTAAAACGGAAGTGCATCACATCGCCGTCCTGGACGATGTACTCCTTGCCTTCCAGCCGCCATTTGCCGGCATCTTTCGCACCTTGCTCACCCTTGTACTTGATGAAGTCTTCATACGCGATTACTTCGGCGCGGATGAAACCTTTCTCGAAATCGGTATGGATCACAGCGGCCGCCTTGGGCGCGGTGGCACCGATCTTGACGGTCCAGGCCCGCACTTCTTTTACCCCGGCGGTGAAATAGGTTTGCAGGCCGAGTAGCTCGTAGCCGCCGCGAATCACGCGGTCCAGACCAGGTTCGCTCATGCCCATGTCCTGCAGGAACATCTGCTTGTCATCCGCGTCGAGATCGGCGATTTCTGCTTCCAGCTTGTTGCAGACCACCACAACAACCGCGCCCTCAGTCTTGGCAATGGCATTCACGGTATCCAGATAGGGGTTGTTGCTGAAGCCCTTCTCATCCACGTTCGCGATGTACATCGTGGGTTTGGCAGTTAGCAGGTGCAAGGTATTGAGCAGCACGAGTTCGTCCTTGTCGAGTCCAAGGCTGCGCACCATGTTGCCCTGGTCGAGGTGTGTGTTTACGCGCGTCAGGATTTCTTTCAGCTTGGTCGCATCCTTGTCGCCGCTCTTGGCCGCTTTGGTGGCGCGGTCCAGACCTTTGGTGACGGTTTCGAGATCGGCCAGCGCCAATTCGGTGTTGATTACATCGATGTCGTTCTTTGGATCAATCGTGTTCGCCACGTGAATGACATTGTCGTCCTTGAAGCAGCGCACGACATGGGCAATGGCGTCACATTCGCGGATGTTGGCCAGAAACTTGTTACCGAGACCTTCACCCTTGGAGGCGCCGGCGACGAGGCCTGCGATGTCGACAAACTCCATCGCCGCTGGAACTGTCTTTTCCGGTTTAACGATGTCAGCCAGGGCATTCTGTCTTGCGTCCGGCACCGGCACGATGCCGGAGTTGGGCTCGATCGTGCAGAACGGAAAATTTTCCGCAGCGATGCCCGCTTTGGTCAGCGCGTTGAACAGGGTGGATTTGCCTACGTTGGGCAGTCCGACAATTCCGCATTTAATGCCCATATAAAATGTGTCCTTAGTCTTTCGTTTCTTTAATATCTTTGGAATGTAACTGATTCATCGCAATCTGCAGTTTGCCTTGCACCAGCAGCGGCATGACCGCCAGCGCCTTGTCGAACTCCACCGCGATGGAGATGGCATCGTCGCGTGAAAAATCGCCAAGTACATAATCGAGCACCTTGTTGGCGTCACCGGGATGGGCGATGCCGAAGCGCAGGCGCACAAAATCCGGAGTGCCGAGAGCACTGAGTACATCGCGCACGCCGTTGTGCCCGCCGGGACCGCCGCCCTGTTTCAGACGAGTGGTGCCAATGGGCAGATCCAGTTCGTCGTAGGCGAGCAGAATGCGTTCTGGTGAAATCTTGTAGTACTGCGAAATGGCGGCCACTGCCTTGCCGCTGTTGTTCATGTAGGTCGTGGGGAACAGCAGGCGGACTTCCTGACCGGCAATTTCAATGCGCCCGCTCTTGCCGTGAAATTTGCTTTCGGTGCGTAGTTCGCCCTTGGCACTGTCACAGAGTTTTTGCAGGAACATTGCACCGGCGTTGTGCCGGTTGTACTGATGTTGTTGGCCCGGATTCCCCAGGCCAACAACCAGTGCTATGGACTCGCTCATTGGCAGGCCCTGTTAACGCAAGAGGCTTACTTCTTGTCTTTGGCGTCTTTGGCGTCTTTGGCGTCTTTGGCGGCAGCCGGAGCGGCAGCAGCACCTGCACCAGCCACAACAGGAGCTTCAACTTCCGCTCTCTTCGGAGCCTGTACTGCAACAACCGCGAGGTCGCCGCGCTCACCGTGGCTCAGGGAGATACTGGTGACTCCAGGCGGCAGTTTCAGGTCGGAGATGTGCAGCGATTCGCCGAGGCCCAGCTCCAGAATATCGACTTCAATATATTCCGGCAGGTCTTTCGGCAAGCAGCTGATTTCGAGCTCGGTCATCAAGTGGGAGACGAGACCGCCGCCTACTTTGACGCCTATTGCGTTGGCTTCGTTGATGAAGTGCAGCGGGATATTCAGGTGTAGGGCTTTGTTCTCGCTGACGCGCTGGAAGTCGGCATGCATGATGCGCGGCTTGGCCGGATGGCGCTGCAGAGCTTTGATGATCACGCTTTCGTCTACACCGTCCACTTGCAGGGTGACGATGGAAGCGAAGAATGCTTCATTCGCCAGCACGTGTTGCAGCTGGTGATGGGCGATGGAAATGTTGGCGGGATCCTTGTCTGCACCATACACGATTGCCGGAACGGCATTCTCGTGACGCAGGCGGCGGCTCGCACCTTTCCCCACGTTTGCCCGAGCTGTAGCTTCGAGCATGAATTTTTGTTTAGCCATTTTGTATTGCCTCTGCGGTTGCCGGAATTCCGGTCCGCGTTAGTAAGGGGCTGGTGCCCCGTTGCTGTAATCCCCGGTACCTGCTTGCGACCGGCAGGAGCGGGGGAGTCGCCTTCAGAGGTGTGCGACGCTTCCTGAAAGACTCAGGTGTTGTCGAACATCGCGCTGACGGATTCTTCGTTGCTTACGCGGCGAATCGATTCGCCGAGGAAGCGGGCCAGCGGCAGCTGGCGGATCTTGGTACATTTCTTTGCCGCATCGCTGAGCGGGATTGTGTCGGTGACCACCAGCGAGTCCAGCGTGGAATTATTGAGGTTGTTGATCGCGTTGCCCGACAGCACCGCGTGCGTGGCGTAAGCGACAACCCTGGTGGCGCCTTCCGCCTTCAGTGCTTCGGCTGCCTTGCACAAGGTGCCGGCGGTATCGACCATGTCATCAACTATAAGGCAGGTGCGGCCTTTTACTTCGCCGATCAGGTGCATCACTTCGGCTTCATTGGCCTTGGTGCGGCGCTTGTCGATAATCGCAAGATCGGTAGCAAGTTGCTTGGCGAAGGCGCGGGCGCGAACCACGCCGCCGATGTCGGGCGATACCGTAATCAGGTTTTCGTAATTCTGGCTGCGCACATCGTCCACCAGCACTACCGAGCCGTACACGTTGTCCACCGGAATGCTGAAGAAGCCCTGGATCTGTTCGGCGTGCAAGTCGATGGTCAGCACGCGGTTGACGCCAGCGGCGACCAGCATGTCGGCTACAACCTTGGCGCTGATCGGCACACGCGCGGAACGCACCCGGCGATCCTGGCGGGCATAACCAAAGTAGGGCACAACGGCGGTGATACGGTTAGCGGAGGACCGATGCAATGCATCGGCCATCAACAGCAGTTCCATCAGGTTGTCGTTGGTGGGCGAGCAGGTGGGCTGAATGATGAACACATCTTGCCCGCGCACGTTCTCGTTCAGTTCAACATTGATCTCGCCGTCGCTGAACTTGTGCACTTCAGCACGTCCGAGCGGCACTCCAAGCCACTTGGCGACCTTCAGCGCCAGATCGGGGTTGGCATTGCCGGTGAAAACCATCAAATTGTTTGGCATATTGCTACCTGATTGGACCTTGCTGTTCTGGTTGGTCATTGCTACCAAAAACTCACTGCTGTGAAGCAGCAGCCATTATTCAAATACCGGATAAAGCGCCTGCGGCTACAAAATAAGGAGTGGCTGGGGTGGCTGGATTCGAACCAACGTATGCAAGGATCAAAACCTTGTGCCTTACCGCTTGGCGACACCCCAATTGTTTACACTCAGCAGCGGGGAGACATTTATGCCTCTGGCCACGAATCCGCCAAGGCTAAGCGGTTTGCTGTTTAGTACTGCTGTTGCCTGTTCCCGGGAAGTGAATCTGGCGAAGATGCTGGAACCGGTTCCTGTCATACCCGGCCCCCTACCAACTGCCGCAGGCCCTACCTGTTGCCCGAGCCAGTCGAGGGCTGTTCGCACCTCGGGGTACAGCAGACAGGTTACTGATTCACAATCGTTTTTGCTGCCCGGAAACGGAAAGGCGCGTATTCTGAGGGGGACACTGTTCCGTGTCAATTCAGAATGCCCGAAAACCCGGGCCGTGGACACTTGGCAGGGGGGGGTCAACACCACAAACCAGTCCTCGGGCAGGTTCAGCGGTTCCAGCTTTTCGCCCACCCCTTCTGCCCAAGCCGTATTGCCGTGAACGAACACCGGCACATCGGCGCCCAACTGCAAGCCCAGGGCCGCCAGTTCGTCTCGTTGCAGGCCGCCCTCCCAAAGCTGATTCAGGGCAAGTAATGTGGTTGCTGCGTTGGAACTACCCCCGCCAAGTCCACCCCCTGTGGGCAGTTTCTTGTCGAGATGAATGCGGCAACCCTTTGCTTGCGGTACTCGGGATTGCAGCAAGCGCGCGGCTTTCACCACCAGATTGTCAGCGGTCTCGAGGCGCGGGTCGCTGCAGGTGAACTGCAGCTCGTTGGCAGGGCTGAAATGCAGGGTGTCGCCGTAGTCCAGCAGCTGAAACACCGTTTGCAGCGTGTGGTAACCGTCGGTGCGTCTGCCGGTGATATGCAGGAACAGGTTGAGCTTCGCCGGCGCCGGCAGCACCAGGGGAGTCATGGCGCGGTTGTGCTTGCGGGCACTTGCCAGGTGTTGATCAAAAACCGCAGTTGCAGGCCCTCGCGCTGGATGACGATGCGGCCCGGGAGATAGACCATTCCGGTGCCGCCATTGAGCGGTAGGTAACGGTCGAAGACCAGATTCCATTCGAGACCAGCCTCATCCACCTGCCGCAGTGTGGCGAGCATGCCGTTGGCATTAAAGGTGTTGCTGCCGCGCAGTCCGGGCGCGGGCAGGCCGCGCACCCAGTACAGCAGACGGGCAGCGGGCAGTTCGTAACCGAAATATTCCTGCGTCACAGCACCGAGTCCGGGCAGGGTCGCCGGTTCTTCACCCGCTTTTTCGACGGTGACTTGCGTCGGCACACCGTATGCGTGCACTGCGCCAAGCCCGAGGACACTGGAGTTGAGCCGCAAATCGAAAGCGGTGTCTTGCTGCAACCAATTGATGTTAACGGTATCCGACTGGTCGTTCTGGCGCACGTTCAGCCGGCCCGACAGTTCCCAGTGCTGCAGTGAGTCAACGGAAGTTTGATGACGGAGCCAGTCTGGATCGTCCAGCACCAGCGGCTGTGTGGCGCAGGCAGCGAGCAGCAGCGTGGCAGAAAGCGTGATAGCGCGGGCAAGGAAACGCGGAGCGGGTATGCAGGTCATGCAGAAACTAGATGGAAGCGCCGACGTTGAGGCGCTCCATGGCTTTGAGGATGTGGACGCTGTTGGGTTCGATTTCAAGTGCATTGCGCCACACCCGGGTTGCTTCAGCGTGCTCACCCATCACCCACAATACTTCGCCGAGATGTGCAGCCACTTCATGGTCGGGGAAGAGTTCGTATGCGCGCGCAAGATTCTCCGACGCTTCCTGAAACATGCCGAGGCGGTACTGCACCCAGCCCAGACTGTCGATAATGGCTGGATCATTGGGTGCCAGTTCAAAGGCGCGGCCGATCAGCTCGTAAGCTTCCTGATAGCGGTCGGTGCGGTCGGCCAAGGTGTAGCCGAGGCTGTTGTAGGCCATGGGGCTCGTCGGATCGAGCTGAATGATCTTGCGCAAATCCTGCTCCATCAACACCAGATCGTTGAGGTTTTGGCTCAGCACCGAGCGCAGGAACAACAGTTGGACGTTGTTGGGGAAGAGGCCGATTGAACTGTCCAGCAGCGTAGCGGCGTCATCGTTGCGACCTTCATCAATCAGCACGTTGGCTTCCATCGTCAGCAGCGGAATGTTGTAGTCGGCATTGCGGAAGCGGATGTTCTGCAAATGGGCTTTGACTTCCGGATAACGTCCGGCACGAATCATCAGCTCGGTCAGGTTGCGCTGCGCCTGCAGGAAATTGTTGCCGCTGGTAACGCGCAGGTAGTGCTCAATCGCGGTATCGGGTTGGTTTTCCTGGGCGTTGATAAAGCCGAGATAGAAATGGGCGTCGTCGAGACGCTTGCCGCTGACTACCAGGCGATCCAGATAACCCCGTGCTTCGGTGAGCATGTTCACTTCCATGCTCAGCAGCGCCAGCGAATACACGATGTCGAAATCCGTGGGATCCTGCTCAACCAGAATGGCGAATTGTTCACGCGCATCCTGGAAACGTTGCTCGTCGATCAGTTTGCGGCCGTACATGAAGCGCAACTGCTTGTGTTTGGGGTTTGTTTCCAGGCTCTCGGCGAGCCGGCTCTGCGCGCGTTCAGCGTCACCCAGTAATTCGAGCAGTTGTACTTCCAGGATAACCACTTCGGGACTATCGCCCATGTCCTTGGCCAGTTGCGCAACGATGGCGTAGGCTTCCGGGATCTGGCTGTTCTGCTGATAAAGATGGGCAAGCCCGAGCTTCAGTGACTCATTGTCGGGAAAGCGCAGCCGCAACTCTTCGAAATCGGTGATGAGCGCGTCAAGAATCAGCGCAGCGTTCTGATCAGTAGCAATGCGTGAGGAAACAATTCTGAAATTGACCTCATTGCCCTGCTCCAGCAGCATGACCATTTGGGCGACCGCCTCACCGTAACGGCCGAGCGCGATCATCTGGATTGCGATGGTCTGGCGCGCTTCAACCGAATCCGGTTCACGCTCCAGCCACAGGTTGCCCATCTCCAGTGCCACCTGCACATTGCGCAGGAAGGTGGCGATGCGCATCGTGCGCTGGATGATACTGAGGTCGCCGGTTTCGCGGGCCAATTGCAGGTATTCATCCAGCGACTGCTGCGAATAGCCGCGCTGCCCGGCCAGTTCCGCCAGAATGGTGCGGGCAAGTACATCTTCTGAGAAGTTACCGTATTGGATTTCAGCGACAGGTTTTGGCTCAGGTGTTGCTGCCGCAGTGTCCGTGGTGGCAACTGGGGCCTCGGCAGAAGTGTCAGCAGCAGTCTCAGCGTTAGTCTCAACAGCAGCCGGCAGTTCTGCGGCGGCGGGCGCCAGGTTTTCCACTGTGGCGCAAGACGCCAGCAGCAGCGGCAACAGCAGTGCGGTCAGCAGCAACTTGCGGCATGGCTGAAAGTAGGAGTAGCTGTGGTTTCCGGTTGGAAGGATCTGAATCAAGACACGCAGTCTCTGGAATTACTAACTAGTAGGGCGGAAGTGCGAGGCTAGTATAGCCAGACATTCGCACCCTTCACAATCGCGGCCGGGGGTGCACGCCGCCACACTGTTGCGCCGCAGGGCAGCGTAAGTATCTGTAAATGTGGACGCATTTGTGCACGTTGGGACTTTGAGAGCAGGTCCCCAGCATGGCTTTGTGGCGGCGTAACCCTGTAAAATAGCCGCCTTCCAATTCAGGCTCCCCCCCTCATGTCCCTACTGGTGCTGGGCATCAATCACAACACGGCTCCCATCGCCGTGCGTGAAAAGGTCGCCTTTGTGCCCGAAGTAATGCACGAGGCCCTGCACCAGGCTTGTGCGCGGGCCGGCATGACTGAAGTAGCCATCCTGTCGACTTGCAACCGGACGGAGCTCTTTGGTGTGCCGGAATTGGCGCCGGATCCGATTGATGCCTCCCATGAACCCAAACAGGCAGCCAAACTGCTGCAATGGCTGGCCGATTTCCATGGCCTGCCGGTGGGCCAGCTCGAACCCTCCGTTTACAGTCATCGCGACGAAGCCGCCGTGCGTCACATGATGCGGGTGGCCAGCGGACTCGATTCGATGGTGCTGGGCGAACCGCAGATTCTCGGTCAGATCAAATCGGCCTACGCGGTGGCGCAGGAAGCCGCAACGGTTGGCAGCAAACTGCACCGCGTATTTGAAGATGTGTTCGCCGCCGCGAAACAGGTGCGCACCGAAACCGCGATCGGCGAGAACCCGGTCTCGGTCGCGTTCGCTGCGGTCACCCTTGCGCAGCAGATATTCACCGATATTCACCAAGCCAGCGCGCTGATGATTGGCGCTGGCCGTACCATCGAACTTGTCGTGCAGCATTTGCAGGAAGCGGGTGTGGCCACCATTGTCGTGGCCAACCGGACGCTGACCAACGCGCAGGAACTCAAACGCAAATACGGTGTGCGCGAAGTGCTGCTCTCTGACATTCCCGAAGAACTGGTGCATGCCGACATCGTTGTCTCATCCACCGCCAGCCAGTTGCCGATTCTCGGCAAGGGTGCGGTTGAAACCGCACTGCGCGCCCGTCGCCACAAGCCGATCTTCATGGTTGATCTGGCGGTGCCGCGCGACATTGAACCGGAAGTCGGCGAACTGGAAGATGTGTTCCTCTACAGCGTAGACGATTTGCGTCAGGTCATCGACGTCAATCTGAAAAACCGGCAGGAAGCGGCACGCGAAGCCGAGGCTATTATCGACCTTGGGGTGGAAGCGTGGACGCGGAAGGAGCGCGGACTTGGCATTGTGTCCACCTTGCGCAGTTTCCGCGAAAAAGCCGAGAGCATCCGCAATGCCGAACTCGACAAGGCGCTCAAGGCGCTGGAGAAAGGCGCAGCACCCGAGGGTGTACTCCGTGAACTCGCGCGCCTGTTGACCAACAAACTGCTGCACGCGCCCAGCGTGCAGATGAAGAAGGCCGGTGCTGACGGTCAGTCCGATCTGATTGATCTCGCCGTGCAGTTGTTTGAGCTGGAAGCCAGCAACGAGGAAGTGAATGAAGCCGTCCCGGCCGATCCGGCCACGGAAGCACAGCGCAAACCATGAACCCCTCGATTAACGCCAAACTCGAGCGCCTGATGGAGCGCCATGAGGAGCTGGAACGCCAACTGAGCGACGCCGAAGTCATCGGCGTACAAGACAAGTTCCGCGCCTACTCAATGGAATATGCCGAACTCGAACCCGTGGTGCGCTGTTACCGCGAGTTGCAACAGGCGCAGCAAAACTTTGCCGAAGCGGCCGCGATGCAGAAGGACAGCGACGCCGATGTGCGCGCGATGGCGGCAGAAGAATATGCCAGCAGCTCGCGCCGGATCGAAGAGCTGGACGCAGAGCTGCAAAAGCTGCTGCTGCCGAAGGACCCGCGCGATACCTGCAATGTGTTTCTCGAAATCCGCGCCGGCACTGGCGGCGACGAAGCCGCGATTTTTTCCGGCGACCTGCTGAAGATGTACACACGCTATGCGGAAAAAAAGGGCTGGAAGGTCGAGCTGCTCAGTGAGCGGCGCGGCGAGCATGGCGGCTTCAAGGAAGTGATCACCCGCATCGAAGGCAACAATGTGTACGGTCAGCTGAAATTTGAATCCGGCGCGCACCGCGTGCAGCGTGTCCCTGAAACCGAAACGCAAGGCAGGGTGCATACCTCTGCCTGCACGGTGGCAGTAATGCCGGAACCGGAAGAAGCCGCTGAAATAGAACTCAACAAGGCTGATCTGAAAGTCGACACCTACCGCGCCAGCGGCGCCGGCGGGCAGCACGTCAACAAGACCGATTCCGCCATTCGCATCACGCATCTGCCCAGCGGCATCGTGGTGGAATGTCAGGACGAACGCTCACAGCACAAGAATCGCGCCAGAGCGATGGCCTTGCTGCTGGCCAAATTGAAAGCGGCGGCAGAAGCCGAGCGTCATCAGTTGGAAACCGATACCCGGCGCAGTCTGGTGGGTTCCGGCGACCGTTCCGAGAAAATCCGCACCTACAATTATCCCGACGGGCGTCTCACAGATCACCGCATCAAGCTCACCCTCTACAAACTCGGCGACATCATGGCCGGCAACATGGATGACGTGATTCAACCTCTGCTGGCGGAACACCAGGCCGATCAGCTCGCCGAACTGGCGGACTGACATGCTGACCGTGCAGAGCGCGTTGGCGGATGCAAGTGAGCGGCTGCAGGCCAGCGCCAGCGCGCAACTCGATGCAGAACTGCTGCTGGCTCAGGTTCTCGACAAAAACCGCAGTTGGCTCTTTGCCTGGCCGGAACACACACTCACGCAGGAACAACAGCAAGCATTTACCACGCTATGTGAGCGCCGTGAACGCGGCGAGCCGGTAGCTTATTTGCTGGGTAGACGCGGGTTCTGGACGTTCGAGGTGGAAGTGGGCCCTGCTGTGCTGATTCCGCGTCCGGAAACGGAGCTGCTGGTGGAACAGGCGCTGCGGCTGGGGACAGATCTGGTAGGCAAGGTCGCCGATCTCGGCACTGGCTCCGGTGCCATTGCCATCGCTCTGGCCTCCGAACGTGCGGACTGGCAAGTGCATGCCACCGAGCTTAGTGCGGAAGCGCAAAGTGTTGCGGCCGCCAATTTCCGCAAGACCGGTCACAGCAATCTGCACCTGCTTGCCGGCAGTTGGTGCAGGCCGCTGCCGGGACGCGATTACGTGCTGATCGTCAGCAACCCTCCTTATATAGATGCAAGTGATCCGCACCTGCAGGAAGGCGATGTCCGTTTCGAACCGCGTCAGGCGCTGGTTGCGGATGAAGCTGGTCTGGCTGACCTGCGCAACATTGCCTGTCAGACCCAAGACTATCTGGTGGCAGGTGGCTGGCTGCTGCTGGAACATGGCTGGCAGCAGGGCAGTGCGGTGCGCGGCCTGTTGGCGGGGCTCGGCTATACTGACATCAGCACGCATCGCGATTACAGCAACCACGAACGCGTGACTGTGGGCCGCACGGGAGCGGGAAACACATGAACGACGCCCAACTACTGCGCTATAGCCGCCATTTGATGCTGGCCAATTTGGATGTGGCCGGGCAGGAAAAACTGCTGGCTGCCACTGTGCTGATTGTCGGCCTTGGCGGACTGGGTTGTCCCGTGGCGATGTATCTTGCCGCGGCTGGTGTCGGGCGGCTGCTACTCGCGGACCATGACACCGTCGATCTCGGCAACCTGCAACGGCAGATCGCGCACGTCACCGCCGGCATCGGCCGCAACAAGGCTGAGTCGGCGCGCGCCACACTCTGTGCGCTGAATCCCGATGTGAAAGTCGATGTGCACACACAGCGACTGGAAGGCACAGAGCTCGCCAGCCTCGTTGCCGGCTGCGACGCCGTGGTCGACTGCACGGACAATTTCACCACGCGTTTCGCCCTGAACCGCGCCTGCGTGCAGAGCCGGGTGCCCCTGATTTCCGCTGCGGCGATCCGCATGGAAGGACAGCTCAGTGTGTTCGATGCCCGCCAGAGCAACAGTCCCTGCTACCACTGTCTGTATGAAGAAGGTGAGGATCTCGACGCTAGCTGCGCAAACAACGGTGTACTGGCGCCGCTGGTAGGCGTGATGGGTAGTCTGCAGGCGCTGGAATGCATTAAGGTACTGACAGGCACCGGCACCACACTGTGTGGGCGGCTCTTGCTGTTCGATGCCTCAGGGCTGCAGTTCCGCGAGATGCAACTGCGGAAAAACCCTGAATGTGCTGTATGTGCGGGAAGTAACGGCACTTCCAATGGCGCTGCGGATTGACCTGAAAGCCCCGGACTGAAAGAATGCCCGCCAATTCCAGCCTTAACAGGAACCTCCATGCTCCGCCGTAGTCTGCACGTCACTCTCGTCCTTGTCGCTGCTCTGGTTTCTTCTTTGGCCGCCTTCGCCGCCGAAGGTCCGCTTGAGTACACGCTCACCCGCCAGTACGGCAGTGTGTTCTTTCGGGTGTTCCATCAGGAAGCCCTGAACCTTGTCGGTCGCTTTGATATGTATGCCGGAACACTGACCCTCGACCCAGCCAATCTGGCCAAATCAAGCCTGACTGCCAGTGTGCAGATGGGCAGTCTGAACATGGCCGACGGCGATGTGACTGAAACGCTGGTCAACAGCGGTGTGTGGTTCAACGCCTCCGTGTTTCCGGAAGCAAAGTTCACCAGCACTTCAGCTACTGTAACCGGTGACAACGAAGTGGATTTCAACGGTGACCTGACCTTTGTTGGCATCACCAAGCCCTGGACCTTCCACGTCAAATTCAACCCCGGCAGCGGCGGAGTGCTTGGCGGCAGCACGGTGGGTATCCTTGGCACGGGCACGCTCAACCGGCTGGATTTTGGCCTCGACGAATACCAGAACATGGCTGCTGATTCCGTGGCCATCGAAGTCAACGTAAAATTCAATCGCAAGTGAACCTCTGAAGAGAACACAGCCATGCGCAACCTGATGCTTGTTACCCTGACCCTCCTTCTCAGCGCCTGCGCTTTTGTGAAACTGACCCCGCAAGGTGAAAACGTGGCGATCCTGCAGATGAGTGAAATCGCCAACTGCACGAGTGAAGGCAACATCACCGTAAACGTCACCAGCAAGGTGGTGGTGAACCGCCAGCCCACCAAAGTGGCCCAGGAATTACGTACGATTGCACGCAACCGCGCTGCTGACCGTGGTGATACCCTCGTCGCGACCAGCGAACCCAGAAACGGCGAACAAACCTTCAACATTTACCGCTGCCGCCGGTAAGAGACCCCAGTATGGATCCCATTGAAACGCCGGCACTGCCGGAAGCCGCTCCCCCGCAAGACAGATCGTATTCCCGCACTACCGTCAAATTTCGCGATTTCAAACTGCCCGCGCCGCTGTTACGCGCGATTGATGATCTCGGCTTCGAGTTCTGCACGCCGATTCAGGCCCAGAGCCTGAGCATTAGCCTGCACGGCCACGACATCACCGGCAAAGCACAGACCGGCACCGGCAAGACTGCCGCGTTCCTGACGACAATCATTACTGACCTGCTGAACAACCCTGTTGAGGAAGAGCGCTATGTCGGTGAGCCGCGCGCGCTGATCATTGCGCCAACCCGCGAACTGGTCATGCAGATTGCGAAAGATGCCAAGCTGCTCTGTAAATACGCCGGGCTGAAAATCATCACACTGGTAGGCGGTATTGATTACCAGAAGCAACAGCAGCAACTCGATCAGGACATTGTCGACATCGTGGTCGCTACCCCGGGCCGCTTGCTGGACTTCATCAGCCAGCGCAATATTTCACTGGGCCTGGTGGAGTTGCTGGTCATCGACGAGGCAGACCGCATGATGGACATGGGTTTTATCCCGCAGGTGCGCCAAATCATTTCGGCCTGCCCGCCCAAGCACTGCCGGCAGACCCTGCTGTTCAGTGCAACTTTTACCGACGACATCCTGACCTTGGCCGAGCGCTGGGCAATGAATCCGATCCGCGTGGAAGTAGAGCCGGAAAAAGTCACCATGGATAACGTTAAGCAGGTGGTCTATCTCGTCACCACCAACCAGAAATATCCGCTGCTGTACAACCTGATTCAAAGCGAAGAGGGCGAGCGCGTCATCGTGTTCACCAACCGCCGTGATCAGGCGCGCAAGCTTGCCGACAATCTGCACCGCAACGGTATCAGCGTGGGTTTGCTGTCAGGCGAAGTGGCGCAGCCGAAAAGAGTAAAGACCCTGGAAGAATTCCGCAACGCTGATATCCAGGTGTTGGTGGCCACCGATGTTGCCGGCCGCGGTCTGCATATTGATGACATCAGCCACGTGGTGAATTTCACGCTGCCGGAAGAGTCAGATGACTACGTGCACCGCATTGGTCGCACTGGTCGTGCCGGCGCGTTTGGCACGTCGATCAGCTTCGCGTGCGAGGATGATTCGTTTTTGGTGCCCGCCATCGAAGCGAAGATCGGCATGAAGTTACCATGCGAGTACCCGACACCAGACAAACTGCTGGAACCACCACCGTTCAGCCTGCCGTCGAAGTTCAAGGCGGAAGCACCGGATGGCAAGCGTGGTGGGAGTGGTGGGAGTGGCGGCAGTGGTGGTCGCGGACGTAGCAGCAGCGGTAGCGGTAGCGGCGGCAGCCGGGATGGCCGGCGCCGCAGACCTTAGCGCCAAGCCAACTACCGAGCCCGCCCAAGGTATTCCGGCCCCAACAGGAAATATCAACAACACCGCCAATGCCTCATCGGTCAACTGCACACACACTGGCGAGTCACTGTGGACCAGTGTGACACCAGGCTGTAATTGAGCCGGCTGCGCAGCGGTGTTATCCCTGTTGATTCCAGCTCACACACCTTCTTGCAAGCTGACGCCTGCCAATGGGCCCGCCGCTCGCCTGCCAATATTGCTTATTGAGCATTAATCGCTCAGTATGCTGACTATGCCAAGCATAGAACGCCCATCTCTTTTAACCGCCTCGATCCTCCTG
>CAMDML010000024.1 GCA_945902215.1 Klebsiella pneumoniae | reverse complement strand
AGGCCGGAGAACGCGGCAAGTTGTGGTTCAAACGGATCGGTGGCGGCTTTCTGATCCTTGCAGCGGCACGGCTTGTGATCACCGGCTGATCCATCGACAATCCTGTTCCATGAAAGTCTCGCTCCCTTCCCTGCAGACCATCGACGCCCACTTGCTTGCGCCGGTGTCGCTGCCTGTCCTTGAGCGCCTGCCACATGGCTTGATCGAGTTCCTCTATTTCGGAATCAAGGAGGCCCGGGCGTGTCTCTTCGCGGGACTGTTCTTCGTGGCGATGTTTGCGGTGCCGCGCGCGGGTTTGTTCGGGCTGCCGCGCTACGACATGCTACTGGTGATCGCGCTTGTGATTCAGGCGTGGATGCTGTGGACCAAACTGGAAACGCTGGATGAGGTGAAAGCCATCACGCTGTTCCACCTGATCGGCTTTGCGCTGGAAGTGTTCAAGACCTCTGATGCAATCGGCTCATGGAGTTACCAGGATTTTGGCTACACCAAGTTGTTCGGTGTGCCGCTATTTTCCGGTTTCATGTACGCAGCGGTTGGCAGCTACATCATTCAGGCCTGGCGCTTGTTTGGACTGCGCATCGAGCATCACCCGCCGTACTGGATGTCGGGCCTGATCGCGCTACTGATCTACGCCAACTTTTTCACCCACCATTTCATCGGTGATTACCGCTGGTATCTGGCCGCCTGCGCGCTTGGGCTTTACGCACGCGCAACTGTGGTCTTCAGGCCGCTCGACCGCGAACGCAGAATGCCACTGCTGCTCGCTTTCGTGCTGATTGGTTTCTTCATCTGGCTGGCGGAAAATATCAGTACGTTCTACCAGGTGTGGACCTACCCCAACCAGCTTGGGGCGTGGTCAGTGGTGCATGTCGGCAAATGGAGTTCGTGGTCACTGCTGGTGATCATGACCTTCACCATCGTGGCGAATCTGAAGCACATCAAGGAATCGATCCACGTGCCGCGCTGAAATTGGGGGCAGCACCCCGAGGGCGTAAAAGCACTATTTTCAATTTCACTCACGGGAGACAATAACGTTGCCTGCTGCGATGCAGCAGGCTCAGTAAATCCTACGGTATTGCGATGGCCAGCGGCTCACGGCCGATCAGGATATTCCCTTCCACTGAATCGCAGTGCATGCCAGCGGCAGGCGGGGTGCGATCGGGGCAACGGAACAAGCCGCCTTCAAGAGTGCCGGCATTTTCGCCGTTACGCAGCGGATGCAGCCCCATACTGAATACTGTGCCTGGCGGAAACGAATTCACCGACAAACCATCCCGTGCCATTTGGGCCGAACCGCCCATCTCAACAGCCCAGGATACAGGTTCGCCGGCAGCATCGCGCTCCACGTTCTTGCGATCTTCATTCATCGGCGCGAAATAAATCTGCAGATGGTTCGGCTGCGGGTCAATACGAATGACGACACCGGTGAATACTTTCATGGTATTCAGGTCGTACATCGCGAAGGAATGATGTGCCTTTACGGCAGCAAAGGGTATCCCTGCCAATACGAGTGCCGTGGCACAAAGAGCGCTGATTTTGCTTCGGGTTTTCATATGCGTTATCTCCTGCACTGTTACTTGTTTCTACTATACGCGACCAACCTTACGGAAACCTTACGGGAAACTGAATATGTCGGCTTCCTCAGGCTTTTCCATGCCCTGTTCGAACTGCTCCCAGATTTCAGCCCACGGCCGGCCGAGCATGTCGGGGACCGTGTACTCAATGGTCTGGCCGGGCGACACCGGGGTCGCGCGCCCGTCGATCGGGAAAATCGACTGCGTGCATTCGATAAATACGTAAGGATCGCCTTCGGTGAAATCGCCCGTTTTCAGGTAATTGCGCACAATGCGCACCGGCTCTACGAGGGACTCAGGATCATAGAAGATCGCTTCGTGGTTCAGGCCGAGGAACTTGCCGTCCGCATCATGGTTCGGCGAGTAAATTTCGATGGTCTGCATCATGTTCGAATGTTCTGGTGCCGCGTGAACCTTCCAGCCCTGAATGTTCGAGGTCCAGGTGATCAGCGTGTCGTTGTCCCAGAAGCCGATCGTTTCACCATACCAGCGCGGCACGTCGGCACCAAGACGCGGCACCGCGCCTTCCATGTTGAATTCGCGACCGACGTGGATATTGGTTATGAAGTTGCGCGCAACCCCAGCAAGGATCTGCACCATGTGCGGCGTGACCATGATGTAGTGATCCCACACTGCCGCTTCATGCCAGCGCCGCATGAAACCTTCCGGCCAGCAGTACTGCGACGGCCACTGTGCGGCGTTGGTATTCGCGTGGTGGTAGGCCTCCTGCACCATGCGGGTCTGGTATTCGGGGGTCAGCAGCGACAGGATGGTTGGCATCTGGTTGTGGCGCATGCGATACCAGTACCCGTTGCCGGGCGTGCGGCCGGGATGCATGTACTGGCCAGTCCATTCACCGGGCAGCGTTGCGTAGGTGTGCTCAGTAGGGCCGCCACGAGCATTGGTTTCGGCCAGAAGTGCTTCGTAGTGTTCCTGTGCCGTCGCAAAATTGTAAGGACTGACAATGGCTTCACGCGGATAGTCGCGGTCGCAATGGCCCCAGGCTGCGCTGCGCGGCGGATCGTCGCCGATCAACCCTGAGCGGTTGCCGCCCCACAAATCCTCAAGCGCTCCCGGCGTGTTGCAGCGGAAATAGCGCGGATCGCTCCACAAGGCGCGGTCCTTGTAAAAGTCGGTGCTGGTGAAAATATCCACCGGCAAGGGTTGAATGCCGGGCGGGGTCTGGCCAGGTTCAGCACCACCGGTAAAAATCGGCGGTTCGTTGGCGGGGCCGCCCCCGAACACGTTTGGCCGGCGCATGGTGGCACCGGTAAAATCGTAGGTATTAATGTCTGCGGTGAGCGGTGCGCCGCGGCCCACACTGGTGAAATCAATCTGTGCGGTTTCCTGCGCCAGCGCGGCAGCGCCGAATGAACCGGCAATGGTTAGCGCGACTACGAGTAACTTTTTCTGAAATCGGGTCTGAAGTTTGATTGGCATTTTGCAGTACTTTTTTTATGTGGTTTTTATTGTTGTTTTCAAGCGATTTTCCCGCCCTTGCGCTTGCAGCTTTGTTAGGGTCAGGGTCAGGGACCAAGCCCTTGCCCCGAACACAGCGCAAGCAAGGTGAGTATATAGCCCTTTTTGCGAATCCCAAATGCAGACTCTGCTGATCGGTGTCAGCAAACAACACATTGTGCAGATATTGTGGCGGGCGCGTTGTTGCAGCTAGATGTTACACTTGGTAGTTGTTACAGCTAAGGGTCCTAAGCCATCAAGGCCAGTATTTCGGCGGTTTTGCGCTGCATCAGGGCTATGTCGCCACGTGATTCCACATTCAAACGAATCACGGGTTCGGTGTTGGACATCCGCAGATTGAAGCGCCAGTCGGCAAAACTGATGCTGACGCCATCGGTGTAGTCGATGCCGAGAGCGCGGGGCTTGTAATGCGCCAGCACACGGTCAATTACCGCTTGCGCATCGTTGACCGTGCGGTTGATTTCACCGCTGGCCGGGAAGCGCGCAATGGCTTCCTCCACCAACCGTGACAATGGCTTGCCACTTGTAACCATCAACTCCAGCACCAGTAACCACGGCACCATGCCGCTGTCGCAGTAGAAGAAGTCGCGGAAATAATGGTGGGCACTCATCTCGCCACCGTAGATCGCATCTTCTTTGCGCATCATTTCCTTGATAAAGGCATGGCCGGATTTGCACTGCACTGTAGTACCGCCGAATTCCTTCACGACCGCTTCCGTGTTCCACAGCAGGCGCGGGTCGTGAATGATCTTGCTGCCCGGATGGCGTTTCAGAAACGCTTCGGCCAAGAGGCCTACGATGTAATAGCCCTCAATGAAGCCACCTTTCTCGTCGAAGAAGAAGCAGCGGTCGAAGTCTCCATCCCAGGCAATCGCCACATCCGCTTTTTCTTTCAACAAGGCTGTGACTGTTGGCTCACGGTTTTCTTCCAGCAGCGGGTTTGGCACTC
This sequence comes from Klebsiella pneumoniae, assembly GCA_945902215.1. GTDB lineage: Bacteria > Pseudomonadota > Gammaproteobacteria > Pseudomonadales > Pseudohongiellaceae > CAILUG01. The sequence goes on along the minus strand of CAMDML010000024.1, from coordinate 38,020 downwards.
CGTTCGGGAAGTTGCCGTCGGGCTCGTGGTACACCTTGGTGAATTTGAACGGCAGATGCGGCTCCAGCAGGTCGATGATGCGGCCCGCGCCGCCATTCCCCGCGTTGCACACCACATTCAGAGGCTTCAGCGTTTGCAGATTTACGTAAGACAGCAGGTGTTCAACATAGGCTTGTTTGGTATCAACTGCGGCTTCCTTGCCCTGGCGCGCCGGCTTCGCGAAGACATTTTTTTCTGCCAACAGCTTGATGTCGGTCAGCCCGGTGTCGGCGCTGATGGGCTTGGAATCCTCGCGCACGAACTTCATGCCATTGTAGTCTTTGGGATTGTGGCTTGCGGTAACCACTATGCCACCGTCCATCTTCAGGTGGCTCGTCGCAAAATAAATTTCCTCAGTCCCGCACAACCCGATGTTGAACACATCCACACCGGAGTCCATCAGGCCACGACTCAGCGCCGCGCAGATCGCCTGGCTGCTCAGGCGAATGTCATATCCAACCACAACTTTTTTGGGCTGTAGAAAAGTTGCGTATGCGCGTCCGATGCGAAACGCGATGTCCTCGTTCAGTTGATCGGGAATGCGCCCACGCACATCGTAGGCTTTGAAGCAGGTGAAATTATCCACGTGTTACCTCGTTGCAAATTTTCATTTCTGGCGCCCGTAGATATCCTCGAAGCGCACGATATCGTCTTCGCCCAGATAAGCGCCGCACTGCACTTCGATCAGTGTCAGCGGTTCTGTAGTGCGGTTCTCCAGCCGGTGGCGGGTTTCCTGCGGTATATACGTGGACTGATTTGCGTACAGTTCAAAACTGTTATCGCCGCAGGTGACCGTGGCGGTGCCCTGCACCACGATCCAGTGCTCAGCGCGGTGGTAATGCAGTTGCAATGACAGCGCGGCACCAGGGTTGACGATAATGCGTTTCACCTGAAAACCCGGCTCGGTCGCGAGGCCTTCGTAGGAACCCCAGGGCCGGTATACTTTCTTGTGCAGCAGGGTCTCGGTGCGCTTCAACACACCGAGACGCCGCACGATTTCCTTCACATCCTGCACCCGATCCTTGTGCGCTACCAACACGGCATCGGCAGTTTCAACCACTACGGTATTGTCCATTCCCACCAGTGCGACCAGGCGCGATTCCGCCTGCACAAATGAATCTGTGGCTTCATGCAACAGCACATCGCCGCGAACAGCGTTGCCGTTGGCATCGTGCGTGGCCTGCTCCCACACGGAGGACCAAGCACCAAGATCGTTCCAGCCAGCGTCCAGCGGCACCACGACAGCGCCTTTGGTAAGTTCCATCACCGCGTAATCGATCGATTTGGATGGGCAGGCCTTGAACAACTCAGGCGCTATGCGGGTGAAATCCAGATCGGGTGTTGCTGCCCGCCAAGAGTCTGCGCACACGCGCAAGATCTCGGGCTCAAAGGTTCCCAGTTCTTCCAGATAGCGTGCAGCATTAAACAAGAACATGCCGCTGTTCCAGTAATAAGCACCAGAGGCCAAATATGCTTGCGCCGTTTGCAAATCAGGTTTCTCAACGAAGCGCTCCACTGCATGTACCACTGACAGACTTTTTATCAGAGGATCAGCAAAAGCCAGGGCACCCCGCTTAATGTAGCCATAACCTGTCTCGGGTCGCGTGGCGACAATACCAAACGTAACAAGCTTGCCATGATCGGCGGCCGCCTTGCCTGCGAGCACTGCCTGGTGAAATGCGCTGACATTGGCAATCACATGATCGGCCGCCAACACGAGCAGGCACGCTGCATCCGAACGGCTACGCGCAGCCAATGCAGCCAGCGCCACAGCGGGCGCGGTGTTGCGCCCCACAGGCTCAAGAATAATAGTCGCGTCCGTAATGCCCAACTGCCGCAACTGTTCGGCTACCAGAAAGCGGTGTTCGCTGTTGCACACGATGATGGGCGCTGCCAGTTCTTGCAAACCGTCCAGCCGCTGCAAACTCTGCTGAAACAAGGAACCAGCGTGGTCCGCATCCGCAGCAGCTAAGCTCAAAAACTGTTTGGGAAATGCTTCGCGGGACGCGGGCCAGAGCCGCGATCCGACCCCGCCTGCCATAATGACCGGAATGAGCATGTTGAAAGGAAGTCCTGCTTGACTAGACGCATAAAACTGCAAATTTCACAGGGATTATAGCCACATTGGCGGCGAAAATATTAGGGCTTCCGTAAACATCTCACTATATAATGAACCTCTTTTTTGCCGGGTCTCCGGTGCCAGACCGACCACGTATTCAAGATATGACCTCAGCGTTCATTCCCAAGCACAGTTACACCCGCGATGAGCTGCTCAGTTGCGGCCACGGCAAGATGTTCGGGCCCGGCAATGCCCGCCTTCCCTTGGGCCAAATGCTGATGGTGGATCGCGTCGTTGATATCAGCTCAACCGGCGGCAGCGAAGGCAAAGGCCGCGTGCTGGCAGAGCTCGACATCCATCCCGACCTGTGGTTTTTCGGCTGTCATTTCGAAAGTGATCCGGTTATGCCGGGCTGTCTGGGGCTCGATGCCATGTGGCAGCTGGTTGGTTTCTTCCTCGGCTGGCGCGGCAACCCGGGCAAAGGTCGCGCCTTGGGTTGTGGCGAAGTGAAATTTACTGGTGAAATTTTGCCGACTTGCAAGAAAGTGGTTTACGAACTCGATATCAAACGCCTGATTGAGCGCAAACTCGTGATGGGCATCGCCGATGGCCAGGTTTCTGTCGATGGCAGGGTTATCTATACTGCCAATGGCCTGAAAGTGGGTTTGTTCAAGCCGGACGATAGCCTGAGCTGAGCCGTTTATCTGGGCAGTTATGCGAGTAGCTACTAGAATAGCTATTAGAATAGCTATTAGAGTAGTTATCAGAAAGCGTTGAAAGAGGTTGTTATGCGTCGCGTCGTTGTCACCGGGATGGGTATCGTTTCCTGCATAGGAACCGACCTGCCAACAGTCCTGGCTTCACTGCAACAGGGCAAAAGCGGCATCGTGTTCCGCCCTGAGTATGAAGCCCGCGGCATGCGCAGCCACGTAGCCGGTGCCGTGGACATGGATTTTACCCCGCACATCGATCGCAAGGATCTGCGTTTCATGGGTGCCGCCGCCGCTTACGGTTACATCAGCATGAAGCAGGCCATCGCAGATTCCGGCCTTACCCCCGAACAAGTCTCCAACATCCGCACCGGCATCATCATGGGCGCCGGCGGCTCCTCCACCGAAGATCAGGTTGAAACCGCCGACATCCTGCGCGAGAAAGGCCTCAAGCGCATCGGACCTTATCGCGTTACCCGCACCATGGGCAGCACTGTATCTGCCTGTCTCGCTACGCCCTTCCACATCAAGGGCGTCAACTATTCAATCTCTTCCGCCTGCGCAACCAGCGCGCACTGCATCGGCAACGCCATGGAACTGATTCAGCTGAACAAGCAGGACGTGGTCTTCGCCGGCGGTGGTGAAGCTGAGCATTGGACCCTGAGCTGCATGTTCGACGCGATGGGTGCCTTGTCTACCAAATACAATGCCACTCCAGATCGCGCATCACGCGCCTATGATGCGGACCGCGATGGTTTCGTGATTGCCGGCGGTGGCGGTGTTCTCGTGATTGAAGCACTGGATCATGCGCTGGCCCGCGGCGCAAAGATTTACGCGGAGTTAACCGGCTATGGCGCCACTTCCGACGGCTCCGACATGGTGGCACCATCCGGCGAAGGTGCAGCGCGCTGCATGCAAATGGCAATGGCTACTGCCAAGCGCCCAATCGATTACATCAATACGCACGGCACCAGCACACCGGTGGGTGATGTAAAGGAAGTGGAAGCCATCCGCGCCACCTTCGGCACCAATATTCCTGCAATCAGCTCCACCAAATCACTCACCGGTCACTCACTGGGCGCCACCGGCGTGCAAGAAGCGATCTACAGCATCCTGATGATGCAGAACGATTTCATCGCTGCCTCCGCCCACATCGACAACCTCGATCCCGCCGTGGCCGATGTGCCGATCGTGCGCGAAATGACCAAACGCAAACTCAATACCGTGATGTCGAACAGCTTCGGCTTTGGCGGCACCAACGCCACGCTGGTGTTCGAACGCTTTGAAGGTTGAAGATGAACCGGCTCTCATCGGCCTGCGTGCTGCTTGCCCTCAGCGCCGCGCTGCCTGCCGCCGAACTTTCTGTACCGGACCGCAGCACTCTGCTGAGCACGAGTCCGGCACTGCAAGCCCCTGGCACCACCGGCATTCTCCCCGCAGACCAGGCCTTTCCGCTTGTTGCCCAAGCTGAAACGGACGGCAGCATCACGCTGTTCTGGCAGCTGCCCCCGCGCTTTTACCTGTACCAGAAGAGCCTGGCGTTAACCCTCACTGATGGCGCGGTACTGCAACTCGAACTGCCCGAGCCCACCCGTATCACTGACGAGTATTTCGGCGAAGTAGCGGTGTATTTCGACCGGCTTGTAGCGCATGTGGCCACAACGGATCTCAAAGCCGGGCCCGGCGCCACTCTTGAACTGCTGCTCACCTACCAGGGCTGCGCGCAGGATCTTTATTGTTATCCCCTTCAGCAAAAAACCCTTACCTTGCAGTTGCCCGACTAAACCCACATAACGGGAGTCGCTAATGGATATTACCCCCTACCTGAACCTGATGGCGGAGAAGGACGCATCCGACCTGTTCTTCAGCACCGGAACCGCTCCCAATATCAAGATCCAGGGCAAGGTCGCACCGATCAGCCACAAGATGCTCGAGCCGGGCGAGGTGAAACAGCTCGCCTATCGCCTGATCAACGAAAAACAGCAGGCGGAATTCGAAGCCAACCTGGAGCTGAATTTCTCGATCAGCCAGGGCGCCATTGGGCGCTTCCGGGTAAACCTCTACGTTCAGCGCGGCGAAGTCGGCATGGTGATCCGTTACATTAAGTCCACCATTCCGACGCTGGAAACACTGAAACTGCCATCGATCCTGAAAACACTGGTTATGGAGCCACGCGGGCTTATTCTTGTGGTTGGCGCCACCGGCTCCGGTAAATCCACTACCCTCGCGTCCATGATTGATTACCGCAACGCCACTGTGCACGGCCACATCCTGACCATTGAGGAACCGATCGAGTTTTTTCATCCGCATCGCAAATCAGTGGTCGACCAGCGCGAAGTCGGCATGGATACCCACAGCTATGCCAATGCGCTGAAAAATGCCATGCGCGAAGCACCGGACGTTATTCTGATCGGGGAAATCCGCGATCGCGAAACCATGCAGGCCGCGATGGCCTACGCCGAAACCGGCCACCTCTGCCTGTCCACGCTACATGCCAACAACGCCTCGCAAAGCCTGGATCGCATCCTCAATTTCTTTCCCGAAGCGACCCACAAGCAACTGCTGCTCGATTTGTCGCTGAACCTGCGCGCCGTAATTTCGCAGAGGCTGGTGCGCGGGGTGGACGGGAACCGACATGCTGCGGTGGAAGTGATGCAGCGCAGCGCCTACATCGCCGAGCTGATCGAAAAGGGGGACATCTACACCTTGAAAGACGCCCTGGAAAAATCCGATGTGGAGGGCTCACAGACCTTTGACAAGGCCCTGTATGCACTCTACAAGGCGGGCAATATCTCGCTCGAGGAGGCGCTGAACAATGCCGACTCAAAGACCAACCTGTCACTGAAAATCCGGCTGGAAAGCGGCGACCCCCAAGACACCTCGGGCTTGAGCCTCGAGCAGCAGTGACTTACCTGCCAGATAGGCGAAATTGACGCTCAATACAGTCATTTTCACGACAATAGTGCCAAATTCCCACAAAGTTCCGCTAAAATTCACCATCTTCTGCTATCTTGATGGTAAAATAATACATACGTGAGATTTTTTCCCCTGCCAGAATTTAATCACCACATTCCTGCAGATGAATAAAAATACCGGCACGTTATATACATAAGTCGGAACTTTGCCGAAAATGCGCGCCGCTCTTGTGCCACTGCACTGAAGAAGGCACAGGCGCATAACCCCGATGCAAGTGAGAACGCCATGGCTTCCATACTGGTAATGAACGGCCCCAACCTCAACCTGCTGGGCAGCAGGGAGCCCGAGGTCTACGGCAAACTGACCCTGGACGACATCAATGCACGCTTGGCGCAGATGGCCAAGGATGCCGGCCACCACATCCAATTCCTGCAAAGCAACGCCGAATACGAGCTGATTGAGCGGGTTCATGCCGCCCGCACCGAAGGCATCGATTTCATCATTATCAACCCGGCTGCTTTGACCCACACCAGCATCGCCCTGCGCGATGCGCTGCTCGGTGTCGCCATTCCGTTCATCGAAGTACACCTGTCGAACGTGCATGCCCGCGAAAGCTTCCGCCACCACTCCTTCATGGCTGATGTCGCCGTGGGCAGCATTGTGGGGCTGGGCGCGCAGGGCTATGAACTGGCACTGCAGGCCGCCTTTGCCCGGCTGGCCCTTTTCTGACAAGAGGCCTGGCAATACTCCTGACCCGGGCATTCGCATCCCGGCCAAACGTTTACCTGATACTTACCGAACTCAAGACTGTCCGAGGACCTCATGGATATACGCAAAGTCAAAAAGCTGATCGAACTGCTGGAAGAATCCAGCATCGCAGAAATCGAGATCAAGGAAGGCGAGGAAACCGTCAGGATCAGCCGCAATTATCCCCAGGGCCAGCACCCGCCACAGCAGCAGCACTACATGCAAGCTCCAGCCATGTACCCCGCCTCCGCACCCGCACCCGCAGGCGTGGCAGCGGCTGTTGCAGCCAATGCTGCACCAGCGTCTGCCTACAAAGGGCAACCGGTGAAATCACCAATGGTGGGCACTTTCTACCGCTCGCCTTCGCCGAACTCGCCGCCCTTCGTCGAAGTCGGCAAGCAAGTGAAGGCCACTGACATCATCGGCATCATCGAAGCCATGAAGATGATGAACCAGATTGAAGCCGGTCGAGCCGGCACGATCGAAGCTCTCATCGCGCAGGATGGCCAGCCGGTTGAATTCGACCAGCCGCTGGTCATCCTTGTGTAAAGAGCTGCCTGAGCTGCTGTCCAAGCTGCCGCCACCCGACGAGTAACACACCACCATGCTGGAAAAAGTACTGATCGCCAACCGTGGCGAAATCGCCCTTCGCATCCTTCGCGCCTGCAAGGAACTGGGCATCAAGACTGTGGCCGCGCACTCCACGGCCGACCGCAACCTGATGCATGTGCGCCTCGCCGACGAGTCTGTGTGCATCGGTCCGCCGCCCTCGCTGGAAAGCTACCTCAACGTGCCCGCGTTGATCAGCGCCATGGAAGTCACCGGCGCTGATGCGGTACATCCCGGTTACGGCTTCCTGTCAGAGAACGCGAATTTCGCCGAACAGGTTGAGCGCTGCGGCTTCATCTTCATCGGCCCGCGCCCCGACACGATTCGCGCCATGGGTGACAAGGTGTCCGCCATTACGGTAATGCGTGCCGCGGGCGTGCCCACTGTGCCCGGCTCCAACGGCCCGGTGACCGAAGACAGCGCTCAAACCCTCGCCACGGCAAAAAAGATTGGCTATCCGATCATGATCAAGGCCGCAGCGGGCGGTGGTGGCCGCGGTATGCGTGTCGTGCACGACGAAGCCACACTGCTCAGCTCGATCCAGGTTACACAGAACGAAGCGGGCAGCTACTTCGGCAGCAACGTCGTGTACATGGAAAAATTTCTCGACAACCCACGCCACGTTGAAATCCAGATCATTGGCGACGGCGAAGGCAACGCGGTTTGCCTCGGTGATCGCGACTGTTCGATGCAGCGCCGCCACCAGAAGGTAGTGGAAGAAGCGCCGGCTCCCGGCATTCCCGACAAAGTGCGCGCCGACATTGTGCAGTCCTGTATCAAAGCCTGTCAGGACCTGAAATACCGCGGCGCCGGTACGCTGGAATTCCTGTATCAGGACAATAAATTTTATTTCATTGAAATGAACACGCGTGTGCAGGTGGAGCATCCGGTGACGGAACGCATTACCGGTATCGACATCGTCAAGGAGCAGTTGCAGATTGCATCAGGTATGGGTTTGTCGGTGAAACAGGAAGACATCATCATCACCGGCCATGCGATTGAATGCCGCATCAATGCTGAGGATCCGGTTACCTTCATGCCGAGCCCCGGCAAGATCACGCTATTCCACACGCCCGGCGGCAATGGCATCCGCGTGGATTCGCACATCTACAGCGGCTACACCGTGCCGCCACATTATGATTCGCTGATCGCCAAGCTGATCAGCCACGGCCCAACGCGTGACATTGCGATCATGCGCATGCAGAACGCGCTCGAAGAAATGGTGGTTGACGGCATCAAGACCAACATTCCTCTGCAGGGCGAGATCATGCGTGACCCTGGTTTCCGCGAAGGCGGCCGCAACATCCATTATCTCGAAGCGATGCTGAAGGCCAAGGGCGGGAAAGCACACTAGTAGTGTTTCTGTTGGTCTTGTTGTTGGACTGGATGTTGTTGGTCTGGACACCCACTCGGGCTGAACGTGTCGCCTTGGTGCAGTTGGGAGGGCCGCGGGGCAATGCCAAAAAGTCCAAACCTGAAAACAACTGGACCGGAGAACATAGATGAGCTGGTTAGAGGTCAAGGTTCGTACGCACCGCGAAGGCGCGGAAGCCCTCGAACAATTGCTGGAAAACGCCGGCGCTGTTTCTGTGACGCTGATTGATGCCGAGAACGAACCGCTGTTCGAACCCGGCCCCGGCGAAACGCCGCTCTGGAATCACGTGGTACTGACCGGTTTGTTTCCGCAAGGCACCGATGCCACCGCTCTCCAGCACACCTTGGCCACTGCTTGGGCACCCAGTCCGCTGCCACCGCTGAAATTTACCGAGTTGCCGGAACAGGACTGGGTACGCGCGTGGCTCGACGATTTCACACCCATGCGTTTTGGCAAGCGCCTGTGGGTCTGTCCGAGCTGGTGGCTGGCCGATGGCACTGATGACACGCTGTGGATACCACCTGCTGCCGACGCGGCTGCCTGGGAAGAGCGCCACGCCGGGCTTTTGCCGGATATGCAACAAGCAGATACCGCTGTGTTGCGACTTGATCCCGGTCTCGCGTTCGGTACTGGCACCCACCCCACGACTTCACTCTGTCTGCAGTGGCTGGACTCTCAGCCGTTGCAAGGATTGACCCTGGTCGACTACGGCTGTGGCTCGGGAATTCTCGGGATCGCAGCCTTGTTGCTCGGCGGGGGCAAGGTGTATGGCGTCGACAATGATCCGCAGGCGGTCACTGCCACTACCGAAAACTGCCGCAAGAATTCTCTCAATCCCGCGCGTTTTCCTCTGTATCTCCCCGACGCCTGGACGCACGCAATCACGGCAGGTGAAGTCGGCCTTGTGGATGGCATGATGGCCAATATTCTCGCCGGTACGCTGACCCAGCTCGCGCAACTACTGAGCCTGCATGTGAAGAGCGGGGGATGGATATTGCTGTCCGGCATCCTGCGAGAGCAGGCGGATGCGGTTGTTGCAGCCTACACACCGTGGTTCAGGGATTTTTCCGTCACCGCAGAAGGCGACTGGGTGCGAATCTCTGCGACGCGCTGCTAGATATGCACGCGCGACCCGAGCTCAATAACCTGGTTGCCCGGCAGATTGAAATAATTCACCACCTCACCCGCATTGCGCGACAGCATCGCGAACAATTCCTCGCGCCAAGGTGCCATGCCGGTACCCTTGGTTGGCACTACCGTTTCGCGACTGATGAAAAACGATGCCGTGAATAATTTGAAGTTCAACTCCTTGGGCAAACTCATTTCGAGCGCCTTGGGCACGTCCGGGTCCTGCATGAAGCCGAAATTCAACCGCACCTGCCAGAAGCCCTCCCCAAGCGGCTCAACTTCCACACGCTGCTCCTGCTCCACGTAAGGAATGTCCGCAAACAGCACCGTAACGACCAGATTTTTCTCGTGCAAGGTCAGGTTATGTTTGAGATTGTGCAGCAGAGCGCGCGGCACCGGTTTCGGATTAGCCACCATGTAGACCGCCGTGCGCGCTGCACGTGGAAAGGGTGAATAGTGGAGCGTGTTGACGAAATCCAGCAGCGTGGGGTCATCTTTGCCCATGTGTTGCAGCAACAGTGCGCGGCCCTGTTTCCATGTCCACATCACCCCGAACAATGACAGCCCCAGAGTCACCGGGAACCAGCCGCCCTGCAGGAACTTGAAGGAGGTTGATACCAGCAGCACTGCATCCACCACGAAAAAGAAACCGGTCGCGGCCAATGCCAGCCACAGCGGGTAGTGCCATTTGCGTCGCACTACAACAAAGGTGAGCAGCGTCGTAATCAGCATCGTACCGGTTACCGCGATGCCATACGCGCCGGCCAGCGCGGAGGAAGAACCGAAACTGATACACACCACGATTACTGCCAGCAGTAATATCCAATTGATCGCCGGAATGTAGATCTGCCCGGCCTGGCTGCTGGAGGTATGCACAATATGCATACGGGGCAGCATGCCCAGATGCACCGCCTGCTGCGCAATCGAATAGGCGCCCGAGATCACCGCCTGCGATGCGATAACAGTCGCCATCGTGGCCAGCACCACGGCGGGCAACAGCATTTTGCCAGGAAACAAAAAGAAGAACGGATTGGCAACGGCCTCAGGCTGGGCGAGCAACAAAGCGCCCTGCCCCATGTAATTCAGTGCGAGTCCGGGCAACACCACCCCCACCCAGGAAATACGGATCGCCTTGCGGCCGAAATGACCCATGTCGGCGTAAAGCGCTTCAGCACCGGTCAGCGCCAGTACGATGGCACCCAAGGCGATGAACACGCCCGGGCCCAGTTCTATCAGGAAGCTCAGTGCAACCAGCGGATTGAGTGCAAGCAGTATGCGTGGTGTCTCTACGATCTGTACGAGGCCTGCGCCGCCCAATGTCGCAAACCACAGCAGAATGATCGGGCCGAACAGCTTGCCCACCAGTGCAGTGCCGCGCTTCTGCATCAGAAACAGCAGCACTATTACCGTGATGGAGATCGGCATCACGAAGCGTTTTAGCGCCGGCGCAACCAGTTCCAGACCTTCCACAGCACTCAATACAGAGATCGCCGGTGTAATGATGCTCTCGCCCAGAAACAGCGTGGCCCCAAAGGTGCCGAGCGCCAGCAGCATGGTTCGGTATTTTGACCCCCGGCCTATCGATGACAGTGCCATCGTCAACAGCGCCATGATGCCGCCTTCGCCGCGGTTGTCGGCACGCAGCACCAAAATCACGTACTTCAGGGTTACTACAATCATCAGCGCCCAGAAGATCGAGGAAACGGTGCCGAGGATGCCCGCTTCCGTCAGTTCCACGGCGCCATTTTCGGAAAACACTTCTTTCAGGGTATACAGGGGACTGGTGCCGATATCGCCGTAAACGACACCGATGGCCGCCATGCAGAGTGTCGCCAGGCGTTTGTCGGTCTGCTCTTTCATTACTGAAGGCCTGCTGGTTCAGAGGGCGCGCATTTTACGCCTGAACATCTTACACGTACTGCGGGAGCCGTAAAAATGCTATAAAGTTTACTGAACCTACTACAGATTCCACATGCCTTCATTCCTGACCCAGTGTCCGCATTGCCTTACGCCATTCCGCGTCACGGAAACCCAGCTCGAAGCGGCCGATGGCATGGTGCGTTGCGGAGCATGCCTCGGCATATTCTCGGCCACCTCCAACCGCATTACGCTGAAACAGACCCCCGAAGAAGCCTACGCTGCCGCGGAGTTGGCAGAACCTGATGAGTCTGATGAACCTGCCACACCGGAAGCGGATGTAGAAAATCCGGCCGAGGAAATATGCACTGACTCACAAGACGAGATTCAAGCAGAGTTTGTAGAAGTGGCTGCCGTCACCGACACCGTGCTTGACAGTCCCGCGCACGAACGCGACTTCGATGTTCCACTTGGCGATTTCGATCTCGACTCTAACGAAGACTTTGAAGAAGACGAGGAGGAGGAGGAGGAGTACGAAGATGAAACTGAAGTAGATGCAGAGCTGGATGAAGATGAAGAATTTGATGACGAAGATGAAGTAGACGCGGACGACATCATAGCTGGCTCGGCAGACACCAATGCCGCTGATGAAGTAGACGGTCGGCCTGAGCCGCCTTTGTACCGGTCCACGTACCAACGCACCATCACCGACAAAACTGCACTGCGCCAGCATCTGGCCGAACTCGAAGACGACGAGGCGCTGGAACCACTCGACGACAATACGCTTGGGGCTTTCGCGGATGAGCCCGTGACGCTGAGCACCGTCCCGCGCCGCGGCCGCTTGCATACCTTCGTTTTGTTCAGTGCAAACCTGCTGCTGGTGGCAGTACTGGTGTTGCAATACTTTTATGTCAATCTGGACGCCCTGAACCGCAGCGCGCGCATGGCGCCGCTCATGCCGTATGTGTGCCGCATCCTTGAGTGCCCGCTCGTCGAACGTTCGCAGCTCGCCAGTCTTGTCTCAGAGCAACTGCTGGTGCGTTCCCACCCCGGCTATGCGCAGGCGCTGGAAGTGAGTTTCATCTTCCGTAACGATGCGCTTGAAGCACAGCCCTTCCCCGCCCTCGAACTCAGCTTCAACGACACCAGCAACCAACTCCTCGCCAACCGCCTGTTCAAACCTGCCGATTATCTGCCAGGCGAACTGCAGACCTCGGAAATGTCCGCGCAATCCTCGTTGCAAATCACTCTGGAGTTGGTTGACCCCGGTAGTGAAGCGGTGAACTACACGCTTGCGTTCCGGGCACCCTGATCTCTTCCTAATCTCTGACCGCGCCCAGATATCTGGACACCCACTCGTAACTTCAACGCTCAGGGCCGGGACAGGGTAGTGCATTGCCGGGACCGTAGACGCACCTCCGTGTGCACTTCGGACTCGGGCCATCCATGGCCCTCACACGTCCCCGCAACGCACTACCCTGTCACGGCCCTCCATGGCATTTGCTCATGTTGGGTGTCAGTGCAGCGCGTACATCAGGACTGACATCCAGCGAGCGAGCGGAGACCACCCAAGTGCGACCGTGCGCAGATGCCAGAAACGAGTGTCCCGGATGGATTGAACCATATTCAAACCCCGTGTTTCATGGACTGCAAAGCGCCGTGCGAGTAACATTACACTCTGAATTCCCGTACAAACACCCCAGATGCAAATCGGCCCCTACACTCTCGACTCCCGCGTCGTACTCGCCCCGATGGCCGGTATCAGCGACCGGCCCTTCCGCGCCTTGTGCCGCCAACATGGTGCCGCACTGGCTGCTACTGAAATGCTCAGTGCCAACCCCCAGATGTGGGCTTCTGAAGGCAGCGTGCGCCGCCGCGTGCACCGGGATGAAGCCGAGCCACGCATAGTGCAGATCGCCGGTGCCGATCCCGTAACCCTCGCCGCGGCCGCGCGTCTCAATGTCGAGGAAGGTGCACAGGTCATCGACATCAACATGGGTTGTCCCGTCAAAAAAATCCTGAAGCAAGCTGCCGGCTCCGCACTGTTGCGCGACGAAATGTTGGTCGCCACCTTGCTCAAGGCTGTAGTCGCCGCCGTGGACGTGCCAGTCACATTGAAAATCCGTACCGGCTGGAGTCCTGAACTGCGCAACGGCGTAACCATTGCGCGTATCGCCGAAGACTGCGGCATTGCTGCACTCGCCGTGCATGGCCGCACCCGCGCCTGCATGTTCAACGGGGCTGCCGAGTACGACACCATGGCTGCAATCAAACAGAGTGTGCGCATCCCGGTATTGGCCAACGGCGATATCACCACACCGGAAAAAGCGCGCGCGGTACTGACTCATACCGGCGCCGATGCGGTGATGATTGGCCGCGGCGCCAGAGGCCGGCCCTGGATCTTCCGCGAAATCGACCACTTCCTGCGCACCGGCACGCATCTGCCAGGCATGCCGCTGGCACGCATCCATCGCATCATGCGAGAACACCTGCACGCCATTCATGTTTTCTACGGCGAGCATCTCGGCCTTGGTTATGTGCGCAAGCACACCTCGTGGTATCTGGAAACCTATACCGGCGCGCGCGAGTTTCGTGCCGAATTCAACCGTGTCGACAGCGCTGCGGCGCAACTCGAACTGATCGACCGTTTCTTTGATGAACAAAATTCCATACAACAAGAGCAGCCGCAAGCACAGGAGGCCGCCGCATGAAACCCATGGGAGAGCCAAGACAAGAGCCGAAGCAAGAACCAAGACAAACGTTGCGCTCCTGCGTCAGCAATGTACTCAGTGAATATTTCGCGCAAGTCGACCCGGAGCTGATCAACGGGCTGTACGCCATGGTGCTCAGCGAAGTGGAAGCGCCACTGCTCGAAGCCGTCATGCACAAGGCGCGCAGCAACCAGAGCCGCGCCGCTGAAATGCTCGGCCTCAATCGCGGCACGCTGCGCAAGAAGCTCAAACAATACGACATGCTCTAACAATGAGTCTTACCGTCAACGCAGGCTGCCAGTCCCAATGAGTACGCACGCTCCAGCTCCAAACAATGCCGAACCTACGCCGATCCGCCGCGCACTGCTCAGTGTGTCGGACAAAACCGGGGTTGTGGAGTTCGCGCGCGCGCTGCACGAACTGGGTGTCGAATTGTTGTCCACCGGTGGCACCCACAAGTTGCTGAAGGAGGCTGGCATACACCTTACCGAAATCGCCGACTACACCGGCTTCCCGGAAATCATGGCGGGCCGCGTCAAGACCCTGCATCCCAAAGTACACGGTGGCATTCTCGGCCGACGCGGCCCGGACGATGCGGTGATGCAGCAGCACGGCATTCCGCCTATCGATATGGTCGTGGTGAATCTCTATCCCTTTCAGGCAACTGTTGCCAAAGCCAACAGCACGTTGGGCGAAGCGATCGAGAACATCGACATCGGCGGCCCCGCGATGCTGCGCGCGGCTGCAAAGAACCATGCCTGGGTCAGTGTCGTGGTCAATCCCGCAGAATATCCGGCTCTCATCGCTGAACTGCGCGACAACACAGGTCGCATCAGCGCAGCCACACGCTTTCGCTTGGCCGTAGCCACCTTCGAACACACCGCCCAATACGACGGCGCCATAGCGCAATATCTCGGTGCAATCGATGCCAAAGGTCAACGCCAGACTTTCCCGCATACCTGGAACAGCCAGAGCGTGAAGAAGCAGGAACTGCGCTATGGCGAAAATCCGCACCAGAGCGCCGCGTTTTATGTGGATGCCAAGCCTGCGGCCGGCACTGTTGCTAGCGCCATACAGTTGCAAGGCAAGGAGCTGTCTTTCAACAACATCGCTGACACTGATGCCGCGCTTGAATGCGTGAAAGCTTTCAGCGAACCGGCCTGTGTCATCGTCAAGCACGCCAACCCCTGCGGTGTGGCAACTGCCGAGACCTTGCAGGAAGCCTACGACAAGGCTTACCGCACTGATCCGACCTCGGCCTTCGGCGGCATCATTGCCTTCAACCGCGAGCTGGATGCAGCCACTGCGCGTGACATCGTTGACCGCCAGTTTGCCGAAGTGATCATCGCGCCTTCGGTCAGCGAAGGCGCTGGCCGCGAAATTGCGCGCAAGGACAACCTCCGGCTAATGGCCTGCGGTCAGTGGCCGGTCATCAGTGCGCCGGCCTGGGACTACAAGACAGTCAATGGCGGCCTTTTGGTGCAAACGGCCGACAACGGCCGGGTTACTGCTGCCGATCTGAAAATTGTCACCCAGCGGCGGCCAACAGCCGCTGAAATACGCGACCTGCTGTTCGCCTGGAAAGTAGTGAAGTTCGTCAAATCGAACGCCATCGTATATTGCAAGGACGGCCAGACCATCGGCATCGGTGCCGGTCAGATGAGCCGCATTTACAGCGCGAAAATCGCCGGGATCAAAGCTGCCGATGAAAGCCTGCGCGTACCCGGCTCGGTGATGGCCTCTGATGCCTTCTTCCCCTTCAGCGACGGCATCGAAGCAGCGGTTGCTGCAGGCATCACCGCCGTAATCCAGCCCGGTGGCTCGATGCGCGATGCCGAAGTCATCGCCGCCGCCGACAGAGCCGGCATTGCCATGGTATTCACCGGCATGCGGCATTTTCGCCATTGATAATGAGCGCCATTACGCAGTGTTTATAAAGAGAGTGGTTGCATGAAAGTAATGATCATCGGCAGTGGCGGACGTGAACATGCCCTGGCCTGGAAAGCCGCCCAATCACCGCGCGTGACTGAGGTGTTTGTCGTGCCCGGCAACGCCGGCACTGCGCGTGAAGCAAAGGTGCGCAACGTCGAACTCGACTCCGCCAACTTCACTGCGCTGTCTGACTTTGCGCAGGCCAACCAGATCGGCCTCACCATCATCGGCCCTGAAGCCCCCTTGGTTGCCGGCATCGTCAATCATTTCAAAAAACTCGGCCTGCCTTGCTTCGGTCCCTCACAAGGTGCAGCGCAACTCGAAGGCTCGAAAGCCTTCACCAAGGACTTTCTGGCGCGCCACAAGATTCCCACCGCCGCCTATGGCAACTTCACCGCGGTCGAACCTGCGTTGGCGTACCTGCGCAAGCAAACCATGCCAATCGTCATCAAAGCCGACGGCCTCGCCGCCGGCAAAGGTGTGATCATTGCGCAGACCCTTGCAGAAGCTGAGGCAACAGTGAAGGACATGCTGTCCGGCAACAGCTTTGGCCAAGCAGGTCGTAGAGTTGTTATTGAAGAGTTCATGGTCGGCGAAGAAGCCAGCTTCATCGTTGTCGTTGACGGCAGAACGGCGCTGGCCTTTGCCACCTGCCAGGACCACAAGGCGCGTGATGATGGTGACAAGGGTCCCAACACCGGCGGCATGGGTGCGTATTCGCCGGCACCGGTTGTCACCCCGGTAGTGCACGAACGGGCGATGCGCGAAGTCATCATGCCGACCGTGCATGGCATGGCGGCGGAGGGCAACACGTATGTTGGCTTCCTGTACGCCGGTTTGATGATCACCCCCGACGGCACCCCGAAAGTCGTCGAATTCAATTGCCGCTTCGGCGACCCCGAAGCGCAGCCGATCATGATGCGCCTGCAAACGGATCTGATCGATCTGTGCGAAGCCGCAATCGCCGGCACTCTGGACAAGATGAGGCTGAAATTTGATCCGCGCGCGGCCATCGGCGTGGTACTGGCCGCCGGCGGTTATCCGGATTCTTACGCGAAAGGCAACGCGATCAGCGGTCTCGACACCCCCGCCCCGCCAAATGCCAAAATCTTCCATGCGGGTACTAGCCTCGACGGCAACAAGGTACTGACCAACGGCGGTCGGGTCTTGTGTGCTACTGCGCTTGGCACTACTGTGTCCCAGGCTCAGCAAACCGCCTATGCACTGGTGAATAACATCAGCTGGGACGGTATGTATTGTCGGCGCGACATCGGCTGGCGCGCCATTGCGCGCGAGCGCAGCCCCAAATAGAGCAACTTTATGGCCCCAATAGATACGCTCATAGTCCAACTCGACCAAGCCCTGCGCACCTTGGTACCAGGCAGCGTCAACGCCACACGCGCCAATCCTGCTGAACACACAGAAGCAACCCCGCTGACACTCGACGACAAGCGCCATGCCGCAGGTCTCATGCGCATCAACCACACCGGCGAAGTGTGCGCGCAAGCACTGTACCAAGGTCAGGCGCTCACCGCTAAATTGCCGGCAGTGCGCGGCAGCATGGAACAAGCCGCGAAAGAAGAAGTTGATCATTTGAGCTGGTGCGAGACGCGTCTGGGTGAACTCGACAGCCGCCCCAGCCTGTTCAACCCGCTGTGGTACGGCTTGTCCTTTGGTCTCGGCGCAGTGGCCGGCCTCGCAGGCGACAAATGGAGTCTCGGCTTTGTGGCTGAAACCGAGAAGCAGGTGTGCAAGCATCTGGAGGAACATCTGCAAGCGCTTCCTGCGGTGGATAAAAAGAGCCACCGCATTCTGGAACAGATGCACAGCGACGAAGGGAAGCATGCAGCTGCGGCACTGGATGCCGGTGCCGCCGACCTGCCAGCGCCCGTCAAGAGTGCGATGGCCCTGATGGCCCGCGTGATGAAGACAGCCGCTTACCGGATTTAATCCGGCTCTGCGCCCTATCCTTTTCCTTTCACGATCTCCTCGTTCAGGATTTCCTCGTTCACGATCGCATAGTCATGGGTTATCGTTACCCCGCCCTTCTGCAGCATGATTGAGGCTGAGCAGTATTTTTCGGCAGACAGTTCCACGGCGCGTTTGACCTTGGCGTCGTCCAGGCCGCGCCCTTTGACGATGAAATGCATGTGAATCTTTTCAAACACGGCTGGCACGGCATCCACGCGCGTCGCGTCCACCTTGGCCTCGCAGCCAGTAACTTGCTGGCGGGCTTTCTTTAAAATGCTGACCACGTCGATCGATGAGCAGGCTCCCACACCGATCAGCAGCATCTCCATTGGCCGAATACCGGCGTTGCGGCCGCCAATTTCTTCGGGGCCGTCCATCACTACCGAATGCCCGGAGCCGGACTCACCGATAAACATCGCTCCATCTACCCACTTGATCGTCGCTTTCATGAAAACCCTAACCTCTGATCCGCAAGCCAAACTCTGATTCGTACATTATCCCACATGACTTCGGGTAGGCTCTGCAAGTGGTGGGACCGTAGACGCACTCCCCTGTGCACTTCGACTCGGGCCTTCGAAAAATGGCCGAATTCCTGGAATTGTGATATACATCTTGCGGCCAACAAGTAGGGCTGAAAATGGCCGGGCAGATCAAAAAAGAGGGTAATCACATGGCACTGATGGCAATCACACCACATATCAGCGACCTGGAAAATTTCCTGAGCCAGTCGCACCGCCGCAAATACCCCAACAAGACCATCATCATTCACGAAGGTGACAAGTGCGAAACCCTTTTCTACATCATCAGCGGCTCAGTGTCGGTGGTGCTGGAAGACGATGATGGCAAGGAAGCGGTTATCACCTATCTGAACCCCGGTGATTTTTTTGGCGAAATGGGTCTGTTCGAACAGTTGGAAAACCGCAGTGCCTGCGTACGCACCAAGACCGAATGCGAGATCGCGGAAATCGCTTACGCCAGCTTCAATGTCTATTCCAAGGCTCACCCTGAAATTCTCTACACCATCGGCAAGCAGATGGCGCACCGGCTCCGCACCACCACCAAACGCGTGGCTGACCTTTCTTTCCTCGACGTCACCGGCCGCATCGCCAGCATCCTGCTCGAACTGAGCAAGCAGCCCGATGCCATGACCCACCCCGACGGCATGCAAATCAAGATCACGCGCCAGGAAATTGGCCGTATCGTCAATTGTTCAAGGGAAATGGCAGGGCGTGTGCTGAAAGAACTGGAAGATCAGGGCCTGATTGAAGTGCACGGCAAGACCATCGTGATCTACGGGACCCGCCCCTAGAGCCTTCAGCGCGGAGCGTCAGCTCCAAAAGAACAGCTCTTGAAGTTTTGCGCCAGGATCTGCCGCGCGCATGAAGGACTCTCCCACCAGAAAACCGTACACCCCGTGTTCCAGCATCTCTGCCACATCCTCGCGCGCAAGAATGCCACTTTCGGTGACAACCACTGTGCCCTCCGGTATATCCCCAAGCAATTGGTAGGTAACTTTCAGGCTGGTTTTAAAGGTATGCAGGTCGCGGTTGTTAATACCAACCAAGGCCGGCTTTAACACCTGTACCTGCTCCAGCTCCTCCTTGTTATGCACTTCTATCAGCACATCCAGCCCGTACTCTTTGGCCGTGGCATTGAGCTCTTGCAGTTGGGCGGGAGACAGTGCCGCAACGATCAACAGCACACAGTCAGCGCCCAGCGCACGTGATTCTATAATCTGGTAAGGCTCCAGCATGAAATCCTTGCGCAAGACCGGCAAGGCACAGGCCGCGCGCGCATCCTGCATGAAAGTATCGTGGCCCTGGAAGAAATCCACGTCGGTCAGCACCGACAGGCAAGTGGCGCCGTGGTCGGCATAACTGACCGCAATCGCCGCCGGATCAAAATTCTTGCGAATCAAGCCCATGCTCGGCGATGCTTTTTTGATTTCAGCGATCACCGCCGGGCGCTTGTGTTCAATCTGCCTCAGCAGCGCCGCCACGAAACCACGGCACGGGTCCTGCGTCTTGCACAGGGATTGCAGATCGGCGAGTGTGGCTTTTGCCTTGCGCTCGGCAATCTCCTCACGTTTGCGGTCCAGAATTTTGTTCAGAATGGTGGGGGCCTGCGGGGTCATACTCTCCAACTATCTCGGTATCAAACTCAGCAACTATTTAAATAACTACTTCAGTAACTCTCCAAAAAATTCTTCAGGAGCTGGTGGCCATGCTCGGTCAGGATGGACTCGGGATGGAACTGCACGCCTTCGATGGGCAGCGTACGATGCTTCACCCCCATAATTTCTTCGATCGAGCCGTCCGGGTTCTGCGTCCATGCCGTCACGTGCAGGCACGCAGGCAGCGTCTCCTGCGCAATCACCAGCGAATGGTAACGGGTGGCATTGAAAGGATTGCCCAGACTCTTGAATACGCCTTCGCCGCGATGATGGATCGCTGAAACCTTGCCATGCATCACCCGTTTGGCGCGAATAACGTCACCGCCAAAGGCCTCGCCGATGCTCTGATGGCCGAGACACACACCTAAAATCGGAATCTTGCCGGCAAAATGCTTGATCGTCGGTACGGAAATGCCTGCCTCTTTCGGCGTGCAGGGTCCGGGCGAGATCACAATCTTGCTTGGCGCCAATTTCTCAATGTCGGCAATACTGATTTCATCGTTGCGGAACACACGCATGTCCGCGCCCAACTCGCCAAAATACTGTACGAGGTTGTACGTGAAGGAGTCGTAGTTATCGATCATCAGCAACATCAGTGCAGCCCCGACTCGGCAAGTTTTACCGCATGGAACATCGCGCGCGCCTTGTTCAGGGTTTCTTCCCATTCCGAACGCGGTACGGAATCAGCAACGATGCCGGCTCCGGCTTCAATATAGAGGACTCCGTCTTTGATCACCGCGGTGCGGATGGCAATCGCCATGTCCATGTTGCCGTTCCACGACAGATAGCCCATGGCACCGCCGTAAATTCCGCGTTTTACTGGCTCAAATTCATCAATGATCTCCATCGCGCGCACTTTCGGCGCACCGCTCAACGTGCCCACCGGCAAGGTTGCCTTCAACACGTCAAGCGCACTCTTGCCCTCCGCAATGAGGCTCTCAACCGTGGACGCGATATGCATGACGTGCGAATAACGCTCAACAAACATTTTGCGCGTCACTTCCACGCTGCCGGTTTTTGATACACGGCCGGCGTCGTTCCGGCTCAGGTCGATCAGCATCAAATGTTCAGCAATTTCTTTGGCATCGTTAAGGAGTTCCTGCTCCAGCGCCAGATCCTCGGCATCAGTCTTGCCGCGCTTGCGCGTTCCGGCCAGTGGCCGCACCGTGATGCGGCCATCTTCAACCCGCGCCAGAATTTCCGGTGAGGCGCTGACAATGTGAAAGTCAGCCATGTCCATGAACACCATGTATGGCGAAGGGTTCAACAGGCGCAGGGCGCGATACAGATTCAGTGGCGCGCCGGCAAACGGCAGGCACATGCGCTGCGCCAGCACCACCTGCATGACATCCCCGGCAGCGATGTATTCCTTGATTTTCTCCACCGCGCTTTCGTACGCGGCCTGGCCGAAGCTCGATACAAAATCGCTTTCATCGACCTCCCGCCCGGTGCCAGTGGGCGGCGGCACCGCGGGTTTGGCCAACTTGGCAATCAGGTTATCCAGTTTTTGCTGCGCCTTGGTGTAGGCATCTTTTTCTGTAGGGTCAGCGTACACCACCAGTGTCATGCGCCCACGCAGGTTGTCGAACACGATTACGGCTTCCGACACCATCAGCACAATATCCGGTGTGTTCACGTTGTCGGGCGGTGTCGTGGCGGCAACTTTGCGTTCCACGTAGCGCACCGTGTCATAACCGAAGTATCCCACCAGCCCGCCATTGAAACGCGGCAATTTTTGCAGTGCAGCGGTAGCATCGGGAATGCGGTAACGTGCCTGGAACTCTTCAATGAAAGTAAAAGGATCGGCAGTGGTGTGGCTTTCCAGCACCTTGCCGTCTTTTGCCACGGTCAGTTGCGCTCCGGTGACTTTTAATACTGTGCTGCACGGCAAACCGATGAACGAATAGCGGCCCCATTTTTCGCCGCCCTGCATCGATTCGAGGAAATAACTGTAGGGGCCCTGCGCCAGCTTCAAGTAGACGCCAAGCGGCGTTTCCAGATCAGCCAGCACTTCCCGGACCAGCGGTATACGGTTGTAGCCCTGGGCCGCCAGCGCGACGAACTCTTCCTTGGTCATACCGCAGCCAGTTCCTTGCGCATGGCGGCAACCGCGGCCTTGTAGTCGCCGCTGCCGAAAATTGCGGAGCCGGCCACAAACATGTCAGCACCGGCGTATGCGATCTCGGCGATGTTGTCGATGGTCACGCCGCCGTCCACTTCAAGGCGGATGTCACGGCCGCTGGCATCAATCAGTTTGCGAACCTGGGTGAGTTTGCCCAGCGTGGATGCTATGAATTTCTGGCCGCCGAAACCGGGGTTCACGGACATCAGCAAAATCAGGTCCAGCTTGTCCATGACGTATTCAAGACAATCGATGGGAGTTGCCGGATTCAGCACAAGGCCCGGCTTACAACCCAAATCACGGATCAATTGCAGCGAGCGATCAACATGATGAGAGGCTTCCGGGTGGAAGCTGATGAAGGTAGCACCAGCCTTGGCGAACTCCTGAATCAGGTGGTCCACTGGAGTGACCATCAGATGCACGTCGATGGGCGCCCTGATGTCCTTCTTTTTTAAATGGGCACTGAGCGCTTTGCAGACCAGCGGCCCGATTGTCAGGTTGGGTACATAGTGGTTGTCCATCACATCGAAGTGCACCACATCGGCACCCGCTGCGAGCACAGCTTCGACTTCCTCACCCAGACGGGCAAAGTCGGCGGAGAGGATGGAAGGGGCTATCAGGTAGTCGCGCATTCCCTTTAGGGCAGGCTTGGGGACAGACATGAGGGCACACAATATGCGGCTGAAAACAGACCCATATTGTATCGACTTTCAGCGCAACTTACAGCCGCAAACACGGTCACTACCGCGGACAAACTACATTGACTGGACGGCTTTTTGGCGCACTTCTGTTGCAGGCAATAGCGGCGCCACGGCCGGCCAGTGCTGTGTGCATCGTGGCCGGCGTGGTTAGTCTTGCCCTGCCAGATGCGGGCTGGCCGCGCCGCGACCGCCACGTTGAAAAGCGCCGGATCACCCCCATACTTCTGTACAAGCCTGACCGGAGAATCCCCATGCTCAGAATAGTGTTGTTTCTCGCCACCAACGTCGCCGTAATGGCGCTGATTTCGCTGATCTTCAGCCTGCTCGGTTTCCAGGGCCTCTTGCAAACCAACGGGGTCGATCTCAATCTGCAGGCCCTACTGGTTTATTCCGCCATCATCGGTTTCAGCGGCTCGCTCATTTCGCTGCTGTTGTCCAAAACAATGGCGAAGATGTCGATGGGCGTTCAAATCATCCGCCAGCCTGGCAACGAACTCGAACGCTGGTTGCTGCACACGGTTGAACGTCAAGCCGAACAAAGCGGGATCCGCATGCCGGAAGTAGGTGTATTCAACCAGGCCGCACCCAACGCCTTTGCCACTGGCTGGAACCGGAACGCTGCACTCGTCGCTGTTAGCACGGGTCTCATCAGCAGCATGAGCCGCGACGAGATCGAAGCTGTGCTCGCGCATGAAATAAGTCACGTCGCCAACGGCGACATGGTGACGCTGACCTTGATTCAGGGCGTCGTGAATACCTTTGTGATTTTCCTGTCGCGCGTCATCGCCTTCGTGATCGACCGCGTGGTGTTTCGCGTCCAGCGCGGTCACGGCCCGGCTTTTTGGATCGTATCAATGGTGTCCCAGATCGTCCTGGGCATCTTCGCCTCGATGATCGTGATGTGGTTTTCCCGCTGGCGCGAATTCCGCGCCGATGCCGGCGGTGCTTCTCTCGCCGGCCGCAGCAAAATGATCTCCGCCCTGCGCCGCCTGCAGTCTTCGCAACAAGCCAAAATGCCCGACGAACTCCTCGCCTTCGGCATCAACACTGGCCGGATGCAGTCGCTGTTCTCCAGCCATCCGCCACTTGCCGAACGCATTCGTGCATTGGAAAACCAGAGCCAGTAATTTCTTGGTCAGTCCTCGTCTGGACACCCACTCGCGTTGAACGTGTTGCGGTGCTGCAGTTGGGAGGGCCTGGCCGGGGATGTCTGAATGCGCGCCCTCAGAACCCGTTCGATTTTCCGTGCGTGCCAGAATCTGCGCACCTTTTGACACCCACGAGAATTCCAGTTGAAGCTAGAGGGGACGACTTGGGGTGACGTTTTGCGCCGAACAGCGAAGGAAGCGCACTTTGCCGGGTTGCGTCCCGGCAAGGGTTAGTTGTGCTCTGTAGGGCGGTCCTGAGCGGAGGTGCAAAACGACACCCCAAGGCGGCCCTTTCGCTGCAGCATCACGTTCAATAAAAACCGAGTGGGTGTCCAGAACAACCACCTACTTAATCGCAGTCTCAACAGAAGCCCGAATCAACTCCCAAGCCTCTTCCGCCGTTTCAACATACCGGAACAAACCCAGATCTTCAGCACTGATCACACCCTGTTCAACCATGTAGTCGAAGTCAATCAGCTTTTCCCAGTACTCCCGGCCAAAAATCAGAATCGGCA
This sequence comes from Klebsiella pneumoniae, assembly GCA_945902215.1. GTDB lineage: Bacteria > Pseudomonadota > Gammaproteobacteria > Pseudomonadales > Pseudohongiellaceae > CAILUG01. The sequence continues at coordinate 13,307 of CAMDML010000024.1, read as the reverse complement.
TCGGCGTAATCTTGCGCGTCTGAATCAGGGTCAATGTTTCAAACAACTCATCGAGCGTACCGAAACCACCAGGGAATACCACCAGCGCACGCGCCCGCATCAGAAAATGCATTTTGCGAATCGCAAAATAGTGAAACTGGAAGCAAAACTCCGGCGTGATGTATGGATTCGGATTCTGTTCATGCGGGAGCACGATATTGAGACCGATGGACTTGCCACCTGCCTCCATCGCCCCACGGTTGGCCGCTTCCATGATGCCAGGGCCACCGCCGGTGATCACATGCAATGGCGTACAGCCCTCGCATTGTGAGCGTTCCGTCACCAACGCTGCCAGTTTGCGTGCCTCCTCATAGAACCGTGACTGCCATCTCTGGAATTCCAGCCGTTTCTGTTTCTGCAACACGCCCGGATTCTGCGGCGCAATCAACAGCTGCTGCCTCGCCTCCTCTTCAGCCTCCGTCACCATCTCGGGAGTCGGCGTGCGCGCACTGCCAAACATCACCACCGTACGCTCAATGCCGTGCTGCTTCAGTATCATCTCCGGCTTGTTAAGCTCCAGCATCAGGCGCACGCCGCGCTGATCCTCGCCCAGCAGAAAATTGGCATCGTCAAAGGCCAGCCGGTAGGAAGGTGACGCCAGCTGCGCACTGGTGAGGCCTTGTTCCAGTTCCTGGCGGGCATTGAACAAATCTTCTGCGGCCGTGGGAAACGGGTGGTCGGGTTGGCGGCGGGGGATCGGCGATTTGGTGCCGCTCTTCTCCCCACTCTTGTCACTAGTGTTGTTGTTCTTAGTGCTCATCGTGACGCCTCGTGGGTAAAGCTTCTTGTGTAAAGGAAGTAGTGCTATTCAATCGCTTACCATTAATGAGTCAGTGTTTCCGCCCACCCAGCAAAGCCCAACTGCGCATCCAGTGCCGCAAGCCGCTCTGGCGTGCCAACGTCAATCCATTGGCCGCCAAAGAGTGTGCCGCTGGCACGGGTTTCCGCGATGGCTTGTTTCAGCAGCGGCAGCAAGGGCGCCTTGCCTTCCGGCGTACCGGCAAACAGGCGTGGATCGAACACGGCGATGCCGCTGTAGGTGTTACTCGCCGTGGTAACCGCTTCTTTTAGCACCAAACGCCCGGCGGCAAGCCCAAAGTCACCGGCAGGATGATGTTCCGGGTTGGGTACCAGCACCAGATGCACCAGATCGTTGGTACCCAGCGCTGAACCGAGAGTGGCAAACGGAAAATCAGTCCAGATATCTGCATTCACCACAACAAAGGGTTGCGGCCCCAGCAGTGGCAAGGCACGCACGATGCCACCTGCTGTCTCCAGGGGTTCACCTTCACGCGACCATTGAATGCTGACCCCCAAGGCACTGCCATCGCCAAGCGCCTGCTCGATCTGCGCGCCAAGCCATGCGTGATTGATGACAAACTCGGTAAAGCCCTGTGCGGCCAGTTTGCGAATCTGCTGTTCGATCAGCGTGACACCGCCGGCTTTGAGCAAGGGTTTGGGCGTGGCAGCCGTCAGCGGCAGCATGCGCGTGCCTTTGCCTGCGGCGAGCAACATCACTTTCATACAGGTGCCTTTGCTTCTGCTTGGGTACGGATCAGTGCGGCAGCCAAATTGGGCAGGATATGTGTGTGCAACCAACCCGCAAATGCAGCCAACTGCGGATGTTCGGGCAATACCGAGACGAGATAACGCATCGTCAATGGAATGTCGCGAAGATAGCCGCGCTTGCCGTCACGCAGCCAGAGCCGGCTGAAAATGCCCAGTACCTTGAGATGACGCTGCGCACCCATCAGGTCAAAATCGCGCAGAAAAGCCGTGCCATTCAGTTTTTCAACGATACCGGCACGCTCCGCTTGTGCCGCATAGTCCAGCACCCAGGCATTCACCTGTGCGCGCGGCCATTCGATATAACAATCCTTCAGCAATGAAACGATGTCGTATGTCAGCGGCCCGCGCACGGCATCCTGGAAGTCGATAACGCCAGGCGCCTGACCCTCGCGGTACATCAGGTTGCGTGAATGATAGTCACGATGCACGAACACCTGCGGTTGCGCCAGGGCTGCCTCCACGAGAAACGCATACACTTCTTCCAGCATGGCGTGTTCGGCAGCTGTCAGTGTGAGCTGCATCAGGCCGCCGCAGAACCACTCGGTGAACAGGCGCATTTCGCGCAACAGCAGCGCGTCATCGTAGGGTGGCAGCGTGGTCGCGTCGCAGCGCTGGATCTTCAACAGTTCTGCAAAAGCAGATTGATACAAGAAGGATGCGGCGGGCGTGACTGCCGGATTGCGCTGCGCAGCGTCGAGTGGCACCCACAACACGGTATCGCCGAGATCACTCAAGCACATGAAGCCACGAGACAGGTCGGTCGCGATAACAGCAGGCGCCGCAACCCCGCCTGCGGCGAACAGTGCGGCCACCGCAACAAAAGGCTTGCTGTTTTCACGGGCAGGCGGCGCGTCCACCAGAATCCAGGTGCCCTTGGTGGTCACGCCACGAAAATAACGGCGGAAACTGGCGTCACCGCTCACCGGCCGGAGCGCGCCTTGCAAGGCTCCCCCGGCAAGGGAAGGCAAAAGTCCGGTAAACCATTGCTGCAGATCAGCTGCACGCTGTCTGAGAACATCGGGGGGCATCCGTATTCCTTGTTTAGTCAGGGCTGAATTCATAGAATCCACACAGCATTATGCCCTAGCGCACTCTGACGTTGAAGTGAGTCCGCCCCATGCCCCACAGCCACCGGATTGTAGAAGTGACCCGCCCCCCTCCGCGCCCCTGCCATGTTTAGCTCAATCCCGCATTTTGGCGCGCGCGTCCGGAACGGGCAATTTACGCTGGCGTCACTGCCGCTGCTGCTCCTTCCTCTTCTCGCCAATGCCCAACCTTCCACACTCTCTTCTGATGCCGCAGAAACCGATTGGGTCTCATGGGAGGAATTGACTCTGGAGCAGCAGGCTACCATCGACACCAACTGCTGCGGCCGCTATGTGGAACCCCCTTTTCCGGTAGTACCCGGAGCTCCCGGCACGCTGATACTGGATGGTGACGCCTTCGACTGGACTGATGCGAGTCGAGTCACTGTGCAAGGCGCTGTGCAGATCATGCAGCAAGACGCCGTGATCACCGCCAGTAGCGCCACCTACGACCGCGGCACCGCCACCATCGACCTCACCGACAATGTTCAGATCCGCCAGCCCGGTTTGCTGCTGACCGGCGCCACTGCGCATATCGACCAAGCCGCTGCCACCAGCGAAATCCACGAGGCTTCCTATCTGCTGCACACCATCGCCGCGCGTGGCAATGCAGAGGTCATCGTCTACACGGATGCCAAGGGCGTGGTCACCATCGACAACGGCGTGTTCACGCGCTGCGAGCCTGGCGACAATTCCTGGTTTATTGAAGCCGACTCGATCAGGCTTGATCAGCCCAGCGGCCGCGGTACTGCCAGAAATGTCACGTTGCGTGTGAGAGACGTGCCTCTGGTCTACCTCCCCTATATCAGTTTCCCGATCAGCGATGCGCGCGCCACGGGTTTTCTCGCGCCGGTCATCGGTTCCACGCGCGACGGCGGCCTCGATATTGCGACACCGTACTACCTGAATCTCGCACCCAATTACGACGCCACACTGACCCCGCGCATCCAGACCGAACGCGGGGTGATGCTCGGCACCGAGCTACGCCAGCGCAGCCTCTCGACACAGCAAGTGCTCGACATGCAGTTTTTGCCGAGCGACAACCTGTACGATCCCGCCACCCGCAATCTGCCTTTGAGCGACAGTCCTCCGGTGTCCGACCGCTGGCTGCTGAACTACGATTTTCAGGGTGTACTGGGCCGCGGCTGGAGTGCCAGTGCCGATTACGCGGCAGTCAGCGACATCGATTATTTCCAGGACTTTGGCAACAACGGTTTGTTCAGCACCGCGCAGAGCTTCCTGTACCGCGATGCGCGCGTAAACTACCGGGGCCCGGTGTGGAACCTGACCGCAGCCACCGAAGATTTTCAAATCATCGATCCCGCGGTTTCCCCGCTGGCAACACCCTATCGCACGCTGCCACGCGTCAATCTCGATGCCAACTGGTATACCGCTTCCGGCATCGAATATGGCATCGACAGCGAATACACCGTGTTCGACCGCAACGTGAATCGCAACCGCTTTACACCCGCACAACTTGCCAGCGGCGCACGCGTCACCGGCAGCCGCTTGGCGCTGACACCGCAGATAAGCCTGCCTTGGTCCAACGCCGGCACTTTCATAACGCCCACAGTCAAATACAAATATGCAGCTTGGAATCTCGACGATCAGGCGCTGAACAGTGATGCCAAACCGGGCCGCGGCATTGTCACCGGCAATATCGACAGCGGCCTCATCTTTGAACGCACCCTTACGCTGGGCGACACCGACTACCTGCAAACACTGGAACCGCGCCTGTACTATCTCTACAGCGAATACGAAGACCAGAGTGACATTCCCGTGTTCGACAGCAGCGAACTGACCTTCGCGTTCAACCAACTGTTCCGCGACGACCGTTTCAGCGGCAAAGACCGCGTCGGCGACACCAACCAGCTCACGCTCGCCGTGAGTTCGCGGGTATATGACGGCCGTGGCCGGGAGCTGGCCCGCGCCAGCCTCGGCCAGATCCGCTATTTCCGCGACCGCCGTGTCACTTTGTTCAACATGCCCGGGCAGGCCGAACTGCGTGCCGGCTCGGCCATAGCAGGAGAATTCAACTACCGTGTGGCCGAAAATTGGCGCGCAGGCGCCTATCTGGAGTGGGACAAGCAGAACCATGACATGCAAGTAGGTTCTTTCCAGTTTCAGTACCAGTCCGATGTAGATCACATCCTCAATTTGGGCTACCGTTACCGCGACGACACCGCCCATCTGAGCAGCCCCTGGCTCAAGCGCACCATCAACCAGACCGATCTTTCCGGCATCTGGCCCTTGAACCAGTCTTGGGGGCTCATCGGGCGCTGGAATTATGATCACGCCAACAAGCGGAACCTGGAAACCATTGCCGGGGTCGAATATGACAACTGCTGCTGGACGGTGCGGGTACTGGCGCGTAAATGGATCGACAACGACGCGCTGTATTTCGGCGGCATCGAGGATGACAACAGCGGCATCTTTGTACAATTTGAACTAAAAGGCCTTGGCAGTCTGCTCGGCGGCAATGTCGCCGGCATACTGAACAATGGCATCAGCGGATATCGGGAAAGAGACTATGTACAAAATCAATTCAGGTAAGCTTGCAACACTTCTCATGACCCGGGCCGCAGCGCTCGTGCCAAGAGCCGCAGCGCTTTGCATCAGCGTGCTGTGCATAATCGCACCGGCATTTGTGCAGGCGCAACCTGCGGCAGTCGACAGGGTTGTCGCCATTGTCGACGAAGATGTTGTGCTCAGAAGCGAATTCGACGAACGCTGGGTACAGATAGAAGAGCAACTGGCAGCCGCCACCGGCCCCAAGCCGCCGGAAGCGGAGCTGCGCAAACAGGTACTCGACCAGATCATCATCGAGCATCTACAAATACAAATGGCAGCCCGCGCCGGCGTGCGCGTAGACGACAACGAGTTGAATGAGGCGCTGGGCACTATCGCGCAGAACAACAACTTGTCCTTAGAACAGTTCCGCGACGCGCTCAACCAACAAGGCCTGTACGAGTCCACGCGTGAAGCACTGCGCAAGGAAATCATCATTCAGAGGTTCCAGGGTGGCGCGGTTAACCGTCGCATCGAAATCAGCCGTCAGGAAGTGGAAAATTATCTCCGCTCCGAAACCGGCATCTCCGAAGTGGCGCCCGAATACCACGTTGCCCACATCCTGATTCCCAATACCACAGGCGTATCTGGCGCGCAGCAGGAGGAGCTGGCAGGCATCCTGTTTGCCCGCGTGCAGGAAGGCGGCAACATCCTGCAGATGGCCACAGCAGGCCAAATCAGCGGCATCCCGGTCAGTGGTGGTGATCTGGCCTGGGGCAAGGTGGAAACCCTGCCCACACTCTTCCGGGACATTGTGCCCACACTCACTGCTGGCGAAGTCGGCGCACCCTTCACCAGCCCGAACGGCTTTCACATCGTCCAACTGCTGGAGACTCGCGGCGGCTCCACGCTGGCGCAGAACCAGTCACAGGTCCGCCACATTCTGATCAAGCCGAACGAGATTCGCACCGAAGAGCAGGCAGAAGCACTGATCAATGAGTTATATCAGCGCATCAAGAACGGGGAAGATTTTGCGGATGTGGCGCGCCAGAACACCGATGATGCGAGCTCGATGGTGGCCGGCGGCAATCTCGATTGGATCGCAGCAGGTATGCTGCCCGATGATTTCATCGCCCAAGTTGACGCTACCGAGGTTGGCAAATTGACTGAACCCTTCCATGCTTCCACCGGCTGGCACATCGTCGAAGTGCTGGACCGTCGGGTGCAGGACGTCACCGAAGACAACAAGCGTTACCAGGCCCAACAGATCTTGCGCGAGCGCAAGTTCGAATCGGAACTGGAAAACTGGCTGACGGAAATCCGCGATACCAATTTCATTGACATCAAGGAAGATGCTCTGGATTAGTCCAAAAGAAGTAGCATCATCATGACAACTCCAGCATCACGCATTCTGGCCCTGACTCCGGGCGAACCTGCCGGCATCGGTCCGGATTTGTGCGTGCAACTCGCCAACTCGCGCACCTTCCCCGTACCGCTCGTCGTTGTTGCCGATCCCGCACTGCTGCAAATGCGGGCTGCGCATTTGGGCCTGCCACTGGTGTTGCACGAATACAAACCCGGTACTTACCCTAAAAAATCTGCACGCGGCGAATTGTTGGTATTGCCGGTCCTGCTCGGCGCTCCCTGTGTTCCGGGCCAACTCAACAAGGCCAATGCCGCGTATGTGCATACCACGCTCGAACGTGCGGTAGACGGCTGCCTCGCTGGTGAATTCTTCGGTCTCGTCACCGGCCCCGTGCAAAAGAGTTTGCTGATCGAAGCCGGCATTGCCTTTACCGGCCATACTGAATTACTCGCGCAACGCAGCGGCACACCGCGCGTTGTCATGATGCTGGCCACCGCCGGCCTGCGTGTTGCACTCGCTACCACCCACCTGCCGCTGGCCGATGTGCCGAAAGCTATCACCCGCGAACTGCTCACCGAAATCATCACGATCCTGCACCGCGACCTGCGCACCAAGTTCGGCATTACGCAGCCGCGCATCCTCGTTGCCGGCCTCAACCCGCATGCGGGTGAAAGCGGCCATCTCGGCCGCGAAGAAATTGACGTGATCGAGCCGGTGCTCGACAACTTGCGCAAACAAGGCATGGATTTGCGCGGCCCGCTACCGGCCGACACGCTGTTCACGCCGAAGTACCTGAATAACGCCGACGCTGTACTTGCGATGTACCACGACCAAGGCCTGCCCGTGCTCAAATACAAGGGTTTTGGTAACGCAGTAAACATCACCCTTGGCCTGCCCTTCATCCGCACCTCGGTTGACCACGGCACCGCGCTCGATCTGGCCGGCACCGGCAAGGCCAACCCCGGCAGCCTGCTCACCGCCATCGACACCGCGATGCAAATGGCACAAACGATGAACCGCAAACCCGCATGAACATGGCGCCTCCGCATCGCGCTCGCAAACGCTTCGGCCAGAATTTCCTGCACGACACCAATATCATCGCCCGCATCGTGAAGGCAGTGACGCCAAGACCTGACCAATGCCTCATCGAGATCGGCCCCGGCCAAGGCGCAATTACTGGACCCTTGCTTGAAGCCACCGGCCAACTCACGGCCATCGAGATTGACCGCGATCTGGCCGCCACGCTCCGTGGCCGCTTCGGCGCCAACCCCGGCTTCCGGCTGATCGAACAGGACGTGCTGAAAGTTGATTTCGCCCATTTAGGGGATGAAAAGCCCGGCGGCATCCAACCAGTAGCACCCGCCAGCCTGCGCATCCTCGGCAATCTCCCGTACAACATTTCCACACCTTTGCTGTTTCATCTGCTGGACTATCACGCACTGATCAGTGACATGGTGTTCATGCTGCAACTCGAAGTCGTCAACCGCATGGCTGCGCTGCCCAGCAGTCCCGACTACGGGCGCCTCAGCGTCATGATGCAGTACCACTGCAAGGTTGAAAAATTGTTTACCGTGCCACCCGGAGCTTTCAGCCCGCAACCGAAAGTCGATTCCGCTATCGTCAAGCTCAGCCCCTGGCGACCGCTGCCACACCCCGCACGCAACACCGAAACCCTCGCCCTCGTCGTACGCACCGCGTTCAGCCAACGCCGCAAGACCCTGCGCAATACGCTGAAAACCCTGATGTCGCAGGAACAGATGGAATCCCTGGAAATCGATTTGACGCAGCGTCCGGAGAATGTGGGCCTGCGCGACTATGTTAGAATCTCAGACCTCATAGACCAAAGCAGCGAACCCGTTCCGTGACCAGCAGTCCTACGCCAACGAGCGGCATCGATATCAAGGTGTCCACCCAATATCTCACCCAGCAATCCGATCCGGCACGCAGCTCGTATGCGTTCGCCTACACGATCACCATCACCAATCAGCGCGAGCAGCCGGTGCGCCTGTTGAGCCGTCACTGGATCATCACCGACCAGAACAACAAGGTTGAAGAAGTGCGCGGCAACGGTGTCGTCGGCCAGCAACCAACACTTGCGCCCGGCCAGAGTTACCAGTATTCGAGCGGTGCAGTAATCCACACCGAAACCGGCGACATGAAAGGCAGCTACACGATGCAGTGCAGCACCGGCGAACAGTTTCAGGCAGCCATTCCCCTGTTTGTGCTAGCCGCTCCGCACATGCTGCACTAAGTCACAACCCGGAGCCGACCATGGCAATCTATGTGGCGGGCGATATCCAGGGGTGTTACGACCCACTGCGGCGCCTGCTCGACAAGGTCGCCTTCAATCCCGCGCATGATCGCCTCTGGTGTGTTGGCGATCTCGTTAACCGCGGCCCCAAATCCCTCGAAACTCTGCGTTACCTCAAGAGCCTCGGCCCATTATTCACCGGCGTGCTGGGTAACCACGATCTGCATTTCCTCGCTGCGTGGAGTGGCGCATTCACAGCGGGCAAGTTCCAGACCTTGCAGCCACTGTTGCAAGCGCCCGACTGCCATGAGCTGGCCGAATGGTTACGCCAACTGCCACTCGCCCATCGCGAAACCGTTCAAACTGTGCCTGCGGGTGCTACCGACTTCCTGATGGTTCATGCCGGTGTTGCTCCGGGCTGGTCTTTTGCCCAAACCGAAAACTACTCCCGCGAAATCGAAATGGCCTTGCGCGGCCCCCGGTTTATTGAATACCTGAAGATGATGTATGGTGACGAGCCAGATTCCTTCAGCGAACAACTGACTGGCTTCGAACGGCTGCGCGTGTTGACCAACGTGCTGACGCGCATCCGCTTCTGCACGGCCATAGGCAAGCTCGACATGACAACCAAAACCGAAGCCAACACTGCCCCACCCGGCTTCAAACCCTGGTTTGAATTTCTGACGCTGCCGCCCAACCAGACCCTATTGTTCGGCCACTGGGCCATGCTCGATGGAAAAACAGATCGCACCAACATCCTCGGCCTCGACACCGGTTGTGTGTGGGGCCGCGCGCTCACTCTGCTGCGGCTCGACGATGGCAAAAAATTCAGGGTGGACTGTGGCAATGGATAAGCGCCCATGAAGATCTACAAGGTTGGCGGCGCTGTGCGGGACAACTTGCTGGGTTTGCCGTTCAAGGACAGCGACTGGGTCGTAGTGGGTGCGACTGTCGAAGCAATGCTGGCGCAGAAATATATGCAGGTTGGCCGCGATTTCCCGGTGTTCCTGCATCCGGAAACAAAAGAGGAATACGCCCTCGCGCGCACTGAGCGCAAGAGCGGCAAGGGTTACACCGGCTTCGTGGTGCATGCCTCACCGGATGTCACGCTGGAAGAAGATCTCAAGCGCCGCGACCTCACCATTAACGCTATCGCCGAAAGCGACAGCGGCGAACTGGTCGACCCCTACCATGGCCAAGCCGATCTCAAGGCGCGCGTGCTACGGCATGTATCGCCTGCTTTTGCCGAAGACCCGCTGCGTGTGCTGCGCGTTGCGCGGTTCGCCGCGCGTTTCGCCGATCTCGGTTTTACTGTCGCACCGGAAACACTGGAACTCATGAAGCAGATGACCCAGGCCGGTGAACTCGAACACCTCGTGCCCGAGCGTGTCTGGCAAGAAATCCACAATGCCCTGTGTACCAACACGCCACAGGTATTTATCCAGGTGTTGCGCGCCTGCGGCGCACTCGCGGTGATCCTGCCCGAAATCGACCCCGCGATTCACACCCTGATGGCGCTGGAACAGGCCGCGCTCGCTACCAACAATCCGGTGGTGCGGTTCGCCGCATTGGTGCATGACATCAGCGCTGAAGCCGTAGTAAAGATGACTGAGCGCCTGCGCATCCCGAACGAGTACAGCGAACTGGGCCGCATGGTTAGTCTGCAGCACACGCGCTGCCATAGTGCTGACCGGCACGCAGCCGACGATTTGTTCCTGACACTCGAACTCACTGACGCCCTGCGCCGCCCCGAACGCTTCGAACTGTTCCTGCGCACCTGCGAAGCCGACGCTCATGGCCGCCTCGGTCTCGAACACGAACCCTATCCGCAAGCGGCACTGCTGCGCCAGGCACTGGCCGCCGCACGCCAGGTGAACATCAAGGTATTGGTGCAGGAACACAAGGACCCACAAACGTTGGCGCCGGCGATTCGTCAGGCGCGGATAAGTGCGATTGCCGCACTGAAAGCCTGACTGCCATGACCCTTACCACTCCCGTAGTTCTCGTTACTGGTGCCGCCAACCGCATTGGCGCTGCCAGCGTGCGCCTGCTGCATGGCAACGGTTACAACATCATCGTGCACTACCGCAATTCCGCGACTGCAGCCCATGCCCTGACAGCAGAACTGAATGCGCAACGCGCCGACTCAGTGCGCTGCCTGGGTGCTGATCTGGCCGATCTCCAGCAGCTTGAAACCCTGGCACGGCAGAGCGTAGCCCTGTGGGGCCGCCTCGATGCGCTCGTCAACAACGCGTCAGGCTTCTACCCGGTAAAGTTGCAGGAACTCGATGATGCCCAGTGGCAGGACCTGATGAACAGCAACGCCCGCGCCCCCTTGTTTCTCTGCAAGCATTTGCATGGCGCGTTGAAAGCAAGCGGGGGATGCGTCGTCAACATTGTGGACAGCACCGCATTGGATGGCGTGGCCGGTTTCACGCCCTACACCATGGCGAAAGCCGCGCTGGCAAACATGACCCGCTCACTGGCTTGCGAACTGGCGCCAGAGGTACGGGTGAATGGCGTTGGGCCCGGCGCCATCCTGTGGCCGGAATATACGGGTGGGCTCAATGAGGAAGGAAAACAGAAGACTCTGGCGCAGACCGCGCTCGGCCGCATGGGCACACCGGATGACATAGCCCATGCGGTACTGTTCCTGATCCGTGACGCAAGTTACGTCACGGGCCACGTCATAGCAGTGGACGGTGGCGTTTAGTTCAGGCCGCGCCTTTCGAGCAGCGGTTCCACATTGGGCTCACGCCCTGCGAAATTGCGGAACAAATCCAGCGCCTCGGCACTGCCACCACGCGAGAGCAGCGTGTCGCGGAAATGTTGGCCGTTCTCCCGCGTCATGCCGCCGTTGGCCTTGAACCACTCCACAGTATCGGCATCAAGCACCTCACTCCAGATATAAGAGTAATAGCCCGCCGAGTAGCCGCCCATGATGTGCGAGAAATACGGGAGCCGATAACGCGGCGGCAGCATGTCGAGGTTGGCGCCGGCTGCGGTCAGGGTGTCAGCTTCGAACTGCATCAGCTCATCGGCGGCTGGCACTTGATCAGGAGTAAGCTGATGCAGTGCCAGATCGGTGATCGACGCCATCAGGTATTCGCTGGTGGCGAAGCCCTGATTGAACTTCTGGGTTGCCAGCACTTTGTCGAGGAGTTCTGTTGGCATCGGTTCGCCGGTTTCGTAATGCACCGCGTAATTGCGCAACACTTCAGGCCAGGTGGACCACATTTCGTTCACCTGTGACGGATATTCAACGAAGTCACGTGGCACGTTGGTACCGGAGAAAGTGGGATAGTTCACATTGGAGAACAGGCCATGCAGTGCATGCCCGAACTCGTGGAACAGCGTGGTAACCTCGTCAAAGGTCAACAAGGTCGGCTCACCTGCCGGCGGTTTGGTAATGTTGATGTGATTGCCAACAATGGCTTTGGTTGCGAACAACTGTGACTGCGCCACATAGTCGTTCATCCACGCGCCACCACGTTTGCTGGAACGCGCATAGGGGTCAAAGATGAACAAACCCAGAGTGGAGCCGTCGGCATCAAGCACCTCGTACACCCGTACATCTTCCTGATATACCGGCAGATCAGTGCGGCGGTTAAAGCTAATGCCGTAAATCTGGTTGGCGGCGAAAAACATGCCCTTCTCCAACACATTATTCAATTCAAAATATGGCCGAAGTTGCGACTCGTCAAAGTTGAAACGCTCCTGCCGTACTTTCTCGGTATAAAAGGCCCAGTCCCAGGCGCCCAACTGGAAATCAACCCCTTCGCTCTGAATCATTGCCTGCAAGTCAGCAATTTCGCGCTGCGCATTGGCAATCGCCGGCGGGGTCAGGGAAGCCAAACGCTGGTTCACCGCATCGACATTCTGCGCAGTCTGCTCTTCAAGAATAAAAGCCGCATGATTCGGATAGCCCAGCAGTTGCGCACGTTCGGCGCGCAGCAATGCGGTACGGCTTAACACGGTGAGATTGTCGAACTCCCCGCCACGGCTGCCACGAGCCAGCGAGGTTTCCATGATGCGCTGACGCAGGGCACGGTTTTCCAACGAAGCCAGCATTGGCTGTCCGCTGGTGTTCAGCAAGGGCAGCACGTATTTGCCCGGCAGGTTGCGTGTCACCGCTTCATCTGCAGCAGCCTGAATCTCGGCGTCACTGAGCCCGGCCAGCTCTTCACTGCTGTCGACAACAATTGCATTGGCGTTTACTTCCGCCAGCACATTCTGACTGTAAGTGGTTTCAAGTTCAGCCATCTCGGTATTCATGGCGCGCAGACGGTCTTTGTCTTCCGCCGACAATTGCGCACCGGCACGCACGAAATCGCGGTGGGTGATTGCAACCAGACGCAGTGATTCCGGATCAAGCCCCAGCGTGTCACGCGTGTCATACAAAGTTTTGATCCGCGCGAAGAGCGCATCATCAAGCAGAATACTGTCGCTATGCGCTGACAGCAGCGGCGACAGCTCCACTTCCAGCGCC
>CAMDML010000023.1 GCA_945902215.1 Klebsiella pneumoniae | reverse complement strand
GCGCGAATGTGGTGTTCAGGAAAGCCTCTCGCAGGAAGAAATCCGCCAGCGCAGTCTCGAGGCTGTCGAAGATTTTCTGCGTGCTTTCTGCGGGAAAGCAAACGCGGCTTGATGCCGCGTTAGAGCACCAACCTCTCTTTCAATACGTTTAGCACGCGATCGATACATTCGTCGATATCGAGTTCGTGCGTTGGCAATATCAAATCCGGCTGGGCAGGTTCTTCATAAGGGAAGGACACGCCAGGTACATTACCGCTGGGCTTGTTGCTTTCCGCTGAATACAAACCACTGGGGTCGCGCTGCTGACAAATGTGCAGCGGCGGGTTCAGATAAACCACAATGCAATTTCCCTGTCCGATCACACTGAGGCTGTGCTCACGCGCGGCGGCACTGGCTGCGGTGAACGCTGCGCAGCAAATCATTCCGGCATCGTTCAAATAACGGGCGATATAGGCGCTGCGACGCAGGTTTTCCGCACGCCCAGCAGCAGTGTGCGGCAAATCCTTGCTGATGCCGAGACGCATGGTCTTGCCATCCAGCACCGAACTGACCCGACCCATGTCGAACAGCCGTCTTTCCAGCGCATGCGCCAGTGTGGATTTGCCAGAGCCGGACATGCCAATAAACATGACTGTTGCCGGCTTCTGTCCAAAGCGTGCTTCACGCTCGGATGGGGTGACGTGCGCGGAGCTGCGTTCCTGATGCCGCGAGGTTTTGATGCTGCTCTCAATCATACCGGCACCGACTGTCACGTTGGTCAAACGGTCGATGATGATGAAGGCTCCGGTGGCGATGTTGCGCTTGTAGGGATCGAAATACAGTGTCTGCGTGAAGTTGACTTCGCAAAGCCCAATTTCATTCAGTTCCAGTATGGGCGCAGGGCGCGTTTCCAGCGTGTTGACGTCGATCTTGTGATGGATGGCGCTGATCTGGCCGGTCAAGGCCTTGCTGGCGTGTTTGAAGTCGTACTGTTTGCCCGGCAACATTGTGGCTTCGCTCATCCAGACAATAGTAGCCGTCACTGTTTCAAGCGCACCCGGCAGGTTATCGCTGTGCACCAGCAGGTCGCCGCGGCTGATGTCGATTTCGTGTTCGAGGGTGAGCGTGACAGCCATCTGCGGAGAAGCCAGTTCCAGCTCTTCGTCGTAGGTGACAATCGATTTAACGGTGCTGGTTTTTCCTGAAGGCAGCACCGTGATCTGGTCGCCCTTGCGGATGATGCCGGAGGCAACGGTACCGCAATATCCGCGGAAGTTCAGATTGGGCCGGTTTACATACTGCACAGGAAAACGGAAATCATCGAAATTTCTGGCGGTGATGATTTTGACGTTTTCCAACATCGACATCAACGTGGGGCCGTCGTACCAAGGTGTATGCGCGCTTGCATTCACGACGTTGTCGCCGTTGAGGGCAGAGATCGGGATGAAGGTCATCTCTCCGGTGGCGAGGTCGCGTGCGAAGTTAAGATAGTCTGCCTTTATCCGGTTGAATACGGCCTCGTCGAATTGCATCAGGTCCATCTTGTTGATGGCGACGATAATGTGGCGAATTCCCAGCAATGAAGCAATGTAGGTATGCCGACGTGTCTGCGTCATAACGCCGTAGCGTGCATCAATCAGGATGATCGCCAGTTCGCAATTGGACGCGCCAGTAGCCATGTTGCGCGTGTACTGCTCATGACCGGGCGTATCAGCAATGATAAATTTGCGCTTGGCCGTGGAGAAATACCGGTAAGCCACATCGATGGTAATGCCTTGTTCGCGTTCAGCCTGCAGTCCATCGGTGAGCAGGGCCAGATCATATTTGTCGCCAGTAGTGCCGGACTTGAGGCTATCCGATTTGATGGCTTGCAGCTGATCCTCGTAGATCATGTGCGAGTCGTGGAGCAGGCGGCCGATGAGTGTGCTCTTGCCGTCGTCGACGCTGCCGCAGGTGAGCAGGCGCAACAAATCCTTGCGTTCATGCTGCGCCAGATAGGCGTTGATGTCGGTACTGATGAGGTCGGATTGGTGCGACATGCTGCGTAGTTGCCCTTAAAAGATGCCTGTGCGAAAAACTTCAGTTGATACAGCCTAAAAATACCCTTCGCGTTTTTTCTGCTCCATCGAGCCGGCCTGGTCGCTGTCGATGAGCCGGCCTTGACGCTCTGACGTGGTGGCCAGCAGCATCTCCTGAATGATTTCAGGCAGTGTGGTGGCATGTGATTTGACCGCACCGGTCAGAGGGTAGCAGCCGAGGGTACGAAAGCGGACCATCTCCATGCGTTCGTTCTTGCGGTATTCGGGTGGGATACGCTCGTCATTCACCATGATGGTGGCACCTTCGTAATCCACAACAGGCCGCTCTTTCGCAAAGTAAAGCGAAGGGATGTCGATGTTGTTGAGGTGGATGTACTGCCAGACGTCGAGTTCAGTCCAGTTCGACAGCGGGAATACGCGGATGCTCTCCCCCTTGTTGATCTTGCCGTTGTAAATGTTCCACAATTCCGGGCGCTGGTTCTTTGGATCCCAGCCGTGGTTCTTGTCGCGGAAGGAATACACCCGCTCCTTTGCGCGCGACTTCTCTTCGTCACGACGTGCGCCGCCGAAAGCAGCATCGAACTTGTATTTGTTGAGTGCCTGTTTCAGTCCTGCGGTCTTCATGATGTCAGTGTGTTTCTTGCTGCCATGTGAGAAGGGGCCAACACCAGCGTCGATGCCTTCCTGGTTGATATGTACCAGCAAATCAACGCCGAGTTTTTTCGCCACTTTGTCCCGAAACTCAATCATCTCCCTGAATTTCCAAGTCGTATCGATATGCAAAAGCGGGAAGGGCAGCTTGCCGGGATAGAAGGCCTTGAGCGCCAGATGCAGCATCACAGCAGAGTCCTTGCCGATCGAATACAGCATGACGGGCTTGTCGAACTCGGCGGCGACTTCGCGGATGATGTGGATGCTTTCCGCCTCGAGCTGCTTGAGGTGTGTTAAACGATAGTCAGACATGCATGATCCGGATAGGGTACTTCATGGGGGTTTGTGGCCGGAGCGGGCTGAGCCGCTTCAAAGTGCTGTTCAATGCTGCGTCGGTTCCTTGAAGCCGTAATCTTCGTCGAGGCTGCCTTTCTTGCCGGACTCAGTGCGCGCCGCATAATCCAGCGGTGGTGCCGGCGGGGTGTCGCTATTGCCGGCAACATTCTGACCCAGTAAAGCGTTGCCATCGGCACTCAGGCTCATCTGGCTGGAAATATAATCGGGACACAAGGAGCGGGCGCCTTCCGCCATGTGCATATAGACCTCGCGGTAGCTTTCCGTCAGCTTGCCCAGCAGTTGCGCCGAACTGTTGAAGTGGTTGTGAACGTTGCTTTTGTAACTCTCATGTTCTTCGCTGAGGGCTTGTAATTGTTCCTCTAGCACCCTGACTCTGGCTTCGTCCGACAACAGAACCTTGAACAGCAGCGCGCCAATGATGGCGCCACCGAGCAAACAACCGATTCCTATCAACCATATCATCCGCAGGCTCCTTTTAAATAGCGAACAACCAACTTGGCGAACAAACCCCGGATCAAGCGGCCATCTGGGCGGCTTTATACATTTGGGGGGTTTGGTACATGTTACAGGATTATACCTATAATCGGCTGACTGATCAGAGACTGCCCGATGTCCAGCGCCCCACAATTTCATGCTTCGATGCAAGGCCCGCAGGAACATTATCGGCGGGATCTCGCGAACGGCACCATCACGCCCGATTCTTCCCAAGAAACTGCAGTAGTCGCGCTGGAACATATCCATGACGCTCTCGTGGGTAAATGGAGGAACGAAGCCGGCTGGCGTCACCATTTAGCACAACGCATGGGGCTGAGCCGCAAACACATTGTTCAAGGGCTCTACCTGTGGGGTGGGGTCGGCAGGGGCAAGACTTATCTGATGGATATGTTTTTCCATGCGCTACCTGGCACTCGCAAACTGCGCATGCATTTTCACCGGTTCATGCTGACTGTGCATCGGCGCCTCAATGATGCCAGAGGCCGCAGTGATCCGCTGGTACATGTGGCGAAGGATATAGCGAAGGAAACAGACATCATCTGCTTTGATGAGTTTTTCGTGTCGGATATCGGAGATGCGATGATTCTGGGCAACCTTCTGGATGCGCTCTTCAGCGCGGGTGTCACGCTTGTTGCTACGTCCAATATCGAACCCGGCCGTTTGTATGAAAACGGTTTGCAGCGCCGCAAATTCCTCCCGGCCATCGAGTTGCTCGGCCACTACTGCACAGTATTGAACGTGGACGGCGGAATTGATTACCGGCTCAGGTCATTGCACAAGGCGCCCGTGTTCCACTTTCCCCTCAGCGCTACCAGCGCTCAAGCCCTGCAAACCCTGTTTGAAGAATTGACCCGGGGGCTGCATGTGGAAAACGGCAAGCTTCTGGATATTCAGGAGCGCACGATCCCTGCGGTCGCCTGGAGTGAAGGGCTGGTGTGGTTCGATTTCGAAGCCTTGTGCGGCGGCCCGCGCAGTGCTGCTGACTACATCGAAATCGCTCGCCAGTACCACACTGTCCTTATTTCTGGCGTCCCGGTTCTCAAGGAAAGCAGCGACGACATGGCGCGCCGTTTCATGACTTTGGTGGACGAGTTTTATGACCATGGGGTCAAACTTGTACTTACGGCAGCCGACCGCCTGGAGAATCTGTACCAAGGCTCGGACTTACAGTTTCCTTTCACTCGAACCTGTAGCCGGCTGGTGGAAATGCAGACTCGGGAGTACCTCGGCAGCCCGCACCACCCTGATTAGGGCTTGGCAGGCTACCCCGAGTCACCAGAAAAGGCCAAACAAGGCTTGAATCCGGGGTGGGGCGCCGGTAGAATTCGCGCCCCTGAGTACCGGCCCCCTCATATACGCCGGACAGATTTAGCTAGATCCAGACAGATTCAGATATAGAGATACGGATAATGAAGACTTTTTCCGCCAAAAATGAAACCGCCGAGCACAATTGGTTCGTCGTAGACGCAACAGGCAAGACCCTGGGCCGTCTGTGTGCCGCCCTTGCCCACCGCCTGCGTGGCAAGCACAAGCCTGAATATACCTCCCACGTGGACACCGGCGATTACATCGTGGTGATTAATGCGGACAAAATCACGGTAACTGGCACCAAGGGCAAAACCAAGCTGTACCACACACATTCACAGTACCCGGGTGGTCTGAAAACCCTGTCTTTCAATCAAATGATGGCCAAATCGCCCGAAGCAGTGATCAAACTGGCGGTCAAGGGCATGATCCCCCGCACCCCTCTCGGCCGCGACATGATGCGTAAGCTCAAGGTATACACCGGTGACCAGCACCCGCATACCGCTCAGCAGCCCGCCCAATTAGCACTTTAAAATCCCTGATAACACTCTGACCAGGATATCCAATGGCAGTCACCCAATATTACGGCACCGGACGTCGCAAGACCTCTACCGCACGTGTGTACATTACGTCGGGCACCGGTAACATCACAATTAACGACCGCACGATCGAGAATTTCTTCGGCCGTGAAGTTGCCCGCATGGTTGTGCGCCAGCCGCTGGAACTGTTGTCGCTTGTCGACAAGTTCGACATCAAGGTCAGTGTCGCCGGCGGTGGCAGCTTTGGTCAGGCAGGTGCGATTCGTCACGGTTTGACCCGCGCCCTGATCGAATACGATGAAGGCAACCGCGAAGCCCTGCGTAAAGCTGGTTTCGTGACCCGCGACTCCCGCGAAGTTGAACGCAAGAAAGTCGGCCTGCGGAAAGCCCGCAAGAGACCCCAGTACTCCAAACGCTAAGCCTTCGGGTACAAGCGCACCAGAAACGCCGAAACCCTCTTGGTTTCGGCGTTTTTGTTTGTGCTGCAGGCGCGGAACACCAGTGTTTCATGGCGGTGCTGCCTTGAATGAAACCCCTGTTTTTAGTAGCATGCGCGCGACTTTCCAGCCAGTGTGCCGCCTGGGTTCCCAGGGGGCTTTTAAAGGAGACAAACCGTGAATGACGGCACTGCAAACAAGAGCCGCAGACGCTTTTTGATCGGTAGTACCACCTTGGTGAGTGCTGCCGGCGGGGTAGGAGTTGCAGTCCCTTTTGTTGGCTCTTGGAGCCCCAGCGCCAAGGCCTTGGCCGCAGGCGCCCCCATTACGATCGACATTAGTCGTCTGGAACCGGGTGAATTACTGGGTCCGATGCCTGCCTGGCGCGGCCAGCCGGTGTTTGTAATGAAGCGGGATCAGGCAACACTGGACAGCCTCAGCACCAACACAGACCACCTTGCGGACCCCGCCTCGGAGAAAACCGGGCAGCAACCCGAATACGCCCAAAACGAATTTCGGTCGCGCAAAGCCGAAATCATGATCATGGTAGGTCTGTGCACCCACCTCGGGTGCTCCCCAAAACTCTTCGTTGAAGTAGAGCCTCAGGATTTCGATCCGCAGTGGAAGGGTGGTTTTTTCTGCCCTTGTCACGGTTCCATGTTTGATCTGGCAGGCCGCGTCTATAGCGGTGTCCCGGCTCCAACCAACCTCAGAGTGCCCCCCCATTACTATGTAAACGATAACGTCGTAGTGATCGGACTCGATGCGGAGAATTCCTGATGGCAGGTGCTGACAACAAAACCGAAAACTCCCAGACCAAAGGCTTCATGGGCTGGATCGACGCGCGTCTGCCGGTAACGCAGGCGTTCAAAAAGCACATGAGCGAGTACTACGCGCCCAAGAACTTCAACTTCTGGTACGTGTTCGGCGTTCTGGCTATGGTTGTCCTGGTCAACCAGTTGCTGACTGGCATCTGGCTGACCATGAGTTTCAACCCCAGTGCCGAGGGCGCCTTTGCCTCTGTCGAATACATCATGCGTGATGTCCCTTACGGCTGGATCCTGCGCTACATGCATTCCACGGGTGCTTCTGCGTTTTTCGTTGTCGTGTATCTGCACATGTTTCGCGCGCTGATGTATGGCTCCTACCAAAAGCCGCGCGAACTGATCTGGATTTTCGGCATGACGATCTATCTCGTACTGATGGCCGAAGGTTTCATGGGTTACGTGTTGCCCTGGGGCCAGATGTCTTATTGGGGAGCGAACGTGATCGTGAGTCTGTTCGGTGCAATCCCCGGTATCGGGCAGGATCTGATGGTATGGATTCAGGGCGACTTCCTGATCTCCGGTGCTACTCTGAACCGTTTCTTCGCGCTGCATGTAGTCGCACTGCCACTGGTGCTCGTGGGTCTGGTCATTCTGCATATCCTGGCACTCCATGAAGTAGGCTCCAACAATCCCGACGGCATCGAGATCAAGAAGAAAAAAGACGCTAACGGCATTCCACTCGACGGCATTGCGTTCCACCCGTATTACACCGTGCATGATATAGCCGGTATCGTCGTGTTCTTGTTCGTGTTCTGCTTCGTCATCTTCTTCATGCCTGAAATGGGCGGTTATTTCCTCGAGCATGCGAATTTCGAGGAGGCCAATAATCTGAAGACTCCCGAACACATTGCTCCTGTCTGGTACTTCACTCCGTTCTACTCCATGTTGCGTGCCGTGACCTATCCCTTCCTTGGCTTCGACGCCAAGATGTGGGGCATGATCATTATGGGCTTGGCAATCGCGATCCTGTTTGTTGTCCCTTGGCTGGACCGTAGCCCGGTCAAATCCATGCGCTACAAGGGCTGGTACAGCCGCATCACGCTGTTGCTGTTTGTTGCCGCCTTCATCATTTTGGGCGTCCTTGGCACCAAGCTCGCGACTGGTCCGCGCACAGCTCTGGCGCAGATATGCACCGTTTACTATTTCGCCTTCTTCCTGGCGATGCCTTGGTACACCCGCAAAGAACTTACGTCGGTGCCGCCGGAGCGCGTAACGGGCCGTTTCATTTCCATCCCGCAGTTACTCTTGTCGTTGGTGCTGATGGGGGCGCTGGTAGTGCTACCACTGACTGCGGTAGGTGCCGAAGCTGAGGCAGAGCTTGAACCCTTTGCCGTCAATCTCGATGACAAGGGCTCCCTGCAGTCAGGCGCCACTACGTTCATCAACTTTTGCATGGGCTGCCATAGCGCGCGTTTCTCCCGTTATCAGCGCGTGGCAAGTGATCTAGGCATCCCTGAAAAGCTGATGGAAGAATTCCTGATCTTCGATCCGGATGCCGAGATTGGCGACCTGATGGTGAGCTCAATACCGGTGGAAGCCTCCAAGAACTGGTTCGGCGCCGCACCGCCGGATTTGACGCTGGTGGCCCGCGTGCGCGGACCAGAATGGCTGCAGGGATATCTGAAAGGTTTCCATTTGGATGCCAGCCGTCCCTTTGGTGTGAATAATCTTGTTTTCGAAAACGTTGCCATGCCGAACGCACTGGGCGTCTTGCAAGGTGATCAGCTGCCCTGTAATGAATCGAGCGCCGAAGAACACTGCGCCGACACAATTCATGTGGAAGGCACGGGCACACAGTCTGAAGAAGAATTCGACAAAACAATTTATGACCTTGTGAATTTCCTCGTTTATCTGGGCGAGCCGGCGCGGTTGCATCGGGAAACCATAGGGGGCTACGTACTGTTCTTCCTGGCCTTCCTGTTTGTATTTGCGTTCATGCTGAATCGCGAATACTGGAAAGACGTTCATTAATCCCTGAAAGCTCGCTTGAGGCAAAAATATGGGAGTAGTAACCAAACGCTCGTCAATGTTGTTTTATTCGGACGGCTACAGCCAGTTCAGTCACCGCGTACGTATCGTGCTGGCTGAAAAAGGGGTAACTGTTGAAATCGTGGATGTCGATATTTACGACAAACCCGAAGATCTTGCAGCGCTCAATCCGTACAACAGCCTGCCCACCCTGGTGGATCGCGATCTCGTGTTGTACGAACCGAACATCATGATGGAATACCTCGACGAGCGCTTCCCGCACCCGCCGTTGTTCCCGGTATATCCTGTTGCACGCGCACAGAGCCGGTTGTGGATGTACCGTATCGACCGCGACTGGAGTCATCTGGTAGAAAAGTTGCAGGCCGAGGACGGCACGCCGACGGAACTCGACAAGGCGCGCAAGGAATTGCGCGAGAGCATTATTTCCGTGTCCCCGATTTTTGCCGAGAAGCCTTTCTTCATGAGCGATGAATTCACCATCGTCGACTGCTGTGTGTTGCCCATCTTGTGGCGTTTGCCGGAAATCGGGATCCGTTTGCCGGAAACCAAGGCTACCAAGCCGCTGCTGGAATACCGTCAACGCCTGTTCGCACGCGAATCTGTACAGGCCAGTTTGTCAGAGCAGGAAAGAGAGATGCGCACCTGATGCGCTTACGGGGGCCAACTCCATGTCCATGACCTCACATCGCCCGTACTTGGTACGGGCATTGAACGAATGGATATTGGAGAACAACTGTACCCCCTATATCCTTGTCAACGCCTTTGAAACCGGCGTGCTTGTCCCCCAGAACTTCGTCAAGGATGGCCAGATTGTTCTCAATATCTCGCCAGTTGCCGTGCAGGGGCTGATGATCACCAACGAAGGCATCGAATTCAACGGCCGCTTCGGCGGCATTCCCACCCGTGTGTATGCGCCCACGGCGGCGATACTCGGCATTTATGCCAAAGAGAACGGCCAGGGGATGATTTTTGAAGTAGAGAGCAATACCAGCCCGCGTCCCGAGCCGCCTACGGATCGCAAGCCGCGTGCCGCACCCAAGGCTGCTCCCGGTACAGGAAAGAGCAAGGAGAGTGGCGGGCGCCCCTCCCTGCGGGTCGTGAAATAACTTTCTAGTCGATGTACTCGAAAGAGCGCACTACCTTGGTAACGCCGCCGGAATTGCTAACCAAATCTACTGTCTGGTCCGCTTCTGCTTGCGAGACCAGGCCCATCAGATAGACCACACCATTCTCGGCAACTATCTTTGTCCGCAGTCCCGCGACTGTCGGATCTGCCAACATCAGCGTTTTCAGCTTGGTACTGAGCCAGGCGTCGTTGCTGCGTGACAGAAAAGTAGTGGCACCAGCGACTTCCAGTTCGTTGTGCACGGTCTTCACTCGGGTACTTGCAGAAGTTGCCACCCGAGTTGCAAGATTTTTCAGGTCCTGAGAGGGAACCTGGCCAACCAAAAGCACCGTGGCATTGAAGCTCACCACGTTGATGTGGGCGCTCTTCAAGCCCTCGTCGGCGGCATCCAGATTGACCTTGATGGCCGTTTCGATACTGCTGTCATCGACCATGGCGCCCAACGTGCGGCGGCCTTGGTTTTCATCGATAGTTTCGCCAGGATTGGCTGTGCTAATAAGGGTAGCGCAGCCGTTCAGCAAGAATGTAAATGTAAGAAGCAGGCCGTAACGTAACATGGGAATCCTCCGGTTGTTTCAACAAACAAACTACAACTACTCACTGCCAAAAAGTTGGGTGTCGATCAGGTCGCATAAACAGTGAATGACCAGCAGATGCACTTCCTGAATACGGGCGGTAACCGATGAGGGCACGCATATTTCGATATCAGAATCACTGAGGAGTTCCCGCATCGCGCCGCCTTCTTTGCCTGTCAGGGCTACCACGCGCAAATTGCGCTGATGGGCAATTTTGATGGCTTCCAGCACGTTCACGGAATTGCCACTGGTGGAGATTGCCAGCAGGATATCGCCGGCGCGACCCAAGGCGCGAATTTGCTTCGAGAATATCTCGGCATAACTGTAATCGTTGGCGATGGAGGTGAGAGTTGACGTGTCGGTGGTCAGTGCAATGGCGGGGAGAGAGGGCCGTTCACGCTCGAAGCGATTGAGCATTTCCGACGAGAAATGCTGGGCATCTCCGGCGGAACCGCCGTTGCCACAGGACAGAATTTTGCCCTCTGCCAACAGACATTGCACCATGGCCGCACTGGCTGCTGTGATGGGGCCGGTAAGAAGTTCGAGGGCGCGCATCTTGGTCTCGATACTGGCCGTGAAATGCTGTTTGACCCGGTCCTGATAATTCATAAGTGTTCCGCTGCATGCGATGTGGCACATTCTACTGGAAAGCGGTGCAAAATCGCAGCCTCAGCAAAATGCATTGCGGATCCAATCATAAAGTGGCTGGTTGGGGCCGCTGTTGATGCCCAGCACATCAAAGCGACAGGGCAGTGCCGCGAGTGTTGGGTAGCACAACAGGAAATGCCGCGCAGTACGCAGCAGCTTCTGCTGTTTGCGGTGATCCACTGTTTCGCAGGCTGGCACCTGACTATTGCGGCTGCGAAAACGGACCTCCACAAAAACCAGCAGTTCACCTTCGCGCATCACGAGATCAATTTCACCAAGCTTGCAGCGGTAGTTGCGCTGCACAAGCCGTAGTCCGCGCGCTTCCAGCCACTGCAACGCGAGCTGTTCGAAGTGGCAGCCTTTGCGACTGCGCCATGCACTGTTGAGGTTTTGTTGTGGCATTGGATCCTCCCTGATCCTGGTTTTGACAGTTTATTGTTCTGCTGGCTGAGCCAGACCATCGGTAATAGTGGCCCAGATGAGTTCCCTCTCTATATTCCGGTCGGAGCCAAGCCGCAACATGCCGGATGCGCCGGGCATCCTGCCTTCGGGGGAGGATTCCAGCAAACGCAGGCGGGGATAGAGCCTGAATGCGTCGAAGCCAAAAGCCTGCAACCGCATATTCTGGGCTGAATTTTCCGGAAATAACTCCCGCGCTCGCCCCGCCTCGCTACCAGCACCCTTCAGCAGCCAGGGACTGTCGCCGAAGGTCACGCCGTTGATATCGCGATCTTCCAGCGGTCTGGGCAGGCCAGAGTAGATGTCCTGACTGGCGTACACAGGGATGTCGCCGGCATACAGATAAGCCAGGCTTGGCACGATCTGGCGCGCAGGTCCCGGTTGTGCAATCAGGTAGATAAAATCGATGTCCTGCCGCCGACGTTGCACGAACAGTATTGGCCGGCCGATCAGTTCGCGCAGGCTGGCCATGCGAGTATTGCTCGCGGTGAGCTCCAGCATGGCGGCGATGGTTTCGGTGTAGTTGTCACGGTAGGTGTCCTGCACAACGATGCGGCCGCCCAGCCGCCCCCATTCGGCAATGAAGCTGTGCCGTTTGCGGGCGAAGCTTTCATTGCTGATATCGTCGAGAGGGCTCAGGATCGCGGCATTGCGATACCCGTCCCGCCACGCCTTTTCGGCCAGCTGCCGCGCTTCACCCTCAGGCGACAGTGCAAACTGATACAACTGCGCAGATACCGTTTCCTGACCTTCATTGTTGTTCAGCGCCAGGGTTGGCACGCCCAGATCACTTTCCTGCTGCAACAGCGCCACATGCTGTTTTAGCAGCGGGCCGATTATCATCTGGGCGCCATCTGCCCGCGCCTGGCGGTGCAAGGCCAGAATGTCTGTGTTGGTGCCGGCATCGTAGAAGCGGATGCTGGGGACCTGGCCGCCGAGCTCCAGCAAATTGAAATAGGCACTCATGAACGCATCGCGCACGATTATGCCGGCGGGTAATTCCAACGGCAGCAACAAGGCAACGCGCTGGGGGCGTTCCCGCGCCACGACTTCAGCGAGTTCCATTTCCCGGGGCAGGGCGGTTGCCGCCGGATGTCGGCTCCAGGTGCTGCGCCAACGCCGCAGCTCAACGAGCTGGCGGTCAAGATCGTTGCTCCAGACAGTGGCAACCAGCGCGAGCTCATACCAGCCCTGCTCCTCAAAATCGACGGTTGTCGTGGCAAGCGTATCCAGCTCGGTCCGGGTCAGTCGCTTCAGTGCTTGCCAGAGAGCTTCGTGATTGCTGGCAAGACCTTCGGGCGGCAGCAGACGCTCGAGTTGAATTCGTTCCACAATGCTGCGCTGAATGTCGCCTTGCTCCGCCAGCGCGATTGCGCGTAAATCGGCAAAGCGTATGCGCTGGTCATCCGATAGCCGCTCTTGCGTAGGGTAATTGCGCTCATTCAGCAGGGTCAGCACGGTTGAGTGTTCGCCTTTCGCACCAGCCACTTCCGCCTGCAACAGCAGAATGCCTTCCATGCGGATCGGGTCCAACGCATCGGTCTGGATAAAGCCCAACACTTCTTCGGTGCCGGCTATATCACCTTCGGCCCACAGCAAGCGCGCGGCGTCGAGGAAATAACCAGCCGCATCCTCGGGATCAGCGCGACCGGCGCGCACCAGCAACTCGTCTACAGGCGAGCGTTCGGGGCGGCTTTCGCTTTCAACCACGTTCGGCTGCCGTTCGCGTTGCGCTTCCGGTACTGAGCTACAGGCAGCAAGCAAGGTTGCCAGCAGTAGGAAAGTGCTGCCGACCAGTTGCGTCCGTGTTGGGATGTGAAGACACAAAATCATGTTGCAAGTATAGCGCATGGCCCGGATCTCGCTGCCGCGTTTTTCAAGCAGCGACTCTTGTGGCAAGATGCAGGCCCTTCCTTGCCCAGTTCCACAATTAATATGGCGCTCACACCATCCAATATGCTGCCGCTTGGCACTACCGCGCCCGCTTTCAGTTTGCCTGGAACCGATGGCCTGACCTACACACTGCGCAGCTTCACAAGGGGCAAACTGCTGTTGGTAGCCTTTATCTGCAATCACTGCCCCTTTGTTAAACACATTCGTGCCGAGCTCGCCAGGCTTGGCAAGGACTGTCACCAGATGGGTGTGGCCATGGTGGCGATCAGCAGCAACGACATTGAGGCCTATCCTGCAGACGGGATCGAAAAAATGCGCGAAGAAGCCGCTGCTGCCGGATATGTGTTTCCCTATCTGCTCGATGAATCGCAACAAGTCGCCAAAGCCTACGATGCAGCGTGCACGCCGGATTTTTTCCTGTTCGATGATGCGCGCAACCTGATCTACCGCGGGCAATTTGACGACAGCCGTCCTGGCAGCGCTATTTCCGTCAGCGGCAAGGATCTGCGTGCGGCTATCGATGCGGCACTTAAATATGGCAAGGTGGTTGTTGAGCAGAAGCCTAGTATGGGCTGCAACATCAAATGGAAACCGGGTAACACGCCGTGACCGGCATCCTGTACATCGTTGCTACGCCTATTGGCAATCTTGGTGATATCACGGCGCGCGCTGTTGATGTGCTGCGCGACGCCGGTGTCATTGCCGTTGAGGACACGCGCCACAGCCGCAAACTCCTGCTCCAGTTTGGTATCGCCACGCCGATGGTGGCCTTGCATGACTTCAATGAAAGCGAGCAGGTTGTGCACTTGCTAGCGCGTTTGGCTGAAGGCGAAAGGGTTGCTCTCATTTCTGATGCGGGCACGCCGCTCATTTCGGATCCGGGTTATCAACTCGTGCGTCAGGCCCAAGCGCAGGGCATTCGGGTGGTGCCGGTGCCAGGGGCCTGCGCGCTGATCGCGGCGCTCAGTTGTGCGGGGTTGCCCACCGATCGCTTCACCTTTGAAGGCTTCCTGCCCGCGAAGAGCGCCGCCCGGCTTGCTGTTTTACAGTCCCTGCGGAATGAAACACGGACCATGATTTTTTACGAAGCCCCGCATCGCATTGTGGAATGTCTGGTCGACATGGAGCAGAGCTTCACTGGGGGGCGTGGCATCACGCTGGCGCGCGAGCTTACCAAAACCTTCGAAACGATTCTGCATACAACCGTTGGCGCGCTCCTGGAAACTGTGCGCGGTGACAGTAATCAGCAAAAAGGCGAGATTGTGCTGGTGGTGGCAGGAAACCTGGAGCAGGGTGGGGAAGTCGATGCACAAGCGCTGCACACACTACAGGTATTGCTCGAAGAAATGCCGTTGAAACAGGCTTCGGCGTTGGCTGCGCGTATCACGGGCCTCAAGAAAAACCTGCTGTACGAGACTGCTTTGCAGCTCAAGTTTAAAAAAGACTGATTGGTCTTTAACCCCCTTTTCACTATTCTTGCTCCTGAGTCGGCCAGACAACCGCTGTAGCCCAGTCTTCGGACCGCTATGGAGGAAAGTCCGGGCTCCACAGAGCAAGGTGCCAGGTAACTCCTGGGAGGCGCGAGCCTACGGAAAGTGCAACAGAAAGATACCGCCGCTTTTTACGTACCCTTGAGGTGCAGTGTGCCGCTTGCGGCACATAAAAGCGGTAAGGGTGAAATGGTGCGGTAAGAGCGCACCGCATGGGTGGCAACACTCCATGGCAAGGCAAACCCCACTTGGAGCAAGGCCAAATAGGAATCCACCGGTGCTGCTCGCACTGGATTCGGGTAGGCTGCTTGAGGCCTGTGGCGACACAGGTCCCAGATGAATGGTTGTCCACGACAGAACCCGGCTTACCGGCCGACTCACTATATATGAATGAACTCTGGCCCTGTCTGCGGTTCTTGTGCGCATACAGGGTCAGGTTGCTTCGAACGCCGCGGCGCCTTTCCATGTATTGGCTTTGACGCTGTTTACGTGTCATACGCGCAGTCAGGGCCTCATTGCTCCGAGCGCCGCGGGCGCTTTCCGGTCAGGATTTGGCCTTTCGCGGCCTTTCCGGCGCCCTGCAAATGCCGCTTCCTTCCTCCAAACTAAATCCCACGTAGGCTTGACTTGAGAAGTTACTTTAACTTCTCGGCATAGCATTTTGTAATTATTTGGGTTTGTTGGCCGAGCTGTATCAATTTTCCGGCTAAGGCCACTTTTCCCTTCAAAAACAATGAAATAAGCGCTTGCGCTGATGTAAAACTGTGGACTATAGTGGGTCTGAAGTGGGTAAAAGTAGTTAAAAAGTGGGTTAAGCGGAAGCAAAAGAGAGCTTTCCTCTATAGGAATGCTCCCAGCTTCCGGTTTTTGATTTGTCCGGGTTCCTTCGGGCCAGTGCCTGAGTTGTGTTTTTCAGGCTTTTTGTTCAGACAAGGGTTGTGGGGCGCACGATGCTGTTGATCGGCTTGCACATGGTGGCGTTGGATGCGAAGGGTCGCCTGGCGATCCCCGCGCGCTATCGCGACATGCTCGAGCAGCACTGTCAGGGCAAGATGGTTATCACCATGCAGCATCACGGCCAATCGCTGATGCTTTACCCCGAAACCGAATTTAACGAAGTCGCCCGCACTGTTAGCAAGCTCTCCGATTTCGACCCCGTCGAAGCCAACATGAAATACCTGATCATCGGGCACGCCTCCCATGTCGACATGGACAGCAGCGGCCGGGTTTTGGTGCCGCCACTACTGCGTGAGCTTGTGGGCATAGACAAGAAAGTGGCGCTGGTGGGGCAAAACAACAAACTGGAGCTGTGGAACGAAGCGACCTGGCAGGAAAAGCAGAAGACGCTCTATACCACCCGTTATGCCGACAGTGTTTCCGAGAAGCTGAAGGGCTTCTCGTTGTAAGCGCGGCGAAATATGGCCGCAGGCGGCACAGTGGAAGCCGGTTTTCAGCACGAAGCGGTGTTCCTGCAGGAAGCCGTGGACGCGTTGGTCACGGACCCGGAAGGGGTTTATGTCGACGGCACATTCGGGCGTGGGGGTCATAGCCGGCTGATTCTTCAGAGGCTCGGTGCAGGCGGCAGGTTGCTGGTGCTCGATAAG
Source organism: Klebsiella pneumoniae (assembly GCA_945902215.1). Lineage (GTDB taxonomy): Bacteria > Pseudomonadota > Gammaproteobacteria > Pseudomonadales > Pseudohongiellaceae > CAILUG01. Next base: position 26,055 of record CAMDML010000023.1, on the reverse strand, counting down.
GACCCTGAAGCCATTGCTGCAGCCGAAAATCTGCGCATGGCAGATGCCAGAGTGGTGGTCGGCCATGGCAGTTTTGCTGAGTTGGAGCGCTTCGTGGCGACATTACCTGCGGTATCGCGGGTACACGGGCGGGTAGTAAATGGAGTGTTGCTGGATCTCGGCGTGTCGTCACCGCAACTGGACGATGTGCGGAGGGGTTTTAGTTTTACCCATGACGGGCCTTTGGACATGCGGATGAACAACAACCAGGGTATGAGTGCTGCACAGTGGCTGGCGACTGCCGCCGAGGAAGAGATTGCCCGCGTGATTTACGAATACGGCGAAGAAAAATTTTCCCGGCGCATGGCCAAAGCGGTAGTGGCAGCACGTGCGCAGTATCCGCTCACTACCACCAAACAGCTCGCCGACATCATTACTCAGGCCAACCCGGCCTGGGAACGCCACAAACATCCCGCCACACGTGCCTTTCAGGGTATCCGCATCTTCATCAACGACGAGCTCAAAGATTTGCAGATTGCGCTGCAGGCCATGCTTGAACTGTTGACCGTTGGTGGGCGCATGGTCGTCATCAGCTTTCATTCGCTGGAAGACCGCATGGTGAAGCAGTTTATGCAGAAAGAAGTGCGCGGCGATGATTTCCCGCCCAGCGTGCCAGTGACGAGCGCACAACTCAAGCCGCGTGTGCGACTGATCGGCAAGGCTTTGAAGGCGGGCGATGCAGAGCGCGGCCGCAATACGCGCGCACGCAGTGCGGTGATGCGGGTGGCGGAGAAGATCGCCTGACATGCTCAAACGGTTTATTGCGGAGAAGATAAGTGTGGAAAGGCCGGCCGCCGAAGCGGACGGCAGATTCTGGCTGATATTCATCATGCTGCTCGCGACAGTGACATTTACCGCGTTGAGTGTGGTGTACACCACCTTCACAAGCCGGCACCTGCTGAACTCCCTTCAGCAGTTGGAAAAGCAGCGCAATCGTCTGCAGGTGGAGTGGGGCCAATTGTTGCTGGAGCAAAGCAGTTTGGTGGCGCAAGGCAAGGTTGAAGATACGGCGATAGCCGAACTGGGCATGGAAGTACCCGACATGAGCAAGGTGGTGGTATTCAAGAGTGACTAAAACAGCCCAAGACAATCACCAGCCGCTCTGGAGGCTCGCTCTGGTCTTCGTGGTAATTGCCGGTCTCTGCGGAGTGATCGCCTGGAAAGTAGCCGATCTGCAGGTGTTGAACAATGCCGCTGCGCAGCGTGAAGGCGATGCCCGCACCGTCCGCAATGACACCATAGTGGCAACACGCGGCAACATCGTCGACCGCAACGGCGAACCGCTGGCGATCAGCACCCCGGTGCAAACCTTGTGGCTCAATCCCAAGGAGGTTCTGGAGCATCCCGAGCAAGGCTCCATGCTGGAAGAAGCCATGTCCGGTATTGGCATTGATCCCGCCTTGCTAAACCAGCGCATTGCCGAGAATGCCTCCCGCGAATTCCTCTACGTTAAACGCAGAATGCCTCCTGCGGATGCACAAGCCGTGCTCGATATGGGCATCAAAGGTGTCTACGCACTTGAGGAATACCAGCGCTTTTATCCGATGGGCGAAGCTGCGGTGCATCTTGTCGGGCTCACTAACGCCGATGACACGGGCCAGGAAGGCATGGAGCTCGCGTACGAGGACTGGCTGCGCGGCACCAACGGTTCGAAACTGGTGCTGAAAGACCGTCTCGGCCGCATCATCCGTGAAGTACAGGTCAACAACGAGGCGCAGCCCGGCAACGACCTGACGCTGAGCATTGATTCCCGTATCCAATACATTGCTTACAAAGCCCTGAAAGAAGCAGTTGCCTTACGTCAGGCGAGTGCTGGCACCGCCACGGTGCTGGATGCGCAAACCGGCGAAGTGCTGGCGATGGTCAACCAGCCCTCCTATAACCCGAACAATCGCGCCAGTCTCACCGACGGCGATCTTCCCAACCGCGCGATGGTCTCGCTGCTGGAGCCGGGCTCGACAGTGAAGACCTTCACGATAACGGCGGCGCTTGAAAGCGGCCTGTTTGACACTGAAACCGTCATCGATACCAGCCCCGGCACATTTCGTGTTGACCGCACCATGACAGTCCGCGATCCGGTGAATTATGGGCCATCAACGTTGGCACGCATCATTGCCAAGTCGAGCCAGGTCGGCGCTTCCAAGATCGGACTGACCTTGGGCGAAGGCCCAATGCTGGAAATGCTGCAGCGCGTTGGTTTCGGGCAAAGCATGGGCACCGGTTTTCCGGGTGAAGAATCGGGTGTGCTACCCAATCGTTCGCGTTGGGCCAAATCCGAAATCGCAACGATGGCCTATGGTTACGGCTTCCAGGTAACACCAGTGCAGCTCGCCAGCGCCTACATGATTTACGCCAGTGGCGGGCTCAGGAAACCGGTGTCACTGCTGAAATTGCAGGGTCCCGTCAGCGGCGAAAGGGTAATAAGCGCAGACATCGTGGCAAAGGTTAACGACATGCTGCGCGGAGTAGTCAGCACAGAAATGGGGGGCACCGGTGTGCGTGCCAACATTCCGTCCTATCAAGTCGCCGGCAAAAGCGGTACCGCGTGGTATTACAACGCAGGTAGTGGCTACGACACCAGGAACTATAACTCCTATTTTGCCGGCTTTGTTCCTGCCAGTGCGCCGCGTGTGGTAATCGTGATTTCGATTCATCAGCCCAAAGGTGATGAATACGGCGGCGGTGCGGTGGCGGCACCCGTGTTCGCGCAGATTGCTGCCGGCGCGATGCGCATTCTCAATGTGGCGCCGGATGCGGTGGAGCCAGTGCCGGTTGAGATCGGCATGGTGTCTGCCGCAGCGGGGTCAGCACCATGACCGCTTTGCACAGTGCGCCCCTGTCCATGAATCTGTCGACCCTGCTGCAGAACGAATGTGTGGTGCCACCAGGCATGGACCGCATGCTGAGCGGTGTGCAGCTCGATTCGCGCCGGGTGCGCCCGGGTGATCTATTCCTTGCTTGCAAAGGCCTGGCAGCAGATGGGCGTGATTTCATTCCCGCTGCGATTGCCAGCGGGGCGGCAGCAGTGCTCGTGGAAGCCGACGATGCCCACTGGCGCGCTGCACGCGCTGAAGGTGCGGTACCGCTGATCCCTGTGAACGGTCTGCCTGACAAGATCGGCAAAGTTGCCGCCAGATTTTACGGCGAGCCCGCGCGCCACATGCGCATGATCGGTATCACCGGCACCAATGGCAAAACCACCTGCAGCCTGCTGGCCGCACAGGCCCTGACGCAGTTAGGTTATCGCTGTAGTGTCGTCGGCACGCTGGGTTACGGCATGGCCGATGAGCAACTCAAGCTGGATGGCACGGGTCCTTCGACGACACCCGATGCGGTCAGGCTGCAACAAATTCTGCACGAGGTCTTCGCGCGGCAGGGCGACACGGTGGTAATGGAGGTGACTTCGCATGGCCTCGTGCAGAAACGAATTGATGTAAACGATTTTACTGCCGCAGTATTTACCAACCTGACCCGCGATCATCTGGACTACCACGGCAGTATGGCCGCGTATGGCGCGGCCAAAGCCAAACTATTCGCCGGCGAACGTTTGCAAGTGGCGCTGGTCAATCTCGACGATCCCTTCAGTGCAGAAATCCTGCGCTCGCTGCCCGAGTATGTGCAGGCCTGGAGCTGGAGCCTGCGCGATCCCGCCGCAGCGGTACATGCGCGCCAGGTAGAGTATTCACGTGCAGGTCTGGTGCTGCACGTCAGCACACCCTGGGGCGATGGTGTTATCCGCAGCCAGCTGTTTGGCTCATTCAATGCCAGCAACCTGTTGGCGGTACTCGCCACGGTGCTGGGCTGCGAAGCCGGCAAACGCGGCTTTGATGCGCAGCGCATCATGCGTGTTGTCGGCGAACTCGCGGCGGTGCCAGGACGCATGGAGGTTGTCGACGGCTTCCCACTTCCGGTTGTGGTGGATTACGCGCACACACCGGACGGTCTTGAAAACGCCTTGCACGCGTTGCGTGAACATTTTCCCGGGCGCATCAGTTGCGTATTCGGCTGTGGCGGCGAGCGCGACCGCGGCAAGCGTCCCTTGATGGCGGAAATCGCCGAACGCCTTGCCGATGACATCATCATCACCGACGACAATCCGCGTAACGAAGATTCCGCCGCGATTATCCACGAGATACGCGCCGGCTTCAGTGCGCGTGCCAAGGTGCGCGTCGAACCGGATCGTGCGCGTGCACTTGGCCTGGCGATCGGTGGAGCGTTAGCAGATGCCGTGGTGTTGATCGCAGGCAAGGGGCATGAGACCTATCAGGAAGTGAAGGGCAGCCGACTGCCGTTCAGCGATGTGCAGCAAGCACGCGCCTGTTTGCAACTGCGGTTTCAGCAGGCGCAGCAGTGAATCATCAAGTGGTCTACAAGACCGGGAAGGGCGTGATCGAAAGCATGAGTTTGCAGGAAGCGCAACAAGTTACCGGAGGCGTGCTCACCGGCGGCACTGCCGCCTTCACTGCGGTCAGCATTGATACGCGCACGTTGCAACCTGGCGATCTGTTCATTGCGTTGCGGGGGCCGACCTTCAACGGTAACAGTTTCGTCGAACTTGCCGCGCAGAAAGGCGCGTGTGGCGCGCTCGTTTCCGAGTTCGTGAGCCCCGCTCTGCCGTTGTTGACAGTGCACGATACCCGCATTGCGCTTGGCCAGCTTGGCGCGCATAACCGCAAGCGTTCTCCTGCCCGGGTGATTGCTTTGACAGGCAGCCAGGGCAAGACCACTGTGAAAGAAATGACAGCTGCCATTCTGGCCTGTCGCGGCAGCGTACTGAGCACCAAAGGCAATCTGAACAACGACTACGGTGCGCCGCTCACGCTACTACAGATCAAACCGGAACATCAGTACGCCATCATTGAACTGGGCGCCAATAGCATTGGCGAAATCGCCTACACAACACATCTCACGCAACCCGACATCGCGCACATCACCAACGTAGCACCTACCCATCTGGAAGGCTTCGGCTCACTGCAGGGTGTGGCCAGGGCGAAGGCTGAAATCTGGCAGGGGCTCGTGCAGGGCGGCACTGCCGTAATCAATATCGATGATCCGTACATTCTGGACGGCTTTTCAGCTCGCGGAGATCTGCGCCGCGTGAAGCTCAGTGCCGCCGGCCGCCAGGATGCCGATTACGCGCTTGAAGCCTGGAATGACAAGGGTATCGCCGGTTCCGAGTTTGCGCTCTGCACTCCGCAGGGCCGCTTCACTGTGAAACTGGCGCTGCCAGGACCCCACAATGCTGCCAATGCGCTGGCCGCTGCTGCTATGGCGATGGAAGCCGGTGCTGGTCCGCGCGATGTGCTACTCGGACTCGACAACGTGCGCAGCGTGAAGGGCCGGCTCAATATCCGCAAAGGGCTCCGCGGAGCCGTTCTACTCGACGATACCTACAACGCGAGTCCGTCCTCGTTCCGCGCTGCAATCAATGTGCTGGTGAAGCAGCCTGGCATTCGTATCGTCGTTGCCGGCGACATGGGCGAACTGGGCAGCGAGAAGGAAGCTGCACATGAGGAGCTTGGCAAGTATGCGCTTGAGCAAGGCGTTGATTATTTCTTTGCCACCGGCACCTTGAGTCGGCTTGCGGTTGCTGCCTTCGGCGGTAAAGGGGTGCACAAGGCCAACTGTGACGACGTGGCAGCCGTAGTGTTGCCGTTGTTGGCACCGGGCGTCAGCGTTCTGGTGAAAGGATCGCGCAGTGCGGGCATGGAGCGTGTCGTTCACCAATTAATAGAAGAAGAGGTCTGATCCGCATGCTGCTCTGGCTGACCAATTATCTCGTCCAGTTCGATTCCAGCTTCGCGGTGTTCCAGTATCTGACCGTACGTGGCATTCTCGGGGTGCTCACCGCACTCGCATTGTCGCTGATGGTGGGCCCGTGGATGATTCGCAAGCTCAATTACCACCAGATAGGTCAGGTGGTACGCGACGATGGTCCGCAGAGCCACTTGAGCAAGGCCGGCACACCGACCATGGGTGGCGCGCTGATTCTCGTCAGCATCCTGGCCAGCAGCCTGCTCTGGTCCGATTTGTCGAACCATTATGTGTGGACAGTGATGATCGTCACTGCGCTGTTCGGTGCGATCGGTTGGGTTGACGATTACCGCAAGGTGTTCGAGCGTAATCCGAAAGGGCTGCCGGCGCGGTGGAAATATTTGTGGCAATCATTGTTTGGCGCTGCGGCCGTCATTTATTTGTATAGTAGTGCTTCCGCCCCGGCGGAAACCCAGTTGTTCGTACCCTTCTTCAAGAGCATTGCCCTCAACATGGGCGTGTTCTATGTAGTGTTCGGTTACTTCATCGTGGTGGGCTTCAGTAATGCGGTGAACTTGACCGATGGACTCGACGGGCTCGCGATCCTGCCCTCGGTGATGGTCGGCAGCGCACTCGGCATCATCGCCTATCTGACGGGCCACAGCGAATTCGCGCCGTACCTGAACATCCCCTACATCGCCGGCACGGGTGAGCTCGCCATATTCTGCGGTGCGCTTGCCGGGGCCGGACTTGGCTTCCTGTGGTTCAACACCTACCCCGCGCAAATTTTCATGGGTGATGTTGGCGCGCTGGCATTGGGGGCCGCACTTGGCATAGTCGCGGTGATTATCCGCCACGAGTTCGTGCTGATCATCATGGGTGGTGTGTTTGTAATGGAGACGCTGTCGGTGATCCTGCAGGTCGCCTCATTCAAGCTAACCGGCAAGCGCATCTTTCGCATGGCGCCGCTGCACCATCATTTCGAATTGAAGGGCTGGCCGGAACCGCGCGTCATCGTGCGCTTCTGGATTATCACGGTCATCCTGGTGCTGTTCGGCCTGGCCACGTTGAAACTGAGGTAAGCGCAAACCCGATGCAGATGCAGGCAGCCAATAAACACGTCGTCGTCGGTCTGGGCAAGACCGGACTTGCGTGCGCGCGCCATCTGCACCGCCAGAACATTCCGTTCGTGGTTGTGGATACCCGTAGCGAGCCGCCGGGCATCGCCGAGTTCCACCAGGAATTTCCGGATGTACACACCGAATGCGGTGAACTGCGTGCAGAGACGCTGTGCAGCGCGCAAACGCTGGTGATGAGTCCAGGTGTGGACTTGCGCACTTCAGCCGTGCAAAAGGCTATTGCCAGCGGGGTGAATATCACCGGCGATATCGACCTGTTTGCCAAGCTCGCGCCGGCACCGCTGGTGGCGATTTCCGGCTCCAATGCCAAGAGCACCGTGGTTACGCTGGTAGGCGAGATGGCGAAAGAAGCCGGGTTGCGTACGGCGGTGGCCGGCAACATTGGCAAGCCTGTGCTGGATTTGCTCACAGAAGAGCCGTACGAACTATATGTGCTGGAACTGTCCAGCTTCCAGCTCGAAACCACGTTCAATCTCAATGCAGCTGTAGCCACAGTGCTGAACATGAGCCCTGACCACATGGACCGCTACGATTCGATGCAGGCATATCACCGCGCGAAGCACCGCATTTTTCAGGGTTGCCGCCATGTCGTGATCAATCGCGACGATGCGCTAACACGGCCATTGTTGCCGGCTACAGTCAAAGTCACCAGCTTCGGACTCGGGCCCGAGGAAAGCCGCGATTTCAGCGTCATTGAGCAACAGGGCAAACAGTATCTCGCGTACGCGCGCCAGCCACTGCTCGCGGTTGCAGAGTTGAAAATTGCAGGGCAGCACAATGTTGCCAATGCCTTGGCCGCGCTCGCGCTGGGTCAAGCGGTGGGACTGCAATGGGAGCCGATGTTGGCCGCCTTGCGTAGTTTCCCTGGCCTTCCGCATCGTTGTCAGTGGGTGGCTACTATAGATGGTGTGCCTTGGTACAACGATTCGAAAGGTACCAATGTCGGCGCCAGCGTGGCCGCGATCACGGGTCTCGGCAGTACCGGCAAGGTCTTGTTGCTTGCCGGCGGTGTAGGTAAAGGTGCGAAGTTCACTGAACTGGGTCCAGTAATGAGTCGCTTTGGCAAACTGGCCATTCTGTTTGGCGAAGACGCCGACAAGATCGCCGTCGTGCTGACCGGCAGTGTGCCGGTGCAACGTGCTGGATCATTACAGGAAGCCGTTGAGCAGGCGCGCACCCTGGCACGCCCCGGCGACCTCGTGTTGCTATCGCCAGCTTGCGCCAGCTTCGACATGTTCAACAATTATGAACATCGCGGTCAGGTGTTCATGGACACGGTGAGGGCGCTGCACTAATGGCCTTTACGATGCCTTACAGAAATGCGGCGCGCCCTTACCTCGGCGATACCTGGCTGCTGGTGATGGTAGCGGTACTGCTCGCTTTCGGTCTCGTGATGATGACCTCGGCCTCCATCGAAATCGCCAGTCGCGAATACGGTGATGCGCTGTTCCACTTTAAGCGTCAGCTGCTGTTCTTGTTGCTGGGGCTCGGCTGTGCGTTGGCAGTAACACAGTGTCCGATGCGTTACTGGTACAAGTGCAGCGTTGCTTTGCTGATGTTGGCATATCTGCTGTTGATCCTCGTGCTGGTACCCGGCATTGGCCGCGAAGTGAACGGCAGCACGCGCTGGTTCCGCCTTGGGCTCATGTCCTTGCAGGCCTCGGAACCGGCCAAATTGCTCATTGTTGTGTTCATGGCCTGGTTCCTGGCGCGTCACCGCGAACTTGTGTGCAATTCGTGGAAGGGCTTTGTCTATCCGCTGATTTTCCTCGGGCTCCCGGTGCTGCTGCTGTTGATGGAGCCGGATTTCGGCGCGGTCGTCGTGCTGTGTATTGCCGTGTTCGGCATGCTGTTTCTGGCCGGCGTGAAACTGTACCAGTTCATTCTGGCGGGTGCGGTTACAGGCGTAGCGGCATGGTTCCTCGTCATCAGCTCACCTTATCGTGTCGCACGCCTGAATACCTTTATGCAGGCGCTGAAAGATCCGTTCAGTGAAGAAGTGGTCTATGGCTCAGGCTACCAGCTGGCGCAGGCGCTGATCGGTTTTGGTCGCGGCGAATGGTTTGGTGTCGGTCTCGGAAACAGCATCCAGAAAATGTACTTCCTGCCCGAAGCACATACTGACTTCGTGCTCGCAATCATCGCCGAAGAGCTGGGCATGTTCGCGGTTCTGTTCCTCCTGCTGCTGTTCTTCGGCTTTGTCGGGCGCGCTTTGCTGATCGCGCGCCGCAACGAGCTCAGCAACCGCTTGTTTGCGGCCTATCTCGGTTACGGCATTGCCTTTCTGTTTCTGGGACAGGTGCTGATCAACATGGCGGTAAACGTCGGTCTGCTGCCCACCAAGGGCCTGACCTTGCCGTTCCTCAGTTACGGTGGTTCGAGCCTGATCATGTGTCTGGTCATGTTCGCGGTACTGCTGCGAATCGATATTGAACATCATCACCAGAACCAGCCGCGTACAGGTGCGAAAGCGTTATGACCACGCGCGCGCCCAAAGTTCTGATCATGGCCGGCGGTACCGGTGGCCATGTGTTCCCCGCGTTGACGATTGCAAGTGAACTGCTCGCGCGCGGCACCCAGGTAGAATGGCTGGGCACGCGGCAGGGCCTGGAAGCGCGGGTGATCGGCAACACCAGCATACCGCTGCATTTCATCAATATTTCCGGACTGCGTGGCAAGAGTCTGCTGCGCAAGCTGCTGTCTCCGTTCGTCATCGCCATCGCCATCGTCCAGGCCTTGCTGCAGATTCGGCGCATCCAGCCGGGCTGCGTGTTGGGCATGGGTGGTTTCGCCACTGGTCCGGGTGGCGTGGCAGCCCGCTTGCTTGGCAAGCGCCTGCTTATTCACGAACAGAATGCCGTGGCAGGGCTGACCAACCGCTTGCTGTTTCCATTCGCCTCGCTGGTTATGGAAGCCTTCCCCGGCGCGTTCATGCGCAAGGCACAGAGCCAGCTCCTGCAGCGTCTTACCGATCCGCGCAAAATTACTGTAATCGGTAATCCGGTACGCCCCGGCATTCTCGCAATAGCGCCACCCGAAGAACGTTTCCCTGGCCGCACCGGCAAACTGCGCCTGCTCGTCGTGGGCGGCAGTCTGGGCTCTGTGGCGCTCAACCGCGTGGTGCCGCAGGCGCTCGCGGCGCTCACTGCCGACGAACGGCCGCTTATAAAACACCAGTGTGGCAACCGTAATCTCGATGATACGCGTAGCTGGTACTTCCAGGCGGGACTCGCGCCCGGCCCAGAAATTGAACTGGCGTCGTTCATCGACGATATGGCGAGCGCCTATACCTGGGCCGATGTGATTTTGTGCCGCGCAGGCGCCAGCACCATCGCGGAGATTGCGGCCATCGGTCTACCCTCTATCCTGGTACCGTACCCGCAGAGTGCTGACGATCATCAGGGCGAAAATGCACGCATTCTGGAGCGTGCCGGTGCCGCCAAAGTGATTTATCAGAAAGATCTGGGTGCTGCCAGTCTTGCCGAATGTTTCCGCGAACTAAATTGCGACACTGATCGCAGCCGCCTGCTCGCGTATGCACAGGCTGCGCGGACCATTGCCGTGCGCGACGCCAGTACCCGTGCAGCGACCCTGTGTCAGGAGGCCTGCAATGTCTGACACGACACTGAATATTTCGCGCATGGGCATGATTCCGGAAATGCGGCGCATCCGGAATATCCATTTCGTTGGCATCGGTGGCGCAGGCATGAGTGGCATCGCCGAGGTCCTGCACAATCAGGGTTATATCATTACCGGTTCGGATATCAGTGAATCCGCAACGACGCGCCGGCTGCAGGCTCTCGGCGCCAAGGTCTTCATCGGTCATCGTGCCGACAATGTGAAGGCGGCTGATGTTGTTGTCGTATCAACTGCTATTGATCCGAACAACAAGGAAATTGCGGAAGCGGTGAGCCGCCGTATCCCGATCATTCGCCGTGCGGAAATGCTGGCAGAGCTGATGCGCTACCGGCACGCGATCGTGATCGCCGGCACGCATGGCAAGACCACCACCACGAGCCTGATCACCTCGCTGCTCGCGCAGGGCAATCTCGATCCCACGTTTGTGATTGGCGGGCTGCTGAACAGCGCCGGTACCAATGCCAAGCTCGGCGCCAGCCACTACATGGTGGCGGAAGCCGACGAGAGTGACGCGTCTTTCCTGCATTTGCTGCCGATGGTGGCAGTAGTCACCAATATCGACGACGACCATATGGGCACCTACGACGGCGATTTTGAGAAACTGAAGAAGGCTTTCGTCGATTTTCTCCACAACCTGCCGTTCTACGGACTTGCCGTGCTGTGCATCGACGATCCGGTCGTGCGCGAAATCATGCCGCAGGTATCGCGGCCGGTCCTGACCTACGGCTTTTCCGAGCAGGCAGATTTCCGCATCACGAACATCAAGCTGACCCGCATGGTGACCACCTTTGAGGTACTGCGTCCCGGCCACGACTTGCCGCTGGAGTTGACACTGAACATGCCGGGTCGACACAACGTGCTGAACGCAACGGCCGCAGTAGTTGTCGCGACTGATGAGGGTTTGAGCGACAGGGATATCCAAAAAGGTCTCGCCAGTTTCCAGGGCGTGGGACGCCGCTTCGATGTACAGGGCGAACTCAACTGCCGGCGCGGGAAGGTCATGCTGGTCGACGATTATGGACATCATCCGACGGAAGTGGCGGCCAATATCCGTGCGATTCGCGATGGTTGGCCCGAGAAGCGTTTGGTCATGATTTACCAGCCGCATCGCTACAGCCGTACCCACGATCTTTACGACGACTTTGTGGATGTGCTGTCTGAAGTCGATTTCCTGTTTCTGCTCGACGTGTATGCCGCCGGCGAGAAACCGATCAGCGGCGCCGACAGCAAAAGCCTGTGCCGCAGCATCCGCCAGCGCGGTCAGCTCGACCCGGTGCACGTGAAGCTCCCGGCCGAGTTAAAACAGTTGCTCAACGAAGTGCTCAACGACGGCGACATTCTCGTCACGCAAGGTGCTGGCAACATCAACATGGTCGCCAAGCAACTGGCAGCGGAGGGTCTGGGGCATGCTTGAAACCCAGCGCGCGCCCGCCCCAAGAGTAGGTAAAGAGTACGGCAAAGTTGCTGTCGTCATGGGCGGCACCTCTGCGGAACGCGAAGTGTCGCTGCTGAGCGGCATTGCTGTGCTGCAAGCGCTGCAACAAGCTGGTGTAAACGCCATTGGCATCGATGCCGACAAAACCTTGTTGCAGAAACTGCAGCAGGAGCAGGTGGAGCGCGTCTTCATCATATTGCATGGCCGGGACGGCGAAGACGGAAAATTGCAGGGCGCACTCGAATGGTTGGGACTGCCTTATACCGGCAGCGGCGTGCTTGCCTCGGCGCTGGCAATGGACAAGGTGCGCACCAAGCTCATTTGGCAACAGCTCGATATAGCGACACCGGATTTCGTGCAGTTGCGCCCCGGTTCCGATCTGGCCGCTGTGCTGCGCCAGCTCGGCCCGTGTTTCGTGAAGCCGGTGAACGAGGGCTCCAGCATCGGCATCGGTGGTGCCGATACGGTGGAGCAACTGGAGGCCGCTTTCCGCAAGGCGTATTCCCACGACAAGGAAGTGCTCGCAGAGAGCTGGATCAAGGGTCGCGAATACACCGTGGCGATCCTCGGCGATCAGGTGCTGCCGGTGGTTGAAATGCAGACAAAGAATGCGTTCTACGACTACGAGGCCAAATATTTGTCAGACGCCACGCGCTATATCTGCCCCGCCGAACTCAGTGTGCGCGAAACACAACAACTGCAGGATCTGGCGCTGAGTGCTTATCGTGCCATCGGTTGCAGCGGGTGGGGGCGAGTGGATGCGATGCGCGGTAGCGATGGCCACTTTTGGTTGCTCGAAGTGAACACAGCACCCGGCATGACCAGTCATTCGCTGGTGCCGATGGCAGCCAAAGCAGCCGGCAACAGCTTCGAACAACTGGCACTGCGCATTTTGGACAGCAGTTTCGGCAGGCCAGCGTTGCAAGGAGCACGGCCATGAGCAATCGCCAGGTCGGCACCTTCAGAAGCAGTCGCGCACACGGTGCCAGTGTGCGCATGCCGGATCGCGACCACCAGAGTCGTTATGCGCTGGTGGGCCGCCTGATGGTGATGGTGCTGGGTCTGGGCCTGACGGTGTTTGCGGCTTACGGCGTTGTGCAGGCTTACTACAAGGTGAACGCGCAGAAGATTGAGACAGTGCAGATCGAAGGCACCCTGAATTATGTCAGTGAAACGGAAATCAAGGATGCAGTCAGCCGCTTCGTGTCAGCGAGTCTGGTCTCGATTGATCTGGAGCGGCTCAAGGCAGAACTGGAAACCCAACCTTGGATCAGTCAGGTCACCGTGCGGCGCGAATGGCCGGACCGGCTGGTAATTCATGTGGAAGAGGAGCAGCCGATTGCGCGCTGGAATGCGAAGGACTTGTTGAATCAGCAGGGGCAAATCTTTTCACCGCAAAGTGCGATGGAGGAGTTGCAACTGCCCAGACTCACTGGGCCCGAACAAAGCGAGCAGGCGGTGATGCTGCAATACCTGCAATTCAACCAGTTACTGTATCCGCTCGGTGTGCGCATACGAGATCTGGTATTGAACGAGCGCGGTGCCTGGACCATGACACTCACCAACGGTGCCGAAGTGCGGCTTGGTCGCGACCTCGTGCTTGACCGGCTGCGCAGGCTGGTGGTCTTTCTGGAATCCGACTATGGCGACCAGATTGCCAACATTGGCTCGATTGATTTGCGTTACCGCAACGGCATTGCAGTCGCGCCACGCGCGGAAACGATTTTAAGCAGTGATGAAGTGGTGGCCTTGTGAGAACAGCAACCATTAACGAAACCGGGCAGGAACAGCACTATGGCTAACAATTCAAGCGGCAACATGATTGTAGGGCTCGACATTGGCACCTCCAAGGTGGTCGCCATCGTCGGCGAGATCAATGCCGAAGGCGGGCTCAACATCGTCGGCATCGGCCGGCATCGCTCGCGCGGTCTGCGCAAGGGTGCTGTGGTCAACATCGAGTCCACGGTGCAGTCGATACAGCGCGCAGTTGAGGAAGCAGAGCTGATGGCCGGCTGCCGTATCCACTCGGTGTATGCAGGCATCGCCGGTAGTCACATCCGCAGCATGAATTCGCACGGCATTGTCGCCATCCGCGACCGTGAGGTGTACCCGGCCGACATCGAGCGTGTGATCGATGCGGCGCAGGCGGTTGCGATTCCTGCGGACCAGAAGATTCTGCACATCTTGCCGCAGGAATTCATTATTGATTCGCAGGAAGGAGTGAAAGAGCCGCTTGGCATGTCCGGAGTAAGGCTGGAAGCCAAGGTACATCTGGTGACCTGTGCTACGAACGCCTACCAGAACATCGAGAAGTGCATCAAGCGCTGCGGCCTGGAAGTGGACGAGATTATCCTCGAGCAACTTGCCTCCAGTTACTCGGTGCTGACTGAGGACGAGAAGGAGCTCGGTGTGTGCGTGATTGACATCGGCGGCGGCACCACCGATATCGCGATTTTCACCGAAGGCGCGATCCGTCACACCGGGGTGATCCCGATCGCTGGCGATCAGGTAACCAACGACATCGCGATGGCACTGCGCACTCCGACCGACTTCGCCGAAGAACTCAAGATCAAGTACGCGTGTGCGCTGTCGCAGCTCGCGAGCCCTGATGAAATGATCAAGGTGCCCGGCGTTGGCGAACGGGCGCCGCGCGAATTGTCACGCCAGGCCTTGGCCGACGTGGTCGAACCGCGCTACGACGAGCTGTTTCATCTCATCCAGGCCGAACTCCGCCACAGCGGTTATGCCGACTTGCTGGCCGCAGGCATCGTGCTGACCGGCGGCACCAGCAAGATGGAAGGTGTGGTGGAGCTGGCAGAGGAAATTTTCCACATGCCAGTACGGATCGGTATGCCGTACGAAGTGAGCGGCCTTGTCGACATCGTGCGCAATCCAACGTATTCGACCGGCGTGGGCCTGTTGTTGTACGCCATGAAACAGGCGCACGAGCGGGAAGGACAGCAGCCCGCAAAAGACACGGGCATCAGGATTTTGGAGAAGGTGAAGAAGTTTTTGTTCAGGGATGACTAGCAGGAGCATAAAAAGCACCACAGGCAATAACGCAATTTCGGGCATAGCAGTTCCCAATTTAAGGCAGACCAACAGGGGGCAACACCATGAGTATTTTTGAGATAGTTGAAGACCAGCCGCAGAACGCGGTGATCAAGGTGATCGGTGTGGGCGGCGGCGGTGGCAACGCGGTCAAGCACATGATCAAAAACTCCATTGAGGGCGTCGAGTTCATTTGTGCCAACACGGATGCGCAAGCACTGGAAAAAATTGATGCCAGAACCACGCTCAAACTGGGCAGCCATGTCACCAAGGGTCTTGGTGCTGGCGCCAATCCGGACACAGGCCGGCAGGCGGCGATGGAAGACCGTGAACGCATCCGTGAAATCATCGATGGTGCAGACATGGTGTTCATCACTGCAGGTATGGGTGGTGGTACCGGCACCGGCGCGGCACCTGTTGTGGCCGAGATCGCCAGAGAGATGGGCATCTTGACCGTCGCCGTGGTCACCAAGCCCTTCAGTTTTGAGGGGCGCAAGCGTATGGCAGTCGCCGAACAGGGCATCCGGGAACTTTCGGAGCATGTTGACTCTCTTATAACCATACCGAACGAGAAATTGATGTCGGTACTTGGCAGTGGTGCTTCGTTGCTTGAAGCCTTCGGCAAGGCCAACGACGTATTGCTCGGCGCTGTAAAAGGCATCGCCGACTTGATAACCCGCGAAGGTCTGATTAACGTCGACTTCGCAGATGTGAAAACGGTCATGTCAGAAATGGGCATGGCGATGATGGGAACCGGTCGTGCCACCGGCGAAAACCGGGCAAGGGAAGCGGCTGAAGCTGCAATTCGCAGCCCACTGCTGGAAGACGTTAATCTGGATGGAGCACGCGGTATTCTCGTGAATATCACCGCCAACGAGAGCCTGACGCTGGGTGAATATGCGGAAGTGGGTAACACCATCGCCGAATTTGCCTCCGAGCACGCCACGGTAATTGTGGGTACCGTGATCGACTCAGCGATGGGCGAAGAGATCTGCGTAACTGTCGTTGCAACGGGTCTCGTATCGAATGTGCAGTTGGTGGAGAAGCCGACCAAGGTGGTTGTCGATAACACCCATGCGCGTCCGCAACGTCGCGACGATTACCGCAATCTCGACAAACCGACTGCGATCCGGCGCCAGGCCGCATCCCGGCCGGAACCGCAAAGTCAGGGGAGTTATGCCCGGGCCGTGGGTTCCGATACTGACCTGGAGTTTTTGGACATTCCGGCTTTCCTGCGCAAGCAGGCGGACTGAGAGGCGAATACAGATTCCGCGCGGCGTTGTGCCCCCGACGCGGCGCGGGATCTGGCTAATATTGTGCTTGGGGTATGGACTTTTGTTTGGGCTATAGACTTTTGCTTGGGCTATAGGCATCGGTTTTGCTAACATGCCGCGCCTTGTTCGGGACAAAACCCCGGGATTCAGGTACCAAGCCCGGCCAAAACCATAGTCAGGCAGCGTTCACAAATGCACAGGTAACCCGCAGCTCATGATCAAACAGCGCACCCTCAAGAACATCATCCGCGCCACTGGCGTGGGTCTGCATACCGGCAAGAAAGTCTATCTCACGCTGCGTCCAGCGCCGGTAGACACCGGTATCGTGTTTTCGCGCGTGGATTTGAACCCGGTGGTGAGCATTCCCGCACTGGCCGAAAATGTTGGTGAAACCACACTCTCCTCGACCCTGATGAAGGGCGATGTGCGTATCTCCACCGTGGAACACCTGATGTCGGCGATGTCCGGTCTTGGTATCGACAATGCCTACGTGGATGTCAGTGCATCGGAAGTGCCGATCATGGACGGCAGCGCAGGTCCCTTCGTATTCCTTATCCAGTCCGCTGGCATCGAAGAACAGAATGCCGCAAAAAAATACATTCGCATCA
Organism: Klebsiella pneumoniae; assembly: GCA_945902215.1. Taxonomy (GTDB): domain Bacteria; phylum Pseudomonadota; class Gammaproteobacteria; order Pseudomonadales; family Pseudohongiellaceae; genus CAILUG01. Next base: position 9,116 of record CAMDML010000023.1, on the reverse strand, counting down.
CCAAGGAAATCAGCGTTACCCAGGACGACAAGAAAGTCAGTCTCAAACCCTTCAATGGTTTCAAGGTCGGTTACACGCTGCTTTATGACCACCCCGTACATCGCAAATACACCAAACATGCCAGCATCGATTTTTCGAGCACCTCATTTGTGAAAGAAGTCAGCCGTGCGCGTACCTTTGGTTTCATGCACGAATTCGAAGAGCTGCGTAATCGTAATTTGGCCCTTGGCGCCAGCATGGACAATGCAGTGGCGGTAGGCGACTACCGGGTGCTGAACGAAGATGGCCTGCGGTATGAAGACGAGTTCGTCAAACACAAGATTCTGGACTCCATTGGTGACCTCTATTTGCTGGGCAAAACCCTGATCGGTGAGTTCAACGGCTACAAGTCAGGCCACGCCCTTAACAATGCCCTCCTGCGCAAGCTTGTGGCCAGCCAGGACTGCTGGGAGATTGTGACCTTTGACGAAGAGTCCGAAGCCCCGATTTCCTATATGCGACCAGTCTTTGCCGGTTAGGAGTTTGCTGGCTAGGAGTAGGAGCTTGCGGGTTAATCTGCCTTAGTTTGCCCCTTGGCGCGATTTTCTGTTAGCTTTGCCAGAGCCTCCCCATCTGGGGGCGCCCAAAGCCCCCCCATATCCTGCAGGGGGTGGCCTAACTGACAGCGCTTTTGAATGAAAATAATAATAGTCGACGAGAAGCACGGCGCCTCAAAATCTCTGGTTTTGCGCGGCTGGATGCGACTCGGCCTAAGCATTTGCCTGCTCGGTTTACCGGTAATTCTTGGGTATTACGGCTTCCAACTGGCCGATACCCGCAACTCCCAATTCCAGAAAGATGAAGCGGCCCAGGCTTGGGTAGATGGCCTCCGCGAACAGAAAGCCGACCTCGAACGCGTCAAACAGGAAACCCTTACCCAGCTGGAAGCGCTGACCATCCGTATGGCCAGCCTACAGGCCCGCCTGATACGACTCGATGCCCTCGGCGAACGCCTGACCAATGCCACCGGCCTGGATGACGGCGAATTCGACTTTACCCAGGAGCCGTCCGTGGGCGGCCCAGAAGTCATGCTGGAAGAAAACACCTTTCAGATGCCTGATTTCCTACAGGAACTCGACGAACTGGCCATGCAGATCGAAAGCCGCCAGCAGCAACTCGAACTCCTCGACTCCATCATGATTGAGCGCGAAAGCCAGTCTGAATTCTCAGTGTCAGGCCGTCCGGTCAGCCGTGGCTACATTTCCTCAGGCTTTGGCCGTCGCATCGACCCTTTCACCGGGAACCTCGCTTGGCATCAGGGCGTCGACTTTTCCACTGGCAGTAGCGGAGAAGACGTGTTCGCAGTTGCTGCAGGTGTTGTGGCTTTTGCCGGGGAAAAGCAGGGTCTCGGCAAGATGGTTCAGATTGACCATGGCAACGGTTTTGAAACCATATATGGCCATGACGAGCAAATCCTTGTGAAGGTGGGCGATGTGGTCAAAAAAGGCCAGGTTATTGCACTCTCCGGTTCTACCGGCCGCTCCTCTGGCCCGCATGTACACTTTGAAGTCCATAAAAACGGCCGGGTTGTCGATCCGGCCTCTTACATCCACAGCACCATCCGCTGAGTTACCCTGCCAGTTCAGCCCTTGAGGGTGGCGCTTAACGCCCCCACATACGGCATTCCTTTGTCTTTTTACTATCGCGTATTCACACGCTATTCATCAGTTAACCCGGATTCATTTTTATGTCGTTTTTGGCCAGGATTTTTGGAAGCAAGAACCAGCGGGAAATCAAGAAGCTTGAAAAAATAGTTATAAAAATCAACAGCTTTGAAGATGGCCTCAAAAAGCTGTCCGATGCTGAATTGCAGGCCAAAACACCTGAATTGAAGGGGCGTGTGGCAGCGGGTGAAACTCTCGACCAGCTGTTGCCCGAAGCTTATGCCGTGGCCCGCGAAGCCGGCATCAGAGCGCTCGGCATGCGCCATTTCGATATGCAGATGATCGGCGGCATCGTGCTGCACACCGGCAAGATCGCCGAAATGCGCACAGGCGAAGGTAAAACGCTTGTCGCCACCTTGCCGGCGTACCTCAATGCGCTAAGCGGCAAGGGTGTGCATTTGGTAACGGTCAACGACTACCTTGCACGACGCGATGCCAACTGGATGCGCCCTCTCTACGAATTTCTCGGTATGACTGTCGGCATCGTCGTACCGAATCAGGACCCGCAGGAAAAGCGCACTGCCTATGCCGCCGACATCATCTATGGCACCAACAACGAATTCGGTTTCGACTATTTACGAGACAACATGGCGTTCAGGCTGCCCGACCGGTACCAGCGCCAGCTTTCTTACGCAATTGTCGATGAGGTGGACTCGATCCTGATCGACGAAGCGCGCACGCCACTGATCATCTCCGGTGCGGTGCAGAATTCGGCCAAGCGTTACATGGAGATCAACGCGCTAGTGCCAATGCTGAAAAAAGGCGACAAAAAGCCCGAGAAATCCCAGCTCGAACGCCAGATCGAAGGTTTCGAGAGGCCGGATTGCGATTTCTATGTCGATGAAAAATTGCGGCAGATCGAATTGACCGATCCCGGCCATGAGAAAGTGGAAGAGCTGCTAATGAATCGCGGCCTGCTCAAACCGGGCGAGTCACTGTATGCCGCCACTAACCTGACGCTGTTGCACCAGTTGCAGGCGGCGTTAAAGGCGCACTTCCTGTTTCACAAGGAGGTTGAGTACATCGTGCAGGAACAGCAGATCGTGCTGATCGACGAGCACACTGGCCGCACTATGGCCGGCCGGCGCTTGTCTGAAGGTTTGCATCAGGCCATCGAAGCAAAGGAAAGCGTGCCGATCCAGAATGAAAGCCAGACGCTCGCATCCACCACTTTCCAAAACTACTTCCGTTTGTACGACAAATTGGCCGGCATGACCGGCACCGCTGACACCGAAGCCTACGAATTCCACCAGATATACGGGCTGGATGTCGTGGTTATTCCGACCAACAAGCCGATGGTGCGCATCGACGACAATGATCTGGTGTTTCTCAGCACCGAGGAAAAATTCGAAACCATCCTGAGTGACATCAAGGAATTCCGCGAGAAAGGTGCGCCAGTGCTGGTGGGTACTGCGAGCATTGAAACTTCGGAAATCCTGTCGAAGTTCCTGCTGAAGGAAAAGATCAAGCACAACGTATTGAACGCGAAATATCACGCACAGGAAGCTGAAATTATCGCCGAGGCGGGGCGTCCAGGCACTGTGACCATCGCCACCAACATGGCCGGCCGCGGTACTGACATCGTGCTGGGTGGCCGCTGGGAAGCCGAAGTGACTGCCTTGACTCCAGAGCAGCGCACACCAGAAGCCATTGCCACAATAAAAAGCGCATGGAAAGTGCGTCAGGATCTGGTGCTGGCCTCCGGCGGTCTGCACATCATCGGGACTGAACGGCACGAATCACGCCGTATCGACAATCAATTGCGCGGCCGTGCCGGTCGTCAGGGTGATCCTGGTTATTCGCGCTTCTATCTCTCGCTCGAAGACAACCTGATGCGTCTGTTCGCTTCCGAAAAAGTTGCCAACATGATGCGCCGCATGGGCATGGAACACGGCGAAGCCATCGAGCATCGCATGGTGACCAACTCCATCGAAAAGGCGCAACGGAAAGTTGAAGGCCGCAACTTTGACATCCGCAAACAGCTGCTCGAATATGATGACGTGGCCAACGAGCAGCGCAAAATCATCTACCAGCGCCGCAACGAGCTGATGGAAATCGACGATATTTCCGACGTGCTGAAGTCGATGCGCGAAAGCGTGGTGAATCAGTTCATCGACGGCTATATCCCGCCTGCCAGTATCGACGACCAGTGGGATATCGCAGGACTGGAGATAGCACTGGCTTCGGACTTTGGTCTCAAGCTCGCCATCAGCAAGTGGCTTGTGGAAGACAAGAACCTGTTTGAAGAACCTTTGCGCGCACGTGTCGTGACGGCTGTTGCTGACGACTATGAAGCCAAGTGCGCACAGATCGGCGTCAATATGCGTGCTTTCGAAAAGCAGATCACCTTGCAGATTCTCGACACCTTCTGGAAGGAGCATCTTGGCCAAATGGAGAGTCTGCGCCAAGGTATTGGCCTGCGTGGTTACGCAGGCAAGAACCCGAAACAGGAGTACAAGCGCGAAGCCTTCGAACTGTTCGAGTCACTGCTGAACAATATCCAGTTTGAAGTAATCAAATTCCTGAGTCTCGTCCGCATCCGCCAGGAAGAAGCAGCGGATTCTGTCGAGAAGCAGCGGCAGGCAGAAGAAGCGAAAGTGGTGCGCCGTCAGGTGCACGCCCAGGAACCTGTGCCAATCCCGGTTTTGGGCGCCGCTCTGCCGAAAGTGCCGAACGCACCTGTCACGCGTCCGACCAAGATCGGCCGGAACGACCCGTGCCCTTGCGGTTCAGGCAAAAAATTCAAAGAGTGCCACGGCAAACTCGTATGAGACTTGCCAATAATGAGGAATAGCCATGGCAGTAGGTAGTGGTGAACTTGGTACTTTGCATCCGGTGGCCGGCGTGCGCATGGCGGCAGTATCAGCTGGCATCAAGAAAGTGGGGCGTCTCGACGTGGTGCTGTTCGAGTTGGCGCCTGGCTCAGTGACGGCTGGCGTATTCACGCAGAATGCCTTTTGTGCCGCACCGGTGACGCTCTGCAAACAACATCTGGCGCTAACCCAGCCGCGCTACCTCTTGATCAATACCGGTAACGCCAACGCCGGCACCGGCGAACCGGGCATGAATGCCGCAGGTCAGTGCTGTAGTGCACTAGCACAGTTTGCCGGTGTCAGCGCAGCGGAAGTCTTGCCATATTCCACCGGTGTAATTGGTGAGTTACTGCCTGCAGCGAAAATTACCGCGGTTCTACCTGAGGCGCTCAAGGCGCTTCAGGCCAACGCCTGGGACAAAGTCGCGCGTGGCATTATGACGACCGACACCCGGCCGAAAGCCTGTTCACGTCAGCTTGCCCTGGGTGGCAAGACTGTCACCATCACCGGCATCTCCAAGGGGGCCGGCATGATCAAGCCCAACATGGCAACGATGCTCGGGTACATCTTTACGGACGCTGGGTTGAGTCAGCAAGCGGCGCAAGCCGTGGTGGCAGCCGCAGCCGACAAGTCTTTCAATCGCATTACGATCGATGGTGACACATCGACCAACGATTCCTGCATGCTGGTGGCAACCGGCCAGAGTGGCGTGCGAATTTCCACGCTGAGTGCCACTGAACATAAAATTTTTCAGGACGCGCTGCTTGGCGTATTTGTGGAGCTTGCCACCGCAATCGTCAAGGACGGCGAGGGCGCCACCAAATTTGTGACGATCAACATTGAAGCCGGCGCTACGGCTGAGGAATGTCTGCAGGTAGGTTATACAATAGGTGAATCACCTTTGGTTAAAACCGCGCTGTTTGCCTCCGATCCGAACTGGGGCCGCATACTTGCGGCCGTGGGACGTGCCGGTCTCGCCAACCTTAAACTTGAACAGGTAGAGTTGTGGTTGGATGAGGTTTGCATCGTCAAGGCAGGTGCACGCGCCGCGACTTACACGGAAGCGGCAGGCCAGAGTGTGCTGAGCAAGGAAGAGTTCACGATTACCGTCAAACTTGGCCGCGGCAACTGCAATGAAACCTTGTGGACCTGCGACTTCTCACACGACTACGTGACGATCAACGCCGAGTACCGTACGTAATGAAGCACATCCATGTCGCTGCGGGTGTCATCCTTAACAGCGAAGGGCAGATTCTGCTTGCGTTGCGACCAAAGGACAAACATAAGGGCGGGTTATGGGAATTTCCCGGCGGCAAAGTGGAAGCCGGCGAAAGTGTGCAGCAAGCACTGGCGCGGGAACTGCTGGAAGAAGTCTCTCTGACCGTTGTCGAAGCTGCGCCTTTTCTCATCATCGACCACGACTACGGCGACAAACAGGTCACGCTCGACGTATGGCTGGTCACCAAACATAGCGGTGAACCTCATGGCAGAGAGGGGCAGGCGATAGCGTGGGTAGGGGTTGCGGAACTGGATAAGTACCAGTTTCCGGAAGCTAATACGGCAATCGTTACGGCGCTGGGTGCGCGTTTCCGGACTTAGTATTTGTTGAATCGGTATTTGTTGAATCAGTGCTTGGTGATGCGGTCCAGAACACCCATGGCAAAGGCTGAGATCACGAATGTCAGGTGGATGATCACGTACCACTTAAGGTATTCGAGATCGACATTGCTCATATTCATGAACATCCGCAGCAGGTGGATCGATGAGATCGCGACGATACTGGCCGCCACTTTCATTTTCAGCGAGGAAGCATCCATCTTGCCCAGCCAGCTGAGTTTTTCGCTGCCAGAGTTCGCATCCAGTTCGGAAACGAAATTTTCATAGCCGCTCAGCATGACCATGATTAGCAAACCACCCACCAGTGATATATCCACCAGGGATAACACGATGAGCACCACATCTGCTTCCGTAGCGCTGAAGATGGTCTGGAACAGGTGCCATACTTCGCGAAAGAAGGAGATAGTCAGAGCGATCAGCGCCAGGCTAAGGCCGAGATAAACTGGCGCAAGCAGCCAGCGGGAGCGGACCAACAGGGTTTCAATCAGACGTTCCATGCTCAATCTCAGGTAGGAGAAAATCACACCAGTATACCGGAGTGGGCGCCATGCAGGACAAGAGGTTACTGCTGTGAAAACGCGATTAGTTTCGGATTCTTGATGAAGTCGCTGAGCCGATAAGTGCCAAGGGTTTCCAGGAAATTTTTCTGCGCTTTGAGCAGCGCATGCTTAAGGCCGCAGATACCGTTGATTTGGCAGGTGTTGGTTTCGGCATTGAAACATTCTACGAGCATCGTCGTCTCAAACAGTTCGAAGATTTCGCGGATGTTGATCTGCTCCGGCGGTTTCGCCAGCAGGATGCCGCCGTTGCGACCTTGGGTCGTCGTCAGATAGCCAAACTGCGCCAGCGCATGCACCACCTTGCGCAGATGTTCCTTGGAAATACCAAAGGATTCGGAGATGTTGGCAATCGTGACAATCTTCCTGGATGCGCCGGCAAAAAGCAGAACGCGCAGGGCATAATCTGTATAACTGGTCAGGCGCATGGAAGTCATTAACCGTATTTGTAAAGAGTCATCAACCGTATTTGTAAAATGTCATCAACCGTAAGGTCTTGCATACGATTTCAGCACAATGCAAAGTCCAGAGGCCAGCAATTTGCTGTTTCCTGTGGCATGCTAGGCAGGATCAACAAATATTGAATCAATTCAGGAGCTGTTTGTGAGTACTTCTTCCACACTGAAATATGCCAAATCCCATGAGTGGATCCGCGTGGACGCGGATGGCCTGGCCACAGTTGGCATCAGCGAGTTCGCCCAGGATGCGCTCGGCGATGTGGTGTTTGTTGAGCTACCGAAAAGAGGTGCTGTAATAGCGGGACAAGAAGTGGCCGTTGTTGAATCTGTGAAGGCGGCGTCCGATATCTACAGCCCGGTGAGCGGCAGCATCGTTGCCGTGAATGACGTTTTAAAGGATACGCCAGAGTTGCTCAATTCCTCCCCGCTCGACAAGGGCTGGTTGTTTCGCATCAAGATAGACAACCCGGCTGAGCTTGGCGCCTTGCTGGATGCTGCGGGCTATTCAGCTGTCATTGCCTGATGACTGCCCCGTCACCTTGAGTTGAGCTCAAGATTCGGAATCGTCATCCAAAGCATCAAATTCGTCCGGTGGATCTGCGGCCGGAATGCTATGTCGCTCTGAGGCCCACTCACCAAAATCAATCAGCTGACACTTCCTGCTGCAGAAAGGCCGGAAGAGTTGTGCTTCTGTCCACGGCACGATCTTCTGGCAGGTGGGGCAGTTAACCTGCTTGATGCCGGGCATGGGCGAGTTCCTCATAGCGCTGTTTCAGCCGCAGTAATTGTTCCTGCAATTGCAGCGTGTCGCCCGTGTTGTCGACGATATCGTCAGCAGCGGCCAGGCGTCTACCGCGCGCAAGTTGGCTTTGCATGATGCGCGTTACTTCATCTTTGGTGGCGTTGTCGCGCAGCATAGTGCGGCTGAGCTGCACCGCTTCAGGAATATCGACAACCAGTACGCGATCGACAAATTCATAGGCATCGGTTTCAAGTAGTAAGGGCGCTACCAGTAGCAGCCACAGGCTGGACGAGCGATTGATGCGCTCGATAATTGCCGTACGGATCAGCGGGTGTAGCAGTTGCTCAACCCAGTGCTTTGCCTCCGGATCAGTGAAAATCACGCCGCGCAGGCGTTCGCGTATCAGCACACCGTCTTTATTGAGGATGTGGTTGCCGAAGCGTGCAACGAGGGCAGTGAGGGCTGGTGAACCCGGAGTAACAAGATCGCGGCTGACTTCGTCGGCGTCTATAACTTCGATACCAAGACCAACAAAGAGCCGGCTGATCGTACTCTTGCCGCTGCCGATACCGCCGGTGAGACCGACGAGATACGGACGCTCGCTCCGCAACTCCGTCATGGGTCAGCCAGCCCAGGTGAAAAACAGGTTGGTGATCTGGTCGCCCCATAGCAGCGCGATGAAACCCGCGCTGGCGAGATACGGACCGAAAGGAATGGGGACATTGCGGTCCTGGCCGCGAGCGACGATAAGTGTGATTCCCACAATGGCCCCGACCAGTGACGACAAGAGAATGATCTGCGGCAGTGCTTGCCATCCCAGCCAGGCACCGAGCGCGGCCAGCAGTTTGAAATCGCCAAACCCCATGCCTTCCTTGCCCGTCACGAGCTTAAACAGCCAGTAGACACTCCACAGCACCAGATAACCACCGATCGTCCCCCACACCGCACTGTCGAGCGGCGTCAGCCAGCCCTGGGTGTTGACCAACAATCCGAGCCACAGCAGCGGCAACGTGATGTCGTCGGGCAGCAGTTGATGGTCGAAGTCGATCATTGTCAGCGCGATCAGTCCCCAAGTGAGCACCAGTACCGCAAGGGTTAACCAAGTGAAGCCGAATTTGACCGCGACCAGCACAGAAAGCAGTGCAGTGACACTTTCGATGATGGGGTAGCGCGCGGAAATCGGTGCTGCGCAGTGCTTGCACCTGCCGCGCTGCAACAGCCAACTG
>CAMDML010000022.1 GCA_945902215.1 Klebsiella pneumoniae | reverse complement strand
GGCAATGTAGAGCAGGTCGAGTTCACCTCGTTCCAGTGCCTTCTCGATACGCAGGACTTCGGCGAACTCCAGTGTGGAGTTAAGGAAAGCCGCTTTCACCCCCAATTGTTGCAGCGCTGATACTTGATCCTGCATCAAGGCGATCAGTGGTGAAATGACGACACCGCAGCCAGGGCGCACGAGTGAGGGAATCTGGTAGCACAATGATTTGCCGCCACCGGTCGGCATCAGGACCAAGGCATCGCCGCCATTTAGCAGTGTGGCGATGATGTCGGCCTGGGGCGGACGGAATGAGGCGTAACCGAAAACGGAATGCAGTAAATCGAGTGCGGAAGTCATGCCTGCACTATAGCGGGGAATTGGTATCCGGCAAGTCGGGATATTTGTGTGCGAGAGTCTCTCTTTGGGTTCCTGCGCTATGGTTCGAACGGGTATCATGCAACCAACCCGAGGACCTTATATGTACGAATTGACGCTTCCAGAGATGACCGGCGAGCCATGCCGGCAAACGATTACGGGCGCGGTGCTGGCGGTTGATGGCAATGCCTCACTGACTTTCGAGATGACTGCGCATAAGGTGCTCGTCACCTCGGTCGCGACGCTGGTTGAGCTCAGTGACGCTATTGAAGCCACTGGCTACCACATTGAGCAAGCCGCGCCGCAGCCAGAGCAGGGGCACCACCACTGCGACCTGTGCGACTGATGCCCATTGGAATTTCTATGAAGTCTTGCGCGCGGGGTTTCGCCCGGATGAGGCGGATTGAACATACGGATCATGTTTGTACCCATTGAATTTGTAATTAGTGATGGCCCGTGTAATCAACCACCGTAAATCCGTGGGGCCAGGGTTGGATATCTGCAGTATAGGCAATGGGTTAAACTCTACCTCGATTTAAGAGAGGGATTTAAGAGAGGGATTTAAGAGAGGCGGCCCCACTTAAGTCTAAAAAGAGTGACGTCAGCTAACAACAGTTGAGCCTGCTGTTTGCCAGCACTAAAAATTGACGAAATCAGGAAACTGAACTAGCCTGCAGGCAACTGTTTGGAGCGCCAACATGCAGATCAAGATTGTGGTTCATCACGAAACCGAGGGCTTCTGGGCAGAGGTTCCTTCCATTCCCGGCTGCATTTCGCAGGGAGATACCATGGAAGAGCTGTTGGTAAATATTCAGGAAGCAATCCAAGGCTGTCTTGGTGTTGATGTGGAAAAACTGATCCGCGTGGGAATTGATGATAAGGTGCTGACTATAGCGATATGAAAGCAATTTCTGGCAAACGGATGTGCCAACTGCTCGAAGACAAGGACTGGTTTCTCCTCAGGGTGAATGGCAGTCACCATATCTACGGCAAGCTCGGCTACATCGAAAAAATTTCCATTCCTGTGCACGGTCAGAAATCATTGAAACCTGGCCTGCAGAGACACGTAATGAAAATAGCAGGTTTTACTGACAACGATTTGATTTGACTGAATCTACTTATTTGCCATCGAAACCCGGCAACTGCAACAACACCTTTGGCGCACACAGCCCAATGAAGTGATAGGCAAACTGCCGCAGCAGATGCCCTTCACGAATCGCAATGCGGGTAACGTTCTCGGGAAACAAGTGGGAGCAGTCGAGCAGACGCAAGCCCTTGTCACGCTCCGGGTTGAAGGCGAGCGAGGCGACGATGCCGATGCCAAGGCCGAGTTCTACATATGACTTGATTACGTCGGCATCCAGTGCTGACAACACGATCTCAGGATGCAAACCTGCCGCAGTAAAAGCCTGCTCGATACGGGCGCGGCCGGTGAAGCCTTCGTGGTAGGTCACGATCGGGTATTCGGCAAGCGCTGCCAGCGTCACTTTCTGCTTTTTCCCCTTCTTTTCCGGCGCATGTCCGGCAGGCACGATCACACTATGGTGCCAGCTGTGATACGGATATGAAACGAGACCTTCCACATCGCCCAAGGTCTCGGTGGCAATGCCAATGTCGGCACGGCCTTCGAGCAGCATCTGCGCAATCTCACGCGGGCTGCCCTGATGCAGGTGCAGCTTTACTTTCGGAAATTGTTTGCGGAATTCCACAACGATGTCGGGCAATACATAACGCGCCTGGGTGTGCGTTGTCGCCACAGTCAAGTGGCCCTGGTCTTGCTGGCTGTACTGGTCGGCGAGATTCTTGATGTTGTGCGCGTCGAGCAACAGGCGCTCGACAATTTTGACCATCTCGCGGCCGGGTTCGGTCATGCCGAGCAAGCGCTTGCCTTTGCGCACGAACAGTTCAACGCCCAGTTCGTCTTCCAAATCCTTGATGTGCTTCGACACCCCAGACTGGGAGGTATAGAGCGAGTTCGCCACTTCCGTGAGGTTGAAGTTGCACCTTACGGTTTCGCGAACAATGCGGAGTTGCTGGAAATTCATGGCAGAAATTTTGGTTGCGGAATACTGGCGGCAGTCTAGGGGGCTGCCGCCAGGAACCGAAATACCGATTAGTGCTTAGCTTATTCCGGGCATGGCTGGTTGGGGGACAGGCACGGAGTCCGGGTCGGTCTCCATTCTGCTCAGAAGGTGTAACGGACTGTCGCACCCCAGGTGCGCGGATCGCCGAGTACTGCTGCATAGTGGCCGCTGTTGCCGGCACCCGGCAGCAACTGCTCGAAGTAGTCCTTGTCGGTCAGGTTGCGCGACCACAGGAAGGCCGACCACTTGTCATCGAGACGCACACCGGCACGTGCGTTGAGCAGCGCGTAACCGTCGACGTTAAGGTAGCGCGACGGCGATGGGCTCGACGAGAACTCGCTGCGGTAATACGTGTCGATGCCGATGAAGAACTCGCCAGTGTTGCTGAACACGGTCACTGGCCTGGAATACTCGCCGCCAAGGGAAAGGGCGTTTTTCGAGATGCCCGGCAGTCTGCCACCGGAAACGTCTATAAAGGCAACCGGGGCGCCCACTTCTTCCAGCGGCAGCGGCGCGTTCGTGAAGGACACGTATTCACCGTCAGTCCACGCGTAGGCGCCCTGCAGCAGGAAATTGCCGAGCACCAGTCTGGCGTCGATCTCGAAGCCGCTGACTTGTACCTCTTCGGCGTTGGCCAGATAGCCCCGGTTTACTGCAAGGTCAGCCGTTTGCACTTGCGCCTGATAGTCCTCGATGGCCGTCTGGTAAGCCACGAAGTTCAGCGTGGCATTCGGCAGCGGCGAGGTCTTCACGCCGAGCTCGTAGTGCTGGACGTACTCGGGTTTGATCACGGACAGTTCCGTCATCACGCGGCCGGCATCGGTGGGCAGGCCGCCGAGGTTCAGGCCTACCGGTTTGAAACCTGTGCTGTACGTGCCATAGACGTTGACGCTGTCCAGCAGCGCGTAGTTCAGGGTCACGGTACCGGTTACATTGGTATCATTGGTGCTGGCCTTGAAAGCCTGGTCGCTGTAGACGGACCTTCTCAGGGCGAGCATCGCGGGATCAGTGATGGTCGCACCACCGGTAGCCTTGCGTTGGAAGTCCACATCCTTCTCGTCATGGTTGAAACGCAAGCCAGTCAACAGATTCAGGCGCTCGGTGAGTGTCCAGTCCAACTGGCCGAAGAGCGCCGCGCTGAAGGTTTCCAGGCCGGGGCTGCTGTTGGTGCCGAAACCTTCGAGCAGCCCGGGGGTGCGCCACTGAGCTTCGCTCGTGGCATTCGTAGCCAGGAAGCGCCACTGGTCTGGCCCCGTCTCTTCGCGATGGAAAGGATCAGACGCCAGCTCCTGCTTGATCGCGAACAAGCCGATCACACCATCAACACGTTCGCTGATGTTGCCCGCCCAGCGGAATTCCTGCGAGAGCTGTTCATGATCTGAAGGTGCCTCGGACAATTGCAGTGCGTTCAGCCCGAGGAAGTCGCGGTCGTTGGAGGGTCTCCAGTCCCAGGAGTACCAGGCGGTGGTCGAGGTCAGCTTGCCGCTGCCGATTTCGGTGTCGATGCTCAGCGAGAGGCCACCGATGTCGTTGCCGGAACGCCACGCAGTATTCTGGTCTATCTGGCGGGCGAAAGGATCACGCGGTGGGTTGTAGCCGAGCGCCGTGATAATGGTTTCGAACTGACGGTAGGCCGAGCGCCGGTTCGGCACTGAGCCCGCAAAGACCTGGGAATAGCCCACGGGATCCTGTCTGGAGAGTTCGACGATCAGTCTGGCTTCGGTGGTGTCGCTGATGTCCCACAACAATTGACTGCGCACAGCCCAGTTTTCGAGCGTATTCACGTCTTCGCCGGTTCTGATGTTTGTCAGGGTGCCGTCGCGGTCAGTGCTTGAAAAGGAAATGCGGCCGGCCAGCGTATCAGTCAGGCCACCGGTCACGGTACCTTTGAGCTGTCGGTAGTTGTAGTTGCCGGTGCTCGCTTCTAACTTGGCATCGTTTTCAAAATACGGCTTGCTCGTGGTCACGTTGAAGGCGCCGGCAGTGGTGTTCTTGCCATACAGGGTGCCTTGGGGACCGCGCAGCACTTCGATGCGCTCGACATCAACAAAGTCGAGCGTGGTAATGGACGGCCGCGCGAAGTACACGCCATCGATATAGTAGCCAACGCCGGGATCGATGCCGTCGTTGGTCAGGCCGAAGGTGGTGCCCTGGCCGCGAATACTGATGGCGGTGTTGCGTGGGTTGGATGAATACAACTGCACGGAAGGAATCAGTTCTTTCAAGCGGTTCACGTTGAAACCACCGGTGTCTGCCACCAGATCGCCGCTGAGCACTGTCACAGGAATCGGTACATTCTGGGCGATTTCTGCGCGGCGGCGTGAGGTGACGAGAACTTCTTCGATGTCACTGGCTGCAACTTGCTGCGTGGTCTGCGCAAACGCACTCAGCGCGAAACCGGAAGCCAGCGCAAGCGCCGCCAGACGGGATGAATGTTTCATGGGGTTTTTCCAAGGGGTGTGAAAAGTGGCGGCACTCTAGCAGCCGGGTTTCACCCACCAAACGAAGAAAAACTGCAATCGATATAAGGTTTTATGGATTTTGCGCAAGGGCTGCCGGCGAGCGGTAGTGGTGTTGTTTGTATTTGTTTCGATGTTCTCGGTGCTCTGGACACCCACTTGGGGCTACAGCGCGTGAGGCCGGGGCCGGATAGTGCATTGCCGGGACCGTAGACGCACATCCGTGTGCACTTCGACTCGGGCCATCCATGGCCCTCACACGTCCCCGCAATGCACTATCCGGCCCCGGCCAAGCCCTCCCAACTGCAGCAACGCGCATCGTTCAACCCAAGTGTGTGTCCAGCCCCTCTCACCTGAGCCAATTCAAACTGTACCACTACTCAGCGCGCCGCCAGATTCTCCATCCACATTCACCCACACATGCGGCAGGCCAAGTTGTGCCAGCCACGCTGCGCCACGTTCTTCCAGCAGCATGCCGATGGTGGCCGCACTGCCAGCGACCACGCAGAACTCCGCGATCACGCTCACTGCTGCCATGTGCCGCACCGGCCAGCCGGTGAGTGGATTGAGGATGTGGCCGTAGCGCATACCGTTGAGCTCGATGCAGCGTTCGTAGTCACCGCTGCTGGCCAGTGCACCGGAGTACAGTTCAAGCATGCGCAACACGCCGTCAGCTTGATGGGGATCGCGGACAGCAATGCGCCAGGGACTGCCATCGGGGTGAGGGCCGACGATGCGAATGTCGCCGCCGAGGTTGATCAGGCCATGTTCAACGCCGTGTTCGTGGCATAAGGTGGCCGCGCGGTCAGCAGCGTATTCTTTCACCACGCCGCCAAAGTCAAGTTCCAGACCCGGTTCAGGAAATTCCAGCACGGGTGCCTGCCAGCGCAATTTATGCCAGCCAACATGCAGCAACAGTTTCTGCACGGTGCGCAGATCTGGTAATTGCTGCGCTTTGAAGTTCCACGCACGCCGCAACACACCCGAGGTAATGTCGAACAGGCCGCCGCTTTCGGCGTGGCAGGTGGCGGCATAGTCGAGCAGGTGTGCGGTCTCTGCGTCTACCGTGATGCTGCCGCCCGTCGTGGCAACGCGGTTTATTTGTGAGAGGAAACTGGTGTCGCGATAGCGCGAATACATCGCCTCAAGGCGCTCGACATCGGCTTGTACTGCCGCTGCTGCGCGCGCAGCCAGCGCAGAGTTCGCAGCGAATAACTGCGTTTCGCAGCGAGTGCCCATGGCGTGGAAGGCGGTGGTGTACAGGTTCACGGGTTTGGCAGGGCCATGGCATCGGCAAGAGGGTGCTGCATTGTAGGCGGTGCCGAGGTGCGGCGCACGGGCCGGGGTCGAGGCGCGGCAGAGGCCAAATCCGGTATACTCGCCCTGTCGTACCGGCAGGCAATGAAGGACTCTGACATGACTTCCGAACAGCCCTCTTCACCTGAGGCAATGCAGCACACACACGAGCAACAGCCTCCGCCGAAACTGGAACAGCGCGGTATCTTCCGTTGGTTTTTCTTCGGTGTTTTCGCGTTTCTGCTCTACCAGCTGTTGTTGATCCTGGCGCTGTTTTCCGATGCGCTGATCTGGGCCGGTTCACTGACACTCGTGTTCGTGCCGGTGTACCGCTATTTACAGAAACACTTGCCGGGCAGCCACAATACCGTTGCGGCAGCCAGCACTTTGGGGGTCTTGCTGCTGTTCATGGTGCCACTGCTCTTCATGTTCTGGATCGTGGTGCAGCAGTCTGCGCAGGTGTATCCCACTGTGGCCGCGTGGCTGAACGAGTTGGACGCAAACGGTAGCGGCTCCGCCATCGAGCTGCTGCCGGCCTTTTTGCAGGATTGGTTGAGCAGAGCCAGTGCCGCCATCGACAGCAATCCCTATCTCGCGCAGTTTGATCTCGAGCAGTTCCTACTTTCCAACGTGGAAACGATAAGCCTGACAATCGCCAATTTTGGCGCGGCGGCGGCGCGCGGCATTCTGTTTGTTTTCATTAATCTGCTTTTGATCCTGGTGCTGATGTACTTCTGTTTCCGTGATGGTGAGCGTTTCCTGAAATGGCTGTACCAGATTGTGCCGATGCCGCTAGAGCATGTGGAGGAAATCGGGATGCGCATCTATCAAACGATCAATGCGGTAATCAGTGGCGCCTTGCTGACGTCGTGCGCGCAGGCACTACTGGCCATCGTGGGCTATCTGATTGCCGGTGTACCCCTGGCAATATTCTTTGGCGTGTTGACCGGCATTTGCGGGATGATTCCGGTGGTCGGCGCGGGCCTGATATGGGTGCCAATCAGCCTCTTCGTCTCTCTGGATGAGCCGGGCTGGGGCTTGTTCATCGCTCTGTGGAGTTTTTTCCTGGTCAGCATGATCGACAACTTTCTTAAGCCGTTGCTGATCGGCAGTCAGGCGCGCATGCCAATCCTTCTTGTGTTCTGCGCCATTATCGGGGGGCTAAATGTTTACGGTTTCACGGGCGTAATTATTGGTCCGATACTGGTTGCGATGTTGCTGGCCTTCATTGGTATCTATCGCGATTATTATTTACCCGGCAACGATCGGAAGCATGGGTAGCCTGAACACAAAGCGCGGTGTCAGTAATTGGGCGGGTGTTCTGCGGATGTTCTGGACACCCACTTGGGTTGAACTGGTCGCGTTGCTTCAGTTGAAGGGCCTGACCGGGGATGTAAGTTTGCTCCGCCCTCCTGGCGGCCGGCTTAGACGCTCAACTAACCCTTGCCGGGCTGCGTCCCGGCAAGGGTCAGGTTGTGCATTGAAGGTGGGTCCTGAGCGGAGGTGCAAAACGACACCCCAAGGCGGCCCTATAACTGCAGCAGCGCATACAGAAAACCCCAAGTGAGTGTCCGGAAACCTACGGAAACCTAATTCCCATAGTCAGTAATTTCCAGCACATCACTATGCAGAATCACGCGCAACACGGTATAGCCGCTGACGATAATTTCGCCAGTCATGCGCTCCATGCCATCGGGGCAGTAGTCGAATTCGTACAAGCGGCACAGGCGGCGTCGGTTGCGGTTGTCGCGTTCAAGGCGAAAGCGTGTGAACACCAGCGATTCGTCAAGTAATTGCAGGTTGCGGTTCTTGCAGTAGGCACGCGCGGCAGTTACCGCCAAGCTTTTCTGGCCGCTCGCCCGCCACCAGTACAGCAGCAGGAGCGCGCAAGGGATCAGCAAGGCAATGTCGTAAATAGTGTACATATGCGGGTTTTATCTGCGGATCAGTGTTTGTTGCGCGGCTTGCCCCAAGGCGAACTGCTTGGCGTGGGCTCAGGCTTGCGGCGCAGCAGCCAGTACGCATGAATGGCGCGGACGTTGGGTGCGATGGTCTCGCTCAGCTGTTCGACTTCCGCTTCGCTGGCCAGCTCATGCCCCTGCCAGTGCGTCAGGCTGGTGAACGCAAGCACCGGTGCCAGCATGTGTTCCATGTCGGTGCCACCGGCACGCCAGGCATCTGTAGTGAGCGCCACACCGCGCATATAGCCTTCGCACCAGTCATCGACGATCACGAAGGTCTCGCCGTTCTCTTCTACTTGCAGGAACAGCGGATCGAATTCTTCTGGTGCTTCCATCAGGGTGGCCGCGATCGTGTTCATGTGGCGCATCATCAGGCCGATGGGGGCTTCAAAATCTTCCTCGCTTTCCCATTCGGGCTCGAAATCGCCCCACACGATCGGCAGCCATTCCGAGGGCGGAGCCAGCTCGGGGCCACTGACAAGGGCGGTGAAGAGTCCGTCGAGTTCGGAGACTGAGAGCAGGCCAACGTCGGCCTCGTCCGTCTCCTCATCTTCGTCGATGCGATCGAGCAGAAACAGGTCGAGCGCAGCCAGTTCGGTGTCATTGAGTGGTTCGAGGAGCTTGTTCATTGGTATGTCCTGTGCAGATTGGACGCTTTAATAAGTGAAGCGTAACCCGATATAGGTCGCGCGTCCTGCTGTGTTGTAGCCGGTGAGTTCTTCGTACTGTTCATCCAGCGCGTTTTCGATGCGGGCATACAGTTGTACCTGTGCGGCCAGGGTGAAGGTAGTGCCGAGGTCCAGCACACTGTAGTCGTCGAGCGCGACTACGCCTGAAGTCGTGTCATCCAGTGTGTCCCGCGCGGCGCGATAGAAAGCTTGCAGGGTCAGCCGCTCCTGCCGGGTCGTGTAGACCACGCCCAGATTGACCTGATGTGCGGGACGCCGCGGACGCTGCAGGCCATTGGGACGCTGCGTGTCGTTCCAGGTGTAGTTGGCGTGCAGTTGCAAGGCAGCGGAAACCGGAAGTGTGCCGGACAGCTCCACTCCGTGCGACGTGCTTGTGCCGATATCCTGCAAATAGCCGCTGTAAGCCTTAAGATCAAAGTAGATGGCGTCAGCAACCTCCTGATCAAAATACACGACTTCCAGATGCAGCCCCTTGTCGCTTTGGTATTCAACTCCTACATCGAAACCGGCACTGCGCTCCTGCTGCAACGTCACCAGTGACGCCGGTGGATAGCTGTAGCTGCCAGCGTTGTAGGCAATTTCATAGGGGCTGGGGGCGCGGAAGCCAGTGCCGTAACTGCCCTTGAATTTCAGGGTGCCGTTGCCTGCCTCAACCAGATACGCGCTGCTAACTCTATAGCTGGTGTTGCTGCCGAAATCCTCATTGTCGTCGTAGCGCACACCGGCCCCGAGATAAAGGCGGGTGGAAAAGTCGCTAAGATATTCAGCGAAGACCCCCTTGTTGTTGCGGCCTTCATGGTTGTTGCGTGCTTGTTCGAGGTCGGCACCGAACACCAACCCGAACCCGGGCAGTTGCCGCAGATGGCCGAGATATTCCCAGCGTTCGAGTTCGCCGTGCGCAGTGAAGACAGACTGGCCCCCGGCGAAATCCTCGCGTGCACTGCCGGTTGTGGCGTAGGCCAGTGTGTGGGTGGCCTGCGGTGTTGTGTGGTTGAGCGCCGCGCGCGAGGCATCGAGTTCGAAGCGACCACGGCATGCGTGCTCAGCGGCAAAGGTATATGGATGGTAACAGCCATCGAACTCGGCATCACCGCGCACCTGCCGATGCACGAGCTCAAGGTTCAGTGTATCGCTTAGGGCTAAACCGGCGCGGCCGTGGGCCGAAGTATTGGCGTAGCCGTCGTTGTCGCGCAGGATCGTGTCGGCACGTTGCGCATTGAAGCCGTCACTCTCAAGATCGGTCAGCTGCAGGGCGAAGTCGGCACGCTCAGTGCCGCCGCCGAGCGTGCCGCTGTATTGGTGCATGCCGTACGCGCCGCTTTGCAAGTCGAGGCTGAGATTGGGTGCGCCAGCATAGGGTTGCGAACTCATGTTGACGACACCGCCGGCATCGGCACCGTAGCCGAGGCCTTGCGGTCCGCGCAGTATTTCAACGCGGCCGAGACCACTGCTGAGCATGTGTTCAAACTGCGGGCCGGTTTGCGTCAGGCTGGGATCCAGCAAACGGATGCCATCGAGCAGCACCAGCGTGCGGTAGCCTTCCTCGCCTCTGATGCGCAGGCTCGATGCCTTGCCGGCACCACCGGTGCTGCTGACCGAGACTGCCGGTGTCTGGCGCAGGATGTCCTGCAGTGTGAGATTCCCGTGCGTTTGTAAATCGGCGGCATTCAGCACCGACAAGGAAGTGCCCACCCGTCGCAGTGGTTGCGGGATGCGGCTGGCGGTGACAACTATTTCGTCGAAGACGGCGTTGGAAGGCGTTTCCGCGTCTTGCTGCGCAGCGGAGCAGGGCAGTGCGGTACAGCAGGCGGCAAGCACCAGCAGTTGGGGAGTTCGGGTAACGGGCATGATGAAGACTTCGAGCCAGTATTGTCGCGCTGGCCGTATTTGCTGAGGGTTAATGGCTAAGGTAATAGATGATCGCAGCGTAGGCGATGAACAGCAGACTCAATATGGCGAAAGCGTCCGCGTCTGAGTCGTCCTGTGAGTTGTTGTCCACGTGCGGGTTCTGGTTAGTGTTTGCCATGTTCAGGTTCCTCGGTGGTGTGCCCTACAAGCGGATTCTGCGGAATCAGCCGCCGTATTACAACGGTTTGTGCTGCGGATCCCGGAGTTGCAAGACTCGCAAGAGGTTGCTGCTGAGAATCAGGCTGACCAGCGCCACCGCGATAGCCATCGCAAACCATTGCAGCGCATAGGAATAATTGCGGCCTGAAATGATACCGACAGCTGGCCAGTGCCTTACCAACACGCCGCTTTGCCCCTCATTGAGCTGGATTACATAGGGAAACAGGGGTGCATCAAACAGGGGGGCGAGCTCAGCCATGTTCAGGTAGCGCAGCACCAGCGGCCATTTGATCTCGGGGTTGCCATTGTCCCTGGCAGCAAAGCTTGCAGTAGGCACAAAGATCTGGCCTTCCAGGTCAATGGTGCCATCGATGAACGGGAGATTGGCAGCCAGTTCCTCGTACGAGCCGATCCCGCTCCAGCCGCGGCTGACAAGTGCAATCAGGTTCTGTCCCTCCATCCTGACTGGAGTAACGACTTCCCAGCCTATCTGGCTTTCAAAGGTTTGGTAGATCAGGAAAACTGTTTGGTCATTGAGATAGTTCCCGCGCAACACCACGTGGCGGTTCTGATGTTGCAGTATGTCAAACTCGATGCCGGCGGTGGGCACTTCACTGAGCGGCGTGGCTTGCAGTTGGCCGGATTCCTGAAAAGAGTCTTGCTGCGCAATTTTTTCCTGCGCGCGGGCGAGTTGCCAAACGCCGAGGCGAACCAAGCCGCTGGTGGTCAGCAGCACGCACACCAACACCAACCAGTGAATGCGAATGATCAGCCTGCCGATAGTAAGAGTCGTACTGACTTTCATGGTGGGTTTGTGGAACGCCTTATGTTTCTGGTGAGTGGGTGAAGGATCAGAGCAGTCTGTCGGCGATGATCGCGATAAAGAGCAGCGGCAAATACACAATGGAATAATGGAACACGCGCTTCGCAGCGGCTTTGGAAATATCGCGGTAAAACTGCACGGCCAGTGCCAGAAAGACCAGGCCACTCGCCAGCGTGATCCCCAGATAGACGAGGCCGGAGTGCCCAACCAGATAGAGCCCGGTACTCACTGGCACCAAAATCACGGTATGGAGCAGGATATTCATTGCGGTGCGTGTGCCTGCTTCATCATTCCACGACAGCATGCGGAAACCGCCGCGCAGGTAATCCTCACGGTACACCCAGGAGATCGCGAAGAAGTGTGGCATCTGCCATACGTATAGAATCAGGAACAGGGCGAGTGCCGCAGCGTTCAGCGTGCCCGTGGCAGCGGTGCAGCCGAGTATCGCCGGAATTGCGCCGGGTACCGCGCCCACCCAGGTATTGAGCGGCGAGCGGGTTTTAAGCGGCGTATAAATAAAGAGGTAGCTGGCCCATGACAGGAAGCCGAGTAACAGCGTTAGCGCGTTGACGCCGAGGCCCATGATGACAAAGCCGGCCTGCGAGATGGCGATACCAAACCAGAGCGCATAAAGCGGATACACGCGCTGGGCGGGCAGCGGGCGCGCCCGGGTGCGCAACATCAGCGCATCGTTGCGGAATTCTTTCCACTGGTTCAAGGTATTGGCGCCACCGCCCACCAGCGTAATGCCGAGCAGGGTGTAGAACAGGGGGGCGAGCGGAGTCGAAGCATCTGCGCCAATGAAGAAACCCATGCAGGTGGAGACCAGAACAAGGGACAAAAGGCGGAACTTGATCAGGGCCAGGTAGTCGGCGAATCGGGACATCAGGGTTATTTGAGATGCTGCGGATGTCTAGCCTATCGTTTATGAGGCGTTAGGTCGATAGCCCACATAGATAGCCAGTGCCGCTTGAAGCCCCTGTGTGTGCCTGTGTTACTCTCGCGCCTTTGCAAAATTGCCAGAAGAAACCCGCTGTGCGCGGGCCGGGAGTATTGTTATGAGCAACCGCGTTAAAGGCTACCTGCTGATGGGACTTTCAGTGCTGTTGCATCTGGCCGGAGTCGCGGCATTTGTTGCGATGCTGCGGGCACTCACAGTCTCCACCACGCTGGCTGCCATCGAGTCCGCGTTCGGCTCGCTGGTGATCTGCATTCTATTAATGGTACTGGCACGCCGGGCTTGGGACAGCGGTAAAAAACGTACCGAAATGAATGCCTGACAGTTGCGCTGGGTCAAGCAAAAAACTATAGCCAAAGCAGCGTTAACCCTTTATATTTCGGCCAGGATGTCCCCAGGCTTTTAGGTACTTGGAACTACTTGAAAAAAGCTTGCATGGGATATACAGAGAAAGCTGGAAAACAATAAAAATATTCAGTTAATGAGGGGGGGCGCGCGATGAAGTGTTATTACTATCTGTCTCCCACACTGGCCGAGACCGAAAATGTTTCTGATGACCTGCATAAATCGGGTATTAGCGACTGGTTTATCCACATTATCAGCAAGAACGAGGCAGGCCTGCACCGCCTCCATCTACATTCAAGCAATTACCTCGAAACCATGGATTTTATTCGTGATGGCCTTCTGGGCTCCGCCTTCGGTTTTGTCGCTGGTTTGATCTTCGCCACCCTGATTTCCCTTTTTCAACCCTTCGGCCCCGAGCTGCCGCTCATTGCCTATCTGGGCATGGTTGCTTTGCTGACCTTTTTCGGCGCCTGGCAGGGCGGCCTCATCGGGATCTCCGCCGAAAACAAAAAGTTGCAGCCTTTCCATAGCGAGATTGAAGCTGGCAAATACCTGATCCTCGTTTACGCGCATCGCGACGAAGAGGAAAAGGTTCATGCCATGATGACGCGTCAGCATCCGGAAGCGCAGTTCGTGGGAGTAGATGCCCAGTTCTACAATCCCTTTTCAGAACTGAAACACGTGTAGTTGTTCCCTGCCCATTGAATTCCACAGTATCAAATAGCCCCACTAAGTAAGGATTTGAACGTCATGTTATTCATCGTTGCGATTGTGCTCCTTGTTATCGTATCCGTTCTGTTGCATTTCATGAGTCCGTGGTGGCTGACGCCGATCGCGTCGAACTGGGGCAACATCGACGACACGATCAATATCACCTTCTGGGTGACCGGCTTCGTATTCGTGGTCGTCAACTTGTTCATGGCCTATGCCGTCTACAAATTCCGTTACAACAAGGATCGTCGCGCCAAATACGAGCCTGAAAACAAGAAGCTGGAAATCTGGTTGACGGTGCTGACAAGCTTGGGTGTGGCCTCGATGCTGGCACCGGGCCTGTTTGTCTGGGCTGATTTCGTGCAAGTGCCTGCCGACGCGCATGAAGTGGAGGCGGTTGGTCAGCAGTGGCAGTGGAGCTATCGCTATCCGGGTGCTGATGGCGTCATGGGTGCGGCCGATGCCCGCTTCATCACTGCCGAAAATCCCTTTGGCATGGATGAAGACGATCCTGTCGGCCGCGACGATATCCTCGTGTCCGACCAGACCATGCATTTGCCACTCGACCGACCGGTGAAAATGCTGCTGCGCTCCAAAGATGTGCTGCACGATTACGCAGTAGCTGAATTCCGCGTGAAGATGGACCTCGTGCCCGGCTCCGTAACTTACTTGTGGCTGACGCCAACTGTCGCCGGCACTTATGACATTTTGTGCGAAGAATATTGCGGCCTTGGTCATCACATCATGCGCGGCAAGGTTGTTGTGGAAGATGAGGCCAGCTACAACACTTGGCTTGCCAGCCAGATGACCTATGCGCAGCAGTTGGCGCAGGTAGATGGTGATCCGGCGCAGGGCCAAGCCTTTTACGCAGTATGCGGAGCCTGTCACGGCGCCAACGGCGAAGGCAATATTGCACTCAACGCGCCGAAGCTCGCCGGCCAGGAAGACTGGTATGTGCGCCGCCAGATCGCGTATTTTAAAACCGGTGTCAGGGGTACACAGACCGGCGACCTGTATGGCCCGCAGATGGCGCCAATGGCCAACACGCTTGCCACTGACGCTCTGGTCAACAACGTTGCCGCCTATATCGCGGCAATGCCGGACACACCGGCCCAGGAAACCGTGACCGGTGATATCGACACCGGCCGCGCGCTGTTCGAGCCGACCTGCGGCATCTGCCACAGTGAAAATGGCCAAGGCATCTGGGCGGTCAATGCGCCCAAACTTGCAGGGATGAGCGACTGGTATCTGGTCCGTCAATTACAGTATTTCAAATCCGGCGTCCGCGGTGCGCATCCGGAGGATGAATTCGGCTTCCAGATGACATCGATGGTGCAGGCGCTGAAAGATGACCAGGCCATCAATGATGTCGTGGCCTACATCAATACCCTGGAATAACAAAGCGATAACCCGAATACGCAGTGTTGAGGAGAGCAAGATGACAACTTACATACCCATAGCGGACCAGCACGAGCACCTGCACGATCCGACCACCTTCATCACGAAGTATGTCTGGAGCCAAGATCACAAGGTGATCGCCATTCAGTACGGCAGCACAGCTGTGTTCGTGGGGCTGATTGCGCTGGTGCTGTCGGGCCTGATGCGACTGCAGCTCGGTTATCCCGACACCTTCGCGTTCATTGATCCCTCTGATTATTACCAGTTCGTGACCATGCACGGCATGATCATGGTTATCTACCTGCTGACTGCACTCTTCCTCGGCGGCTTCGGCAATTACCTCATTCCGCTGCAGATCGGCGCCAGGGACATGGTGTTCCCGTACCTCAACATGCTGAGTTACTGGTTCTACCTCCTGTCGGTCATCATTTTGCTGGCAAGTTTCTTCGTGCATGGTGGGCCCACCGGCGCCGGTTGGACGCTGTATCCGCCATCAGCCATTTCGCGAGGCACCCCCGGGGCTGACATGGGTATCATCCTGATGCTCGCTTCGCTCGCCGTATTTATCGTCGCCTTCACGATGGGTGGTCTCAATTACGTGACTACTGTGCTGCAGGCCCGTACCCATGGCATGACGATGATGCGCATGCCGCTGTCGGTGTGGGGCATTTTCGTTGCAACCATCCTCGGTCTCTTTGCCTTCCCTGCATTGTTCGTCAGCGCGATCATGATGACCTTTGACAAACTGATCGGTACCAGCTTCTTCATGCCGGCAATGAATTCTCTCGGTGTGACGTCAGAGCATACCGGCGGTAGCCCGGTTCTGTTCCAGCACCTGTTCTGGTTTTTCGGTCATCCTGAAGTGTACATCGTTGCCTTGCCGGCCTTCGGACTGGTATCCGATGTGCTCAGCACGCATGCCCGCAAGAACATCTTCGGTTACCGCATGATGGTATGGGCGATTGTCGTAATTGGCGCGCTCAGTTTCGTCGTGTGGGCGCACCACATGTATGTCAGCGGCATGAATCCTTATTTCGGTTTCTTCTTCGCATTCACCACACTGATCATCGCGGTACCGACTGCCATCAAGGTTTACAACTGGGTGCTGACGCTGTGGCAGGGCAACATCCGTATGACCGTGCCAATGCTGTTCGCGATGGGCTTCATCTTCACCTTTATCCATGGGGGGCTCACCGGTATCTTCCTCGGTAACGTAACCGTTGATTTACCTTTGTCAGACACCTATTTTGTGGTTGCGCACTTCCACATGGTGATGGGTGTATCGCCGATCATGGTTCTGTTTGCCGCGCTATATCACTGGTATCCGAAAATCACCGGCAAGATGTTCAATGTCACGCTCGGCAAGATCCATTTCTGGGCTACTTTCCTTGGCACTTACGCCATCTACCTGCCGATGCACTACTTGGGCATCCTTGGTGTGCCGCGCCGTTACTACGCACTCGGCACCACCGACTTCATCCCTGATTCTGCCATGGCGCTCAACGCCAATATCACTCAGGCGGCATTGTTTGTCGGCGTAATGCAGCTCGTGTTTATCTTCAACATGATCTGGAGCCTGTCCAAAGGCAAGCCGTCCGGTGGCAATCCTTGGGAAGCCACGTCACTGGAATGGCAGACACCCAATACACCACCGAACCATGGTAATTGGGGTGAGAAGCTGCCGGTGGTTTACCGCTGGGCCTATGAATACAGCGTACCTGGCGTGAAAGATGACTTTGTACCGCAGAACATCGCACCCGAAGATGTGGTCATGCTACCTGGCGCCGGCAAGTACGTGGATCGTAGCGAGGAGCACGGCTAATGAGCTTGTTCCGCATTCTCACCGAGAAGGGTTGGGAGCGAACGCCGCAAACGGCAGACGGCCTCTCGGTGGAAATCAATCAGGCCTTGGGGCATCCGCCGCAGAAGACTGCGCTGATGTTCTTCCTCGGCGTGGTGGGCGTGTTGTTCGCCCTGTTTATTACAGCCTATTTCATCCGTATGACGCTGGCTGACTGGCGGCCAATGCCCGAGCCGGGTCTGCTGTGGGTGAATACCGCACTGCTGTTCCTCGGCAGCATTGTTCTGCAATGGACCCACAACCGCCTCAAGAAAGGCCGCGCCACCGGTATCAAGGTAGCACTGCTGTTGGGTGCGCTGCTGACTCTCGGTTTCGTTTACGGCCAGTTTGCCGCGTGGCTGGACATGCGCGCTCTGGGCTATTACATGTACAACAATCCGGCCAATTCATTCTTTTACGTGCTAACCGGCATCCATGCGCTACACATTCTGGGTGGCTTGTGGGTGTGGACCCGTGCCGGATTCAGGGTGTGGTCAGGAACCTCACCCGAAAAGATCAGGCTGAGCGTGGAGCTGTGTGCCGTGTACTGGCACTTCCTCCTGTTGGTCTGGCTGGTGTTGTTTGCGCTTCTTTCATACACCTGATTTTTACTTTTTTTACCTGAAGTCGACTTACTACCAGTTTTTGACTTGGAACCTAGGACAAACCCATGAGTGAACAGGCGATAAAAACCGGGCACCTTCAAAGCATCGTGCAGGACTGGTCGGACCAGAAACAGGCCTTCCATGTGCCGTGGGGCAAGTTGATGATGTGGATCTTCCTCATCAGCGACACCTTCATTTTCAGCTGCTTTTTGGTTGGTTACATGAGTGTGCGGATGACCACGACTGATCCGTGGCCCTATCCGAGCGAAGTGTTCGCGCTGACACTGTTCGGCCAAAACATACCGCTGATCCTGATTGCAATCATGACCTTCATCCTGATCACCAGTTCCGGCACGATGGCACTCGCCGTGCGTTACGCACATTTCCGCGACAAGAAAAAAATCGCGATATTGATGTATATCACCGCTGCATTCGGCGCCAGCTTTGTTGGCATGCAGGCCTTCGAATGGACCAAATTGATCAGTGAGGGCGTGCGGCCCTGGGCCAACCCCTTCGGCGCGCCGCAGTTTGGCTCCGTATTTTTCATGATCACGGGCTTCCACGGTCTGCACGTGTCGGTCGGCGTACTGTATTTGTCGATCGTTGCCACCAAAGTGCTCAACGGTGTGTATGACAGAAAGAACAACTACGACATTGTCGAAATCACCGGTTTGTACTGGCATTTCGTTGACTTGGTGTGGGTGTTCATCTTTGCATTTTTCTATCTGTGGTAGGAGTTACTATGGCACACGAAGCAACACATGGTTCGGCGCACGCATCAGTACCTGGCACAGCGCCTGCTGTCGCAACTGCAGAACAGCATCCTATCGGGGTCTATCTCAAGGTCTGGATTCTGCTGTTCGTGCTCAGTACCTTTTCCTATCTGGTGGACTATTTTGACTTCCAGGGTTATGTACGTTGGTCGCTGATCATCATTTTCATGTTGCTGAAGGCGGGCTTCATCATCGCGATCTTCATGCATGTGATGTGGGAACGTATGGCGCTCATCACCGCCATCCTCGGCCCGCCAGTAGTTTTGCTGGTGTTGATTGGCTTGATGTCATCTGAAGGTAACTACGTGTTCGGTACCCGTGTTGACCATCTCGGCCAGCCGGAAGCCGCAACCCGCATCCATGTCAGTGATGTGCATGGCGGCGAAGAAGCCGAGCACTGATCTCTCTCCACGCCTGCAAGGCACCTTGTGCTTTGCAGGCTGCTTTCTCTTTCTCCTCATTGAAATTCAGGAAAACCACCTTTGGCTTCAGCGCTAAGGTCTGAGACTGGGTAGTGCATTGCCGGGAATGTAGACGCACATCCCTGTGCACTTCGTTTCGGGCCATCCATGGCCCTCAGACGTCCCTGCAATGCACTACCCTGTCCAGGCCCTCCCAACTGAAGGCAAGCAACACTTTTAACCCGAGTGGGTGTCCAGAACTCCAGGCCATTTCAGGTTAAACTGCCAAGTCATGAAAGCCCTAAGAAACATCCTCATTTCTCTCTGCTGTTTGTTGCCGACTCCCATACTGTGGGCACACGGCAGTGTGGTTGATGAGGGTGATATGTGCGTTATCCGTATCGGTTTCTACACCGCGCATTTCAAAGTTTTCCAACCGCAGACCAGGCGTGATCGCGAGTATTGCGAAGACCTGCCGGACACCGGCGAGAGCGTGTTCGTGATGGACTATGTACACAAGGGTCTCGCCGAAGTGCCGATTGAATTTCGCATCATTCGTGATGCCACCGGGCTGGGCCGTTTTGCACGGATCGATGATGTACTCAAGCTTGGCGATCTAGAACCGCTGACCGTGTTTTACCAGCCACCCGTGTTGGAGACGGGCGTGTTTACTGTGTTGCACAACTTTCCTGAAAACGGCCCCTTCCTCGGGCTGGTCAGCGTCAAGCATCCGGAAACCGGCGAACAGTATTTCGCCTTGTTTCCCTTCAGTGTCGGCCCCAGAAGTTGGGGAATTTTGCCGTTGTTTGCTGCGCTGGCTGCTCTGGCGCAACTGGGTTACTGGATGTCGACAGGCGCTTTTACACGCTGGCGCGCAAGACGCCGTGTTGCGGCAAAGGACCCTGGTCAGGGCGTACAGATCATGATGCTGTTACCTCTGTTGCTGCTGATGGGTGCGGATACAGCGCAAGATCCGCAGAGCTGGATCTCGGCGAGCGGAGCTTTGCGTGTTTCCTATGCCAGCGCCGTGAACCCCGTACCACTGAATGAAATCCATAGCTGGACCCTGCATCTGGAAACCAGCGCAGGTACGCCGCTCGAGAATGCCGATGTGAGCATGACTGGCGGTATGCCTGCGCACAATCATGGTCTGGCTACTGCGCCCACCGTCACTGAATATCTTGGTAATGGCGACTACCGTATTGAAGGTTTGCGTTTCCACATGCAGGGCACATGGGAACTGAAGGTTGCCGTCAAGCATGATGGCATGACCGATACGATCGGCATTCCGCTGAAACTGTGAACGGCAATATGAGCCGTGCCGGCAAGCAACGGTTGGGATTGGTTCTGCTGGCTGCCACCATGCTTGCTGGAGGTTTGTGGTGGCGACACGCTGTCATGACTGGACCTTGGACCGCACATGAGTTGACGCTGCTGCGTTCGCTCTGGTTGCAATCCCTACCTTCCTTGCCGCCTGACCCCTCCAATGCCGTGGCCGATGTGCCGCAAGCTGCCACGCTCGGCCATCTGCTATTTTTCGACACGCGTCTGAGCGTAAACAACTCAGTGGCCTGTGCTTCTTGTCATCAACCTGAGAAGCGTTTTACCGATGGTCTGCCGACAGCACGTGCCATAGGCGTTTCCGCGCGCAACACTCTGAGTCTTGTGGGTGCTGCGTACAGCCCCTGGTTCTACTGGGATGGCCGCAAAGACAGCCAATGGTCGCAAGCTCTCTCGCCGTTGGAAGATCCCGCCGAACACGGTGGCAATCGCATGCGGCTGGCCAGGTTACTGACAGAGGATACAACTTACCGTGAGTTGTATGCCGACGTATTTGGTCTTGCTCCTGCTTTTTCCGATACCGCGCGTTTCCCTTCGGATGCAGGCCCGTTGCCGGAACCGGCATGGCAAGCGGCTTGGGACAACATGCAGGTAGCAGATCAGCAAAGCGTGAATCAGGTCTTTGTGAATCTCGGCAAAGCGCTGGCTGCGTACCAGCGTAAACTGCTACCGGGGCCGACGCGCTTTGATTCGTATGCTGGCGCGTTGTTGCAGAACGAGGTTGCAGCGGAAAGCCTGTTCAGTCCTGACGAGCGCGCGGGCCTGCGGCTCTTTATTGGCAAGGCACGCTGCCTCGAATGTCACAACGGGCCGCTCTTCACCAACAATGAATTTCACAATACCGGTCTGTTGCCGCCGGCCGGGTCCGTACCCGACCAGGGCCGCAGCCACGCACTGGCCACACTCAGAGCCGATCCCTTTAATTGTGTAGGTACGTTTAGCGCAGCGCAGCCGCCCCAATGCACTGAATTCAACTACATGCGCAGTGGTATGGAATTGCTCGGCGCCATGCGCACACCTTCGCTACGGAATCTCGGCGGTACCGGTCCATACATGCATAAGGGGCAGATGCCTTCGCTTGCCTTGGTGCTGGCGCATTACAACGAAGGACCGCTTGCACTGATCGGCCACAACGAGGCCGAACCGCTGGGTCTCGCAGCAACAGAGCTGCGCCAATTGGAGGCCTTTTTACTGACACTCGATGCGCCGCCGGCAACGGATGCGCGCTGGCTCGCCGCGCCAGATTCCGAATAGTGCACCTGCTACGCTTTCTGCCTATACTCGGCCCGAAGCTACCAGTGAAGGTCTCTCATGAATCGTAAACTCCAGCTGACAAGTCTTATGTGTGCATTTGTCACTCCGCTGGTCGCACAGGAGCTGCCGAAGCTCCTGCCGGATGATTTGTTCCGGCGCAACATCGGCTCGCCGGAAATGATGGATAAGCAATTTCCGCCGCACCAGATCATCGACAATATCTATTACGTCGGTACTGAATCCTTGGCATCGTTCCTGATCACGACACCGGAAGGCCACATCCTGGTCAACACTGACTTCGAGCGCAACGTGCCGACCATCAAGGACTCCGTAGAAAAGCTCGGCTTCGATTTCGAAGACATCGCCATCATTATTGGCAGCCATGAGCACGCCGATCATATGGAAGGTGATGCCCTGGCGAAGGAACTGGCCAGTGCCGAAGTGATCGTTGTAACGGAACAAATCCCGGGTCTGGCTGCGATGCGTCCCGGCGGGAAGGAGCATCCGATGGACCGCTTCATCAACGACGGTGACACCATCACGCTCGGCGGTGAAATCCTCACCGCGCATCTGACTCCGGGGCACAGCGCCGGATGCACAAGTTGGGAGCTCGATGTAATGGATGCAGGTATCAGCCAGAAAGTGGTCATCATCTGTAGTGTCGGCGTAAATCCGAACTACCAGCTTTGGAACAATCCTGAGAACCCCGGCATTGTCGACCAGTACCGCAAGAGCCACGCGATCCTGCGCGGCATTGCGGCTACGGTGCCGCTCGGCTCGCACCCGGGGATGTTCCGCATGGCAGAAAAATATCCGCTACTCGGCCAGACCCCGAATCCCTACATCGACCCGGCAGGCTATCTGTACGAAATCGCAATCAACGAGCAGGCAATGAACCTGCGGTTGGAAGAACAACGGCTGGCTGCCAGTCAATAACAAGAAGCACAATAAAAACCAGGATAAAAATGGGGAATACCATGTTCACGACACGCAAGTTGTTGATGCAGACCTTTGCGGCCTGCGCGCTCTTCAGTTTGTTACCCGCCACGTATGCACAAACCGTTAGCCCCGAATCCGTCGGCTTGTCTTCTGAGCGGCTCGGGCGCATTCACGATCTGGTCCAATCGCATATTGATGCCGGCCGCATCAGCGGTGCAGTTACGCTCGTCGCACGCCACGGCAAAATTGCGCACCTTGAAGCGCAGGGCGTCATGGATATCTCTACCCACCAGCCAATGCAGGAGGACACCATCTTCAGGTTAGCCTCGATGTCCAAGCCGGTGGCGGGTCTTGCCATCATGATGCTGGTGGAAGAGGGCAAGGTGAAATTGGACGATAACGTGTCACGGTACCTGCCGAGTTTCAAGCAACAGCAGGTTGCAGTGCCCTATGGCGAAGAGGGCGCGTTTTACCTGATGCCGGCCGCGCGCGAGATCACCGTCCGCGATCTGCTCACTCACACCTCCGGCGTCATGAGCGGCCAGATTAGCAGCGGTGCGGGCAACGCTCTGTTCAATACGCGGCATGAGGTCGGCCTGACCTGGGTGGAAGAGCTTGGCTCCGCGCCGCTGGAATTCCAGCCGGGTTCGCGTTGGTCTTACAGCGCGGTTGCCGGGTTCGACATGCTCAGCCGTATTGTCGAAATAGCCTCAGGACAAAACTTCAATGAGTTCCTGCAACAGCGTGTGTTCAATCCGCTTGGCATGGATGACATCTTCTTCTGGCCCAATGACGATCAGCGCCCGCGTATTGTTACCTCCTACAACATGGTCGAAGGCAAAATGGAGCCGCGCAACAATCCGGATTCCATGTCCGGTGAGATTTTCTTTTCCGGCGCCGGTGGCTTGATGGCCTCCGCAGAGGCCTACGCGCAATTCGGTATGTTGCTGGCGCACGGCGGGGAACTTAACGGCGTACGTTTGCTGGGTACCCGCACAATGGAAGTGATGCGCTCGCCATTCATCGATGACACTTTGCCCGGCCGGTCGCCCGGCGAAGGCTATGGTTTGAGCGTACGTGTGCTCACCGATCCCCTGAAATCAGTCAGCTTGTTGTCAGCGGGGACTTTCGGCTGGTCGGGGGCGTACGGCACTCATCTCTTTGTGGATCCCGCAGAGGAACTGGTCGGGGTCATGCTTATCCAGACGCCGATCCGCGAGATGCGTCCGGAGTTTGAGACGGCGGTGATGCAGGCGCTCATCGACTGAGGCTATGCAACATGCGCCGCTACATTAAGCGGCAGGCGGCCCATGCCGGCCTGCCGTGTACGTAAAAGCCCTGGTATGTGCTGGTTTTACAGTGGCGCATCCGGATTTGCCAGCGAACGCCACATGTGGGCCACAGGACTGTTGTCATTGCCCAAGCCTGCCAAAGGTTGCTTGAAATGTTTCGCGATCAGCCCGCGGAAGGGATCAAGCGTTACTACTGCGTCGGGTTCGAAGGCATAGAGATCGCTGACGGTGACTTCGCGCGCTGCGGAGTACCATTCGTGTGCATAGGCAAATTCTTTCGCGGCAACGATGTGTGGCGGTGGCACATAATCCATACCGAACATACGATGGTACAGATCAGGATAGAAATAACCGGCAGGCTCATCAGGGTAGAAGCGTAATGCCTGATGATAGCGGATGGCCCAACTGGTGATTTCCGGCACATAAGGTTCATACATCTGCGCTCCCCACCAGCCGTGATCGACCTTGATCAGTTCTTGCACGGTATCGTGCAGCAGGCAGGCGAGTACCACTTCTTCCTGTACACCGCGCTCAAGCGCTTTATTGGCGCTCTGGAAGCAATGGTTGCGGGTGCGGGTGAAACGCTTCTCGAAAAATTCTTCCAGCGTGGGGGCAGCCGACATCGCAGGCAGCAACGCAACCTTGCCACCGGCTTGTGTATTGAGGAACAGACCGCCGGTACCGCGCCGGTATGCACGGGTTGGAATCTGGGCCTCGAGTTCGGCAGCCGTGGGGAAAGTGGCGGAGCCACCAACTTCATTGCCTTCTGACTGGGCGTACAAGCGGTCTTCGAGGTAATGCTCGAGCGCATCGGCCCGGGCTTCGTGCGTCATCAAGCTAACAGCGGCAGCACCGCCCAAACTGGCGATGAAATGGCGACGATCTATGTTCAGCATGGCAAGCCCCCCTTTTGTATTAATTGTCGACAGTGTATTGACTGGCAGCAGTAGCCGCTAGAGCTCCAATATTAATGACTTTCCCGATGGTGTTGCAACAACATGTCGCTGCCGAAGTCGCCGTTCTTGCTGCGCCACACGGCATGCACGTGGTTCCCCATGCCCTGCACCAGATCGTATTCAAAGAAGAAGTCCGGACCTTCGACGCGGTAGTAATGTGCCTCGCCATCCTGCGTGCCCCCAAACCAGACAAAGCGCAAGTCGTTGACGTCGATCTGCGCGAGATAGGAGGAGGTAACTTCGGGACGGTATGCAGTGACCACTTCGGTGAGAATGCGTTGCACCAGATCTTTCTGCTGCGCGTTCAGCGCACTGACTTCAATGCCTTGTGGCGGTAGTGCCATCCAGTCATCCCAGGTTTCCATCGGTTTGTTCAGATTGCCAGACACAATATCGAAGGGTGGGTTGCCGTCTTCTATGGCCTGTGCTTTTTGTGTTTCATCTAGTGCGTTGATCAGTGCAAAGCCAGCCTCATGCCTGCCGCGCTGGTTGCGAAATCCGGCCAGCGGGCCGCTCGGAATCTTGGCCGGGGACGCACCCCAGAATGAAGGGGTGACACTGAGTTCGCCAGGCGCTACCGAGAAATTCAATGACAGGTGATGCCCTTCAAAGCGCCAACCCCAACGCGTATCTGTACCCGGGGTGCCGAAGAAGGCGAGCGTGTAGTTCTCGGTGCCACGCGGGAAGCCGGTGGTTTCAGCATCCTGCAAGATCTTTTCCATTTGCATCACCTGGATCGCGCTGAGGTAGCCCTGCGCGCTGAGGGCGGTGTTCAACAGATCATGCACCAGCATGCGTTGTTCGGCACTCATGAAATCAATCGGCAAGCCCTTGCGCAGATAGGGCCAGTACACGTAGTTGGTGCGGGCCGTGTCGTCATCTTCAAGAGCGACTAGATCATGACGGTTGTAACCCACTGCGATTTCAATACTGCCGGGTTCGCCGGCCACAGTTGCCAGAAACGCTTCGGCGATGCGTAACATTTCTGCATTCACCGGCTGCAAAGCGTCGCCTTCAGCACGATCAGCGAGTACGCACGGTGCGTGCAGCGCGACCAAGGCCAACAGGCTGGCACGGGTGAAGAGAGCTCTTAAGAAGAAATCTCGTAAGAAGAAAGCAGTAAGTGATTTGTGCATGAAGCGCCCTTTTTTTGCAAGTGTACCCCACTGGGCAAAAAATGGTAGGCTCGCCAGACCCCAGTAATTACCGTACAAAGTGCCATTTTTTCAGTCATGACAGCCCCTGTACTCTATTTGCCCCACGGTGGCGGCCCAATGCCTTTGATGGACGATCCCGCCCACCATGGCCTGATCGCATTTCTGCGCGGCCTGGGCACGCAGTATCCGAAGCCTGCCGCGGTGCTACTGATCAGTGCGCATTGGGAAGCACGCATGCCTGCGCTCAATGCTGCAGCCGCACCACCACTGCTATTCGACTACTACGGCTTTCCACCTGAAACCTACCGCATCACCTACCCCGCACCAGGTCAGCCGGCGTTGGCGGCACACGTGGGTCAGTTGTTGCAGCTGAGTGGCTTCACTTGTGATCTGGTGCGCGATCGGGGTTACGACCATGGGGTATTTGTCCCCTTGAAGCTGATCTGGCCAGAGGCCGATGTGCCGGTGGTCCAGTTGTCGTTAATCAAGGGTCTCAATGCGGAACAACACATCCAACTCGGACGTTGCCTTGCGTCGTTGCGCGCGCAGGATGTTGCCATCGTTGGTTCCGGCATGTCCTTCCATAATCTGCAGGCCATCTTCGCCGGCGAACGCCCGGAGCTACGCGCGGCCAGCGACCAGTTCGACGCATGGCTGCGGGAAACCATTAGCAACCCGGTGCTGGCCGAAGCGCAACGTTCTGCTGCGCTGGCGCAGTGGCAAACTGCACCGTATGCGCGCTTCTGTCATCCACGCGAAGAACATTTGTTGCCCTTGCATGTATGTTATGGCGCGGCGGGCGGCCCCGGTAAAGTGCTGTTCAACGAAGCGCTGATGGGGCACAAGGTCAGCGGTTTTGGCTGGTAAGTTCGAATGAACGCCGGGACCTTCCTGTTGCTTGTGGGTGCTATCGCTGCAGTGGTCTATGTCTATCCACGCTGGCGTCAGCGTCGTGTGTTGGAGCAACCTTTCAAACCGCACTTGCTGGCTATTGTGCGCACGACCTTGCCCTTCTTTCCGAAGATGAGCGCAGATGAGCAGAAGCAGTTACTCGATCTGATCCGCTTGTTTCTTGCCGATAAAACCTTTCACGGTTGCGCTGGCCAGACCATCGACGACACGGTGCGTGTCACTATAGCTGCGCAAGCCTGTTTGTTGCTTCTGAATCGTGGCACTTCCGTATTTCCGAACCTGAAGCATATCCTTGTCTATCCAAGCAGCTTTGTGCGCGAACGTGAGTTCGAGGATGAGGATGGTGTTGTCAGTACAGTCAGTGAGGATCTGCTGGGCGAATCCTGGCAGGAAGGCAAGGTGATCCTGGCGTGGGACGATGTGGAATATGGGACAGAAAGTGTTGGCGATGGAGAAAATGTGGTGCTCCATGAGTTCGCACATCAACTCGATAGCGAGTCAGGCACGCAGGATGGTGCGCCCATACTAAAGAGAAACGATCCAGCCGAATGGAAAGCCGTAATGACCGCGGCCTTCGAAGCCTTGAACGAATCAGCCGACCTGAATGAAGAAACGCTGCTGGATCCCTACGGTGCTGAAGACCCGGCAGAATTCTTTGCAGTGGCGACCGAGACTTTCTTCGAGCGGGCCGAGGAACTGGCGCTGGATCATCCTGCGTTGTTTGCCGAGCTCAAAAAGTTTTACTGCGTTGATCCTCGGCTGTGGCGTTGAACTGGTGGCCGAATTCAGGCGCAGCGTTCAGCAACGCAAGATTCAAGGCTTTCCGAACAACAGCGCAAAACGATCAGTGTTACTACTCACCTCCGGGTTACCCACGTCATAGATCAGTTCATCTTCCGCACTGCGCAGCATCGTGCCGTAGTCAACGAATACAAAGTCGCTGTCCTGCACCTCCTTGATTGCCAACACCGGATCAACACGGGGGCCGTTCTCGCAGCTGTCAGGTTCGTTGTTGCGGCGTACATGGTCAACGGGTTCAACATCCCAGGCACCTGAGCCGACCCACGTTATAGCCCCTTGCACGCCGTGCCAATTGAGTTTCACGACCTTGTCCATGCTGGCAAGTTGCAGTGTCGGCTATAGGGCATCGCTGTATTCACCAAGATCAGGTTGCGCGATGCTTCACTGGATAAAGGTGCGGTATATCCTAACGGTACTGCATCAGGTTCAGGTACGCCGCTTCAATGGCTTTCTCGCGCAGTTGGTCATAGTAGGCCCAGTCCTTGTACTGCTCGAAGATGATCTGCTGCTTCATCTCCTCCAGCGCCAAGCCCTTTTCCATGCCGTCCGTTACAGCTGCCTGAAGGTCTTCGAGAAATTGTATTGGCAGAGCGACGTCAGCCTTGCTGAAGAAATCACCATGACCACCGGCAAAGATGTCAAAGTCGAGCGCGTAGACATTCTTGTATGAACGGATCCATTCCGCGATCGGCGTGCCGTCCATGGGGCCGCAGGCACTGGGGATGGAGCGGATGTTATCGCGCACCAGTGCGTCGGCGATCATGTCGGTAGCGAAGACCACGCGTTCTGCGGGGAAGAACACCACGGTCATGTCGTTGCCGTGGTTCTTGCCGGGATGCATCAGTTCAACCGTTTTGCCGCCGAGCGTGATTGTCATGCGCTCCGAGTAGGTGACGTCGGGCATGACGATGTTCTGCTGGAATTCGGCGGGGGGGACACTGCCGTCCTTGTTGGTGTCGACCTGGTCGAAGAAGCTGGTGCTCATGCCGCAGATGCCGGGGTCGGCGAGGGTAGGTACGTCGATGTCTTCGCGGTCGAAGTTACCGTTGGCGTTACGGTCGATCATGTCGCCGGGCATGTTGGGGTAGCGGCCGTCCATGTTTGTCAGAACACCTTCCTGCGCGATGATCGTTGCGGTGTCCTTGAACACAGCGGCGCCTTCGACATGGTCGAAATGGCTGTGGCTGTAGATCACGTATTTCACCGGCACGCCGGGGAAGCGCGTGGAAAGTTCCTCCTTCAGCCAAGTAGCGTGGGCGACGTTCAGCGGGTCGGCGAGGATGATTCCTTCATCGGTGACGAGAAAGATGTTGTGCCATACGCCGTTGCCGGCGCGGTAGAGATCGCCGGTGATCGGGCGGATCTGGTTGCCAAAGCGGGGCGGCGCAGCTTGTTCCTCAGCACCGGAAGCAAGCGGGGAGAGGGTGCCTAGTACAGTGGCGAGCAGTAGGGTGGTAGAAACGAT
Source organism: Klebsiella pneumoniae (assembly GCA_945902215.1). GTDB lineage: Bacteria > Pseudomonadota > Gammaproteobacteria > Pseudomonadales > Pseudohongiellaceae > CAILUG01. Next base: position 13,777 of record CAMDML010000022.1, on the reverse strand, counting down.
GGGCTGGATCATGGTGGTTTCCGGGTTCTTGTGGTTTTGGCCGTTTTCCTGTCTGGATGGGGGTAAAAATAGCATGTTTGCAGGTGGGCGAGAATGAGGGGGGCGGGGATGGGGGAAGGGGTGGATCAGGCGCTTGGGCAGGGTTAAAAGGGTTGCCAAGCGGCCCCCGCTCCTTTACTTTGCCGGACCAGTTGCTGCAAAAAAGCAACCCGGTTTGACCGCTTACAACGATACTCATAACAACAACGACCTATAACAAAGACTCATAACAATTAGAAGGGGGCAGCAATGTCACAAACAGACAACAAAAAATTCGACACCGACTACGAGTGGAAGATCATCTTGGTCCTTAGCCTGGCCTTTGGCCTGGTGGGTCTGGACCGCTTTATTCTGCCGACGCTCTGGGCGCCGATGGCAGCCGAACTCGGACTGACCATTGAAGATCTCGGAAACGCAGTTGGTGTGCTCGCCGTAGCCTGGGGGGTTTCGGCCTTCGCAATGGGCTTCCTGTCCGATCATCTGGGGCGGCGTAAAGTACTGATCCCTGCCGTCATTATCTTTTCCTTGATGTCTGCCTTCACCGGTATGGTGAATGGTTTGATGGGGCTGCTCATTATCCGTATCGTGATGGGCATTGCTGAAGGGCCGGTAGCCTCGACGGGGGTTGCGGTTGCGGTAGAAGCATCGCATCCAAAACGCCGTGGTCTGAACAACGGTATCTTCCAATGCATGATTTCCTTCTTCGGCTTGGCGATTGGTCCAATTATCGCGACCCAACTGTTGGGCATTACCACTTGGCGCAATGTCTTCATGATCGTCGGGATTCCCGGCCTTGTGATTGCAGCAGCCTTGTTCTTTATCGTGCGTGAACCGCTTGCGCAGATGACGAGCAGTGGCCAGCGCGTACCGCGGCCCTCTTTTGCCTCACTATTCCAGCATCGCAATGTGCCGCTAGCCATGTTGACGCTGATGTGTGCCATGGGCGGCATCTTTGTGCTGGCGGCAATGATGCCGGACTACCTGCTGGGCTTCCTGCAGTTGTCGACGACAGACATGGGCTTTGTGTTTTCAGCTATCGGTTTCGGCGGCTGCATCGGCCAGTTTGCCTTGCCAGCCATTTCCGACATTGTCGGCCGCAAAATAGCCACGCTGGCCTCATACATTCTGGCGGCCATATTCCTGTATCTGTTCACCCTGCAGGGCCCAGAAAGCCTGGCTACCTTGTTCGTGCTGCTGTTCTTCGCATCGATGTTCAACTTTGCTGCGCTGGCGATTCTCGCCGGCCCAGTTGCTGCGGAAGCAGCTCCGGTCGGTATGGTGGCTTCGGTAGCGGGTCTGGTTATTGGTGCCGGCGAAGTGTTCGGCGGTGGTGTGGCACCGGTCATTGCCGGTCGCATTGCAGGCTCGAGCGGCATCCAATACGTCTTCACCTTTGCCATTGCCAGCCTGGTAGTGGGTTTTGTGGTAGCTCTCTTCCTGAAAGAGACTGCTCCACGCAAAACAGGCGGCCTGTAGGTCGAGGTCAGTAAGCCAAAGAACGTAGGACAAAATCAGCCAGCTTGAATGCAATTCACGCTGGCCTTTTGCAGAAACCGGCGCCAGGGTCACTGTAACGACCTGCCGCCGGTTTTTTTTGTCCCGATGAAATTACGTGGTAACCGCAACCCCTATGTGAAGCGCAATCACTTCCCGCATGGTCAGCGCCTTCCTACCGGTGATCGACTCCACATGGCGGCTGCACAGTGAAAACAACTGCTGTTTGATCGCCATTTCGGATGTGATCATCTCCAAGCTGGCCCACGCGTTGGCAGGATCAAGTCGGTAGCAGGAGGTGTTTGAGCAGATTGGCAGTGACCTTGTGGCAAAGATCGCCGGAGGCACCACTGATGATCAGTTTCTTGTCGATTTCCTAACAGGATGCGGCGGGAGGCTCGATGCTCGCGATGGCAAAGCTCGCCGGTGCTGCGGGCATCGCGCAGGAAATGCTGCGGAGAGTGGGTGTATGCTCGAGCGCAGCGGCTTCGATCATGTCCGTCTGCAGTTTCAAATGCGCGAAGATCATGCGTGCGGTCGGCTGTGGTGCGAACTCTTGGCCGTCTGCACTGCCGGCGGGGAAAATTTTCAGCCGCACTGAACTGCGCACGTTGCCACCGATGGTCAGGATTTGGCCTGTGTCCGTGTCCACTTGCACAACAATGTCGCAATGCGTGCGGGCGCCAACACCAAGTTGCGCGCGGCGCTGGTCGAGGCTGCGGTACATTGGGCGCAGCCCACTGCATAACATGTCGCCAGGGATAATTGGCTGTTCGCCGGGATCGTAAGCGATGTATGCAGCCTCTTGGGCTTTACCGTCGCGCGCTTCGATGGCTTGGTCAATGTAGCTGTGGTGCGCAATCGCGCGCTCAAAGCGTTCTTCGTCACCAAGGCCGCTTTCACACATGACCCAGGAGATGAACGCTGCCGACCATGGATCGCGATAACGCGAAGCGAGTCCTTGTGTGCTGTTCCAGGCTTCGTTCTGGCGCGCGAGAATCCAGTCGCTACCGGGCGCAGCGGACCAGTAGCCGCCAACTGAATCAGCGACGCGTGCCACTTCCACTGGATTCAGCGGGCCGAAGCGGCGGCGGTTGTTGGCGGTGTTGTTATTGGAGTTATTGGAGTTGTTGGGGTCGGATGCACCCGGTAGTGGCGCAGTGCCGCGCTGATCATCCACCTGAAAGCCGAAGAAGGCCCATTCCTGTGCTGCGGTGGCTACGATACGCCGGCGCAGTTCCGCACCTAGCGGCTGCGTATTGCAATTGCGTTCGACAATTTTCATGGCCCCAGGTGCGCCTCTGACGCGCGCAGAAGGTGGGGTCACGTCCAGTATTGATGTCGGCAGGCGCGACAAGGGTGTTGCTACAGGAATCTGTTCACCGGATTGCTGTGCGTTCAGCGCAGGGACGCACAGCAGATTGCCGGCCAGTACCGCGAGGCACGCGCATTGTGTTGAGAACGTGCGTAACTTCATCAGGTGTTTTCCTGGTTCACGGTGCTGGTTTGAATGCGAGGAGCAAGTTGCCGGGTATACCCATCAGGCCATAACCAGACTGCACAAACAGCATGCCGTTGGCTGCGACAACGCTGGCGTTGTCGATGGCACCCCCTTTGCCTTCCACACCATTGACGGTAGGGAAGGGGCGCGCGGTGTCGAAGGTAAACAACGGTTCGCCGCGCTGTGCATCAAAGGCGCGGATAAAACCATCGTTGCTGCCCTGTACCACCGCGCCATCTACCAGAAATGTCGCTGCGGACATGCCCCAGTTGCGATCACAGCCCGGCAGGTGTGTGCGGCGCTCGCCACTGCAGTCGGGTTGCGGCAGGTAGGACCAGAGAATGTTGCCAGTATCAACATCCAGCGCATGCAAGCCGGGCTCGACACCATCGGCGGTTGGGCCGCTCGACTGGTTGTTGCCGACGAAGAGCCTGCGTTCCCCATCAAAGGCCATGCCCCAGTGAATGCCGCCCATGGCGCCGCCGGGACCCACTTTCGTATTCCAAACCATCGCGCCGTTGTCGGGATTCAGCGCCCACACCACACCGTTCTTCTGGCCAGCCAGCACGAGGTCGCTGCCGTCGCTCTTGTTGCCAAGCATAAGGCCGGCGCCGAAATCCCAGTCCTTGTTGATACTGTCGGCGGGTGGGCAATTGGGGCCGTCGGGTTCGTTCATACAGCCGGTCAGGAAAATATCGTTCGGTGTGGCCTGGAACTTCCACGCGAGCGAGCCGTCATCCATGCGGATGGCGAGGATCGCGTCGCTAGTGTCGGTGGCAGGTGCGGAAGTGTTTTCACCGGTGCCGACGTAGATAAGGCGACGTTCGGCATCAACGGCTGCTGCAGTCCAGATCGGCGCGCCGGAAGGGCCATATTGTTGCGTGCCGACACGGCTGACGGTAGTTGGTTGCGCGTTTTGCATCGTGTGATAGACCCACAGTTGCTCGCCGTTGGCGGCATTCAGCGCGACGACAGCACCGTGGCTGGTACAGCATTCGTACGCGGGTGCAGCGCCCATGTTCAGTTCGCCGGAGGAGATCGGCACGAATACTTTATCTTCGAATAGCACCGGCATTGCGGTGACATTGGACACGCTGGTGACTTTCACGGTTGCGGTCCAGATCACTTCGGCAGTGATCGCATCCATCATCAGTACGTGGGCAGCGGCGTCGGCGAACAGCAGTACGTTACGGCCATCGGGCAGAGTGTGATAACCGAGTGCAGTACGCAGCGGCACATCGTGCTCATAGACAAACTTGACACAGGGTGAGCTGCCGCCGATGTCGAGCGCAAACAACTGGCCAGAGTCGACGATGGACAGATACATCGTGTTGCCCACGATGACCGGCTGCGCGCGCATGTTCGCGGTTTGGGGGAATGCCATGACCCACGCGAGTTCCAGCTTGCCCATTTGCGCTGTGGTCAGTCCGGCCTGTTCTGCGGACAAGCGGCGATGATTGCGCGGATCGAAACCCCACTGGCCAATGGTGGGTGTGCCGGTGTCGACGTCCATGCGGTCTGCTTGGCAGGTATTGGAAGCGATCCAGGAATTGTCGATATCGGCGGTAGCAGACAAGTAGGTAACCACGTCATCGATTTGCTCCGGCGTCAGATTCGCGGCCTGCAACTTCATTTTGCCGTTGGTGAGCGCGTGGGACACGGCGCGCGGACCCATGCGCTTCAGGGTATCGAGCGGCGGTGACTTGGTTTGCTCCGGCATGTTGTGGCAGGTGGCGCAGACGGTGTCGTAGATTGTCTGGCCGGCGGTGTTGTCCGGTGCGGTGACAAGGGGTGTCTGTGCGAGGACGAAAGCAGGAAGCAGTACAGCGGCAAACAAGAGGGAGTGGGATTTCATCGAAGGCCTCACGATCATGATAAGCATGACATTTTTAATTGGGGTCAGAGCCCATTTCCATACTGCGCTCCTAACAAAACAATTGGGCTCTGACTTCATATTCTCAGCAACAAGGCAAGTGTGGCGAGTCGTTGGAGTGGCTGGCGTTTGTCAGCGGCGTTGAGTCGAACCATGGGTTCCCCTGAAACGAGTGCTGGGTCTTGCGGGTAATCCTGCCGGCAATAACCGGCAGGATGTGACCTGGTGTCATTTTTTTTAGAGCTGCGGTGAAGGCCCGCAGGCTGTCACCGCGTTCGTTGCTGATCAGGCCAGTGTGGTTTCAAACAATGCCAGCAAGCGGCTCCATGCGCGTTCTGCCTGCACTTCGTCGTACACCGCCGAATCAGGCGGGCACCAGCCGTGTTGCGCCGGGTAAACTTCGATCTCTGCGTTCAGGCCGGCTGCCTTAAAGGACTCGTCCAGCGTGACCTTGGCCTGTGGGTCGGTTTCGTCATCGTTCTGGGCGACCGCGATCAAAAAGCTGGCCTTCATCTGCGGGATCAGCAGGTGTGGGCTTTCCGGGGCCATTGTTGCCAGGCCTCCGCCGTGAAATGAACCACCGGCGCCGACGCGATCTGGCATGGCAGTGGCGGTGCGCATGACCATCGGGCCGCCCATGCAGTAACCGGTGGTGCCGATTTTGCGCGAGGTGTCGACTGCAGCCTGCTGGTCGAGCCAGCCGATGAAGGCTTTCGCATCCGTGAAATGGGTTTCAGCACTGAGGCTCTGTGCCATGGGCATGACCGTATTGCGGGTCGTTTCGTCCTGGAAGCTGGCTCCTTCTGGGACTACCGGGGATTTGGCAGAGCGGTAAAAAGGGTTTACGACGAGCACTGCGTAACCGGATTCAGCCAGACGCTTGCCCATCGCGCGAAAAGCGGGGCGCAGGCCGAGGATGTCAGGCCATACCAATACGGCTGCTGAGGCGCCGGTGGCTGGGTGGACGAAATAGCAGTCTGCCACACCATCGGGTGTGGTGATTTCCACATCGGTTTCGGTAACGGCCTGGGCATTGGCTACGGGGGGTAGCATGGCCATCAGGCTGACACCGGCAGCGAGCGTGCCGAACTGGCGGCGGCTAACGCCTTGCTTGCCAAGGAATTCTGTTGAGGTTTTCAGGGTATCCAAATCACACATGGGTGTTCCTCTCTGTAAGGTAACTTCCGACTTTTGGGGTCAGGCTTGGGTTATGGTATTTCCCGGCACGGGTGGGTCATGGAGCAACCGGGCTGTTTTCTACTTATGTTCAGGGCGAACGGATTATAGCCACATCGTTTTGCTTTTGTCCGTAGGGCTCAGCATACTGCCAAAGTGCCTTGGTCGGGAGCTGGTTAATGTTCCGAATTCCTGCTTCATCGACCATTTCGGTGAGCTGGCCAGCTACACGCTGACCGATGGTTGGGTGATCAATTCACCGCTGCGCTATCCACACTCGTTCTATTTACTGTAACTGTTCCACATTGAAGACGGCATGGTCTGGCAGATCGAAGCCGTGTTCGTAACGGCCCCCTTCGGAATGGCTTCGCCCTGGATGCAGTAAGGGACAAGCGCCTGCGATGCTCGAAGCAAGGGGGGCTTGATTGGTGCCCAATGGTGGCGAGTGGCGCAAGAGCTGGTTCATAAAAAAGCAGGCAAAAAAAAGGGCAGATCTAATCTGCCCTTCATTTACTGCATATGACGCCCATGCGATCAGGCGTTCTAGACTCTTTCGAGGCGGTTCGCCATCAGACGAGTGCTCTGTTCTTCCAATATGCTCAAAACGGAACGCGACAGCGACACCAGACCCGCGTTCAGGAAGAGCAGCGGAATTGCCACGCCCAGACCGAGTACGGTAGCAATCATCGCCTGACCGATACCCTGTGCCATCAGCTTCGGATCGCTGGAGCCGGATGCTGTGATACTGTCGAACGTAAGAATCATTCCGATAACGGTACCGATCAGGCCCAGCAGGGGGCCGGCAGCGACAGCGAGGCGCAGGAAGGCCTGGAAACGCTCCAGTGCAGGAATTTCGCGCAACACTGCTTCGGAGATACGCAACTCGACAACTTCCGGCATGTTATCGGAGGCTTTGCCACTTCCGGATTGAACCGACAGGAGCAATCTTCCCAGAGGATTGTTGGTGGTTGGTTTGTTGAGTTTTTTCAGCTGTGCGGCAACGGTCGACTTGGTGTAGAACAGGAATCCATACTGTATTAGGGCTACCACTACGCCCAGAACCCCGACAGCCACGATCACCCAGCCGATGCTTTCACCTTGGTCGATGCGTTCAAGGAGGTCAGGCCGTTCAACATAGAGGCCCAACAGTGTGCCGCGCGCCGGATCTACCAGTGCCGGAATGTAGCCGGTAGTCTGGTCGGTCGCCAGCAGATCTTCGGCGAGGTTCATGATCCAGTTTTCAGGGGGTTGGCGGGTCAGCTGAGCCAGCGTGTTGTCACCAATAAGGTAGCCGAGATATTTGTCATCACCCACGGCGCCGAAGGAACCAACACGCACGACTTCGGTGGGGACCGACGTAATACCATCCGTTTGCAGAACAGGCGTTGTGTAACGCACGACTTCGCTGTCTGCCTGCATTTCTTCCATCAGATTCAACCAGAGGTTTTCCAGTTCAATGATGGAGGGCAGAGCGGTAGCGGCGGCAATCCGGCGCAGGAAGTCGACGCGACCCTCTTGGCCCGGAGGAGTAATGATCTGGGTGTTGATCAGCGAATCAGAAAGAGTACCGGCTGCATCACCGGCTATCTGGCGTGTAACCCCGAACAGCTCACCAAGGTTGCCCTGGTTAACTGTCAGCAATGACGACAGTTCGTCAATACGGATTACGTTCTCATCGTACTGGTTGGACAACCTGTTACTGAGAGCTTCCGCTTCATCGCGTTTTCTCTGGGCTTCGTTGTAGAGCCGCTGTGCTTCCTGCAGCTTTTCGTTAAATTCATTTTCGCGCGCAACCAGAATCCTGGCTTCCGCTTCGCGAGATTCACGGATACTTGCCATGATCTCGTCATAGGTTACGGCAAAAGCAGTAGTGCTGAAGCAGGTCAGCAAGAGGGCAACTGCAGCGGCGGTGAAAGTAGTCTTGAATTTCATGTCCCGTAACATTCTTGTATCAACCAAATAGTGAATTGTTGACTGCGGAGCAGGTGCGTTCCGGAGTTAGTTTGATTTGCTGTCGATCATCTGGAGGTAGCCACGTGCCTGGTTGCGGTGTGCAGCAACATTTGCAGCTCGGTCTAACCAGGTTCTGGCCTCGTTAAAACGTTCCAGATTGTAGTAACACACGCCCAGCATCAACTGCACGTAGCCAGTGTCGCGTAGTTCGCCCTTGTCCAGCGCGTTATCAAACGAGTCGATACAGGCTTCCCACTCTTCGATCTGGATGTTGACTTCACCCATGCGCTGAAAGAGAGCGCCGTTATCAGACAGCTCAGCAGCCAGACCCAGCAAGGGGACGGCTTTTTCAAACTCGCGAGCGGCGATCCAATTGTTGGCCAGACCTTCATATGAGCGCAGATTCTTTTCGACTTTACCGTCAGCCAGTGCAGATTCCATCAGCAAGGCAGCGCGATACGGCATTTCTTGCAACTGATACAAATCGGCGAGGCGGCGGATATCTGCAGCTTCAGTCAACATACCGCCGTAATTGGCAAATTCCATCACGATCAGCCCGTTTTCGTAATCTTCCAGCTGGGTATAAAGTCCGGAGAGCTGCAACCAGTAGTTTTTCTTATCCGGAAACATGTTCACCATTCGCTTCACGACTTCAAGAGCGGCTGGGTAATTTTCCTTCTGGATCAACAGTGCAGCTAGCATGGACAACCAGCTTTCCTGGGGGGTTTCCGCGAGATCAACAGCCTTCTGTGCATTGGGCAAGGCGCGATCAAACAATTCCTGATAGTAGTAAGCAGCAGCAAGGAGGTAGTACGCACCGGAGTTTGGGTTTGGTTCGGTTAGAATCCAGGCTTCCATGGCAGCGGCACCCTCTACCCATTTTTCTTCCTGGAACCACAACTGTGCCATCTGATAGCGCATAGTCGAGCTTTCTTGCGGGTTCAAACCACCGGAGTCAATGGCAGCCTGTAAGTGGCTGCGCGCGCCTTCATAGTTTTCGTCATTCATGTCCAAGCTAAACAGCAACTGTTCCAAGCGGCTTCTTTCGAAGGGGCTCAGACGATCGACACGGAGATCGGCAAGCCTTGCCCTGGCTTCAACAAATTTATCGGTGTTGAGGAACTCAATGGCTTCCGAGAGGATCTTGCCGGTCTGCTGGTCGATCGTGGCATCGGGACCGGCGGCGCCTTCCTCATCATCGCTGCCAGCCCGTTGTGCGTAGACGCTACTGCTTGCAAGTACGATGACGGCTACCAGCATGCCGCTGCGCAGGGAGAGTTTCTTGATTACGGACATACTTATTCGTCCTCCAGCGTGAAGCGAATGATGGTTTGAATGCCTACGCGTTGTACCGCAACAGCACCTTCAATTTTTGGATTATAGCGCCAGCGGGAAATGGCCTTGATTGCTGCGTCATCAAAGATGCCTTTCGGGCTGCTATCGATGACGATGGGGTCAAGTACGGAACCAGTTTCGCTAATTGTAAACTGCACCTGTACCCAGCCCTCCAGACCGCGACTGAGAGCGCGTTGTGGATAGTCGGGGTTGATCCTGACCAACGGTACAACGTCGCGGTCGGAACCGGCGCTGAGGTTGAGACCGGACATGGCGCCGGAGGTATCAATAGTGGGTGCCAGACTGACCATGTTGTTGTCCATGCTGCTGTTGTTCATGGAAATCTGTGGGAGGTCTGGCGTAGCCGGTGGTGGCTCGCGTTCTACTTTCTCTTCACGACGGGTCTGGGTTTCAGAGTCGCGACGCATACGGGTGAACTCAATGCGGGTGGCTTCGGTTGATTCCAGATCGAAGCTGCCATTGGTCAATGTATAAAGTGTCCAGAACATCGTGCCGTTCAACAGAAGGCCGAGCACTAAAGCGATTGGAAAACGCAGATTAGCTAAAATCGTAGTCATGATTAGCCCCCCGGAGGCTTTGCTGCAATTGAAACTTCCTGAATCCCACCCTGACGTATTTCATCCATGACTTGCGCCAGCATGGTGGCTTGCGAGTTCGTGTCTGCGATGATCACAGCGGTGTCATCGGGGCGCTCGATGTGCAGGCGCTCGATCATGGTTCTGACCTCGCGGATGTCTACCGGTTTGCGGTCCATCCAGATGTCGCCATTTTCACGAATCGCAACCAATATGTTGCCGCTTTCGCGGTATTCAGCGGTAGTGGCATCGGGCCGCACCACAGTGACACCGGCTTCTTTAATGAATGAAGTGGTGATGATAAAGAAAATGAGCAGGTTGAGAACGAAGTCCAGCATCGGCGCCAGGTCGATGCCATGGTCTTCGCTTTCCGGATTATGCTTGTGTACCTTCATGTTGCGTTTCCCCTCCGGTCAGATCAGCCGGATGTACTGAATGTAATGTTTGCAATACCGCCCAGGCGGACCTGGTCCACGACGCCCATGATGACACCCGTGCGAGCAGCATCATCGGCAAGAATCAACACACCGATTTCTGGAGTCAGAGCCTTCAGGCGTTCCACGTTGGCGCGTACGGCGCGCACGTCTACGACGCGGTTGTCCACGAAGATTTCACCCGTATTCAGAATCTGAATATTGATGCTTTTACCGTCAGCATTGCTGGTGTCGAAACTGGTAGGACGGTTGACTGTAAGGCCAACCTCTTTGATGAAGATTGCGGTAATAATGAAAAAGATCAGCAGGTTCAAGACGAAATCCAGCATCGGGGCCAAGTCGATTCCGTGCGAGGATTCATGATCTGCATTGTGCCGGCGCATACGCATAGAGCGCGTTCTCCAAACTTAATCAATTAATAGGACAGCTTATCGGAAAAGAGTTCAGTCTCGTGGCGCGCGCGGTTACGGAAGTAGTGCACGGGGTAGAGCCCCGTGATACTAACTGCCAGACCCGTCATCGTGCAGATCATGGCGGTGGATACACCACCTGCCATCGTCCGTGCATCGGCCGATCCGCGAATTGCCATTGAGGAGAACACTTCGAGCATGCCAGTCACCGTGCCGACCAGCCCCAGTAAAGGAGACATCGGTACAAGAACTTGCATAAGTGGAAAGTTGCTGGTCATGCCCGCATTCATTTTCGAAATCATCATCTGCCGGATCTGGCGCGAGCACCAAGAGGTGTGATCCGCCCTGCTACGCCAGATTTCAAGCATTTCTTTTGACTGACGCGGGAGCACTGCCGAGAAGAAAATGTAGCGCTCCAGAAAGAGGCCCCACATCAGTACGCCCGAACCAAAGATGGCGACCACGAAAGGCCCGCCTTCACGGAACAGTTCAGTAGTCGCGAAAACGAAGTTAAGATTCTCAAACATTATTTTTTGCGCCTTTCAAGGTTTTCAGCCAGCATACCCGTGCTCTGCTCGTCGAGGATCTGGACGATGGAGCGCGACAGCGAACTCAGCAGCGCGTTTGCGAACAGCAGCGGCACGGCGATACCAAGACCGAGTACCGTTGCAATCATGGCCTGGCCAATACCAGTGGCCATCAGTTTGGGATCGCTGGAACCGGTTTCGGTGATGCTCTGGAAGGTAATGATCATACCGACAACAGTACCGACCAGACCCAACAGCGGTCCGGCCGCAACAGCCAAACGCAGCAAAGGCTGGACGCGCTCTAGACTGGGCACTTCTTTCATTACCGCCTCTGAGATCCGCAGTTCAACAATTTCGGCATCTTCCTCAATGTTGGCGGCATTGCTCTTGAACGACAGGAGCACACGGCCCAAGGCATTGTTTGCAGTCGGTTTATGCGGGTTGCGCATCTGACGGGTAACACCCATGCGTGCCGAGATCAGAAATGCCAGCTGGAACAAGAAGCCGATGAATGCGGCCACGCCGACCACAATGATCACGTAACCGACTTCTTCGCCAAGTTCGATGCGCTCTGCAATGGAGGGACGCTCAACGACCAGGCTCATCAGTACACCACGAGTGGAGTCGACCACTGCCGGTACATAGCCGGAAGTTGCGGCTTCCAGGTTGCGGACATCTGCCAGCAATGTGTCCTCGGGCTGGCGGGGAAAAAGGCTCAGTCGGTTCAGTTCAGGGATATAGGACAGGAACTGGCCATTGGCGCTGGCAATAAAAGGGCCGATACGGGTGATCTGAGTATTCAACGGTGCTCCATCAGGTTGCACAACGGTACCGTTGAACTTCGCGACTTCGCCGCTTGCCGTCATTTCACGCTGGATTTCATACCAGAGTCTTTCCAGCTGAGCAGTGCTGGCAATCGTTTCCTGTTCGGAAAATTCAGAAAGGAACTCGATGCGGCTCGGCTCTTCCCCAGCGAACTGGTTGTTGATCAGTGACTGCTCCAGAGCGCTGGTGGAGTCGCCCGCGACTTGACGCGCCAAGCCAAACAATTCGCCGAGGCCGAGGCCGTTGGCTTTGTCGCGCAGCTGGGTAGTCAACTCATTGATTTCAATATCATTCTGGGCGTATTCCTCACCTTGAGTGCGGGTAAGAGTTAGCATCCGGTCGCGTTCTGCCGTAGTGGTCTGCAGCAGGTTCTGCTGCTCCGCAGCCGCGGCTGCGGCCCATTCGGCGGCACGTTGATCGAACAACTGGTTTTCTGCTGCACGCACACTCCGGGCCTGCTCAAGCAGTTCGCTCAGGCTTTGGGCTTGGGTGAGAGTGGCGAGAGAGAAGGAGGACAGCAGCACTACGCCACTGCAAATCCAGGATAACTGCTTTTTCATTGACGTGCCTCCTGCGGAGCCGGTACCGGGACACGGAGCAGGTCAGGAGCACCTTCCTGGCGTGCAACACGCAGTGCTTCACGGACGTTCTCTGTGTAGTCTTCATCGACTACCCAAGTGCCAGACTGATGATCCCAATACCCGGTTTCGGTGCCATCAAGTGTTTGATATAGCAAGGAAACCCGGCCAAGTTTGACGAACTGAACAGTGCGCGCATCGGCGCCATCACCCAGCAAACCTTCATAAGCTTCCAAGGTGCGACCGTATTCAAGCTCGATCTGGTAGGCTTCAAGGATGCGGCGGTATTTTTCGGAGATTGCCACGTCTGCGCGGCCCATGATGTCTTTAAGAGTGAGAACGCGGTTGGTGCGCTCATCCTTCAGAAAGGGCAGATCGGCGGCTACGAACTGTTCCAACGTTGCAACCATGCGCTCCATGAGCGGCATGACTTCGCGGTTGGTCGTTTCGATGTCGGTCAACTGGGTCTGAATTGAAGCCATTTCGGTTTCTTGGGCATCAATCTGCGATTGCAGCTGATCGTTGTACTGGTTGAGACTTTCCAGTTCGGCCATGGTCTGCGCATACTGGCCGCCAAGCTGCTGGGTACGATCTACGGCTTCGTTGATCTGGACCTGTGCGGCAGCTGCTGCAGTATCTACTTCGCTTTGGGCATTTACTGCCGTCTGATCGAGAGGCTCTTGTGCCAGTACTGGTGTGGAAAAAAGGGATACGATGAGCGCCAGACGCAACCCGGAAATGGGTTTTCTGCTCATGCGGATACTCGAAGTTTGTCGTGCCATTGGATTTGCTGCCCCCGCGATTGGATTTGAAATGCACTGCTGTGGGAATGAAATATCAACCAACTTGCCGCCTGAGTATGCTCGGGCTGGTTAACGGCTCAACCATAATAGAACAGGGTAACACATGATCCTAATCCTGAAAAAACATTAAGTGAAGAAGAGTATCAAAGATTAAGAGTTGATCCAGAAAAAGCTAAATTAACTTCTTTAAAACCAGAAGCTTTTGGAATAAGAAATTTATCAGCAGATGGTGG
>CAMDML010000021.1 GCA_945902215.1 Klebsiella pneumoniae | reverse complement strand
GACGAAACCGGAACGGCCCACCACTTCGGCAGCATCGGCGCCACCAGCGCTGAAGGCGCGGTTGGCAGTAGCGCACTCGGGGCCACCCGACATGGAAGCGGTGCCACCCAGTGCAGTAACGCTACCGTTTACAAACGGAGTAATCCCAGAGCCGTCAGGCAGGAATTTCATGCGGTTCAGCGGCGTACCGGGAGCGCTGATCAGGCCGTAGGGGGAGTGCTGCGAGGAGCAGACATCGGGCAAGGTCAGACGCTGCGGTATGTTTGGTGTGGCAGCTGCTGATACCCATGCCGGGTTGGTTACATGACCCCAGCGCCGGAAGAAATCAGGATCCAGATCTTCCGGTTGACGTTCGATGTCGTTGATGTACTTTTCATCGAAAGAAGCGATGATATTCAGACGTTCGCCGAACTGTCTGCCACCGGCGACCGACACGTTGTAACGGTCGCCATCACCCACTTCGGTGATACCCGTACCGGCCTGGATTTTCAGACCCTGAAACTCACGGTCAAGGACGAAGTTGGTCACACCGCCGAGGGCGTCGGCACCGTATGCAGCAGAAGCACCACCGGTTACCACATCGACAGTACGAATCAGTGCGTTGGGCAGGGTGTCTACGTTGACCGAGCCACTTTTGTCAGCAGGAACAACACGGGAACCATCCAGCAGCACCAAGGTACGGTTGGCACCCAGGCTGCGCATGTTGAGGTAGGAACCGCCGGCTGAACCGAAGAGTGCGCCGCCGCCGCGCTGCGCGGACTGGGTGCCAAAAAATTGTGGAAGTGTGCCGATCTGCTCACTGATAACCCCACCTGGATCGATATTGCTCAGTTCATCGAACGAAATGGCCGTTACGGGAGTCGGTTGTTGCATGCCGTCGGTTGCACGAATACGGGAACCGGTTACCTGGATTTCTTCCAGTTCTTCTGTTGCATCCGCAGCGTAAAGTCCCTGCGCCATAAGGCCGGCGGTAATCGCCGACACGGAGAGCACCAATGCTCTGGTTTTGAAGGTGTTAGTAAGTGATTTTTTCATCAATATTCCCCTGGAATGATGATATGAGTAACCATTGTGCACAAAGCAAAACCACATGACCCACATGAGGTTAGAATGCGTCCAATGACGAGTACCGAGGGGAATTTACAGCAAAACTAAAAAGCGGCTTAAAATGTTCTGGATTACCGAAAAGTGACACCAGACTCCAATGGTCAGTACGCAGTACGCACAGCCATCTGGTTTTTATAAATACGACTACTCTCCCCTGTCGCGATTTGAATATTCATGACACCCAATGTCAAGGCTAAACTAGGACAGGATGCCAAGAACCGAACGGTTCGGTACTGGCATCTTTCTATAGTACACTGCCTGGTTTTGGGCCATGTGTCTTTCTTCAGATTGGCTCTGAATTAACTTCCCCAAAAATTCACAGGACAACCCGCTACCAACATGGATAACACCGTTACAGTCACAAGCTCATTGGGTCACCACGTCACCGTATACCGGAACGATCATGTCGGGAACAAGATCGTCAAACACGGTCTCTATGAAAAGGAAAACCTGGAGCTGCTGCTGAAGTTGCTGGCGACACTATCGCAGCCTGTGGTGCTGGATATCGGTGCCAATATTGGCAACCACACGCTGGCTTTTGCCACGCAGGCAAAGCAGGTGCATGCCTTCGAGCCCATACCCTGTCTATTCGCTGTTCTCAGCGACAATATTAGCCACAACAATTTGCGCCAGGCCAGCGCACATAACGTCGCACTGTCCGACCACGAAGGCAGCGCCACTATCAACATGGTGAATGCCGGCAACTACGGCGCGTCCAGTTTCGATAAACGCATGGAAGGCACCACGCCTGTCAACGTTACCTTGACAACCGGCGATGCTTTTGTAGCCAGCCAGAAACTCGCGCGTGTGGACTTCGTAAAAATTGATGTGGAAGCCCACGAAGTATTTGTGTTGCGCGGCCTGATGCAAACACTGCGCCGCGATCTGCCCTTCATCACGATGGAGTGGAATGACCCGTTGACAGTGCAGCGGCTTACAGGCTCACCAGAATTGCAGTTTCTGCAAGAGCACTACCACATCCATGTACTTGGCAGTAATTACGACCGCGTCTGGTGGGCAGGCAAGCCGCTGGGCTTCCTGCGGCGCAAATTAACGCGCTTGTTTCGCCACCGGGTGGCAGTGCTGTATGCTTTTGACCCGGGAAAGCTCTACAAGAATCTGTTGCTGGTGCCCAAGGGTAAAGAACTTGTGCTGAACTTCATTATGCAGGCGGCCTGAATATGCAAATCCGGATCAAGGTACTGCCCGGCGCAGCATGCGAAAGTGTTGAATGGTTTGGTGACCTGCTCAAGGTCAAGGTCCGCGCGCCACCGGACAAAGGACGTGCCAATTCTGCTGTAGAGGAATTGCTGGCCGAACGTCTGGCGGTACCGCTATCATCCGTCAGAATTACCACAGGCTTCGGCAGCCCGCTGAAAACCGTTGAAATAAGTTCTATCCCTGATCTGGCTGCTTTACGCCAAAAACTGAGTTGAACTGCCAAGCGTGCTAAACCGTTACCGACATCCATGCTGAACCGTTACCGACATCCATGCTGAACCGTTACCGACATCCATGTTGAACCGTTACCGACACTTGCGCCGCTTCCTGCTGATCGCCTTGATGGCGTTCACGCTGGTCGGCGTGCAGCTTGTTCAGGCTTCGCCGCTGCACGATCACACACAAGAAGCGATCGATTGCGCGTTGTGTCATTTACAGCTCAGCGACGATGCGCTGGTACAGCACCAGCTTACCCTGCCCTCGAGCGCCGCTGCGGCGCAGGTCGGGCCGGCGCTTCGCCAGTTTTACGCAGTAACCTCCCCTTCTCCCTATCAAGGCCGCGCTCCTCCCCGTTTGTTCTCCTGATCCGAAACCGTGGGGATCCTCTCCCTGTTTCAGTCTGTGCCTTATGTGCGCAGCTGCACTTCAGGCCGGACCCGCATTTATGTAGTCCAAGATTATGGGAACTGAACATGAACCGCATCCTGATTATTCCAGTTAGTGTACTCGCGCTCGCCATTACTTCCGTCGTGCAGGCACAGGAAGACGAAATTTACGAACTGATCACCACTGCCATCCACGTGCGTCGCTCTGAAACCGCACTGCCAGTCACTGTGTTAAGTGACAAGGAACTCCACGATGCCGTGCGTTCCACGCTCGGCGACACGCTGGCCGGACAGCCCGGCATCAGCAATGCCTCCTTTGGTCCCGCCGTGGGGCAGACCGTGATTCGTGGCCAGCAGGGCCGGCGCGTGATGAATCTCAGCAACGGCATGCCGAACGCTGATGCCTCCGGCAACTCGGCCGACCACGCGCAAACCGTGGAGGCGATACTCGCGAAGGGGATCGAAGTGCTGCGCGGCCCCTCCACCTTGCTGTATGGCGGCGGTGCGATCGGCGGTGTGGTTAACGTCATCGATAATCGCATCGCCACGACCCTGCCCGATGCGCCCTCTTTTGCGTTTGAAGCGCGCCACGACTCTGCCGCAGATATCGGCACAGCGGTTGGCAGTGTCGATTTTGCCACCGGCAACTTTGCCTGGCACCTCGACGCGGTACAACGCGAGTGGAACGATCTCGATATCCCGGGATTCGCGGCAGATCCTGCGTACCTTGAAGATGACGCGGCAAATGCCAACACCTCCGGCTACGTTGCCAACACCGGCGGGGAAACCAAAACGGGAACTGCCGGCGTGTCATGGATTCTGCCAAACGGTTTCGTGGGCTTCGCAGTCAACCGTCTGGACAACACCTACGGCCTGCCACCCGGCGCGGAAGCTGAATTCGTTGCCATCGACATGGATCGCACACGCTATGACCTCAACAGTGAATGGCACGGGCTGGCGCCATGGGCGGAAACCGTGAGTTACCGCCTCAGTCATACCGACTATGCACACGCCGAAATCGAAGAAGATGGAGCTATCGGCACCCAATTCAGCAACGATGCCTGGCTACAACGCCTGCAGGTAACGCACACGGACAATGCTGAAAGACATGGCGTTGTCGGCCTGCAACTCGGCAACGAGGAGTTCGCTGCGGTCGGGGAAGAAAGTTTTATTCCGGCCACCGACATCGGCTCACAGGGACTGTTCGTCGTTGAAGACTTTCACCTCAACCCGCTTACATTTGAAATCGGGGCGCGCATCAACAGGGATGACTACAGCCCGCAGGCCAGCGCTGCACCCAGCCGGGATTATTCGACGACGAGCCTGTCGGCTTCGGCCTTATGGGATATTTCCGAGCCGCTGACGTTCGGGCTGGCAGTTTCCCGCTCGCAACGCGCACCCTCCACCGAGGAGCTTTACTCGAATTACGGGCTGGCTGACCTGGACGCTTGTGTTATCCATCTCGCCACCGGCTCCTGCGAAATCGGCAATACGAACTTTAGTGAGGAAACTTCTCTGAACACTGACCTGACGCTGTATCTCGACTATGGCGCCTTCACCGCTACGATCACCGGCTTCCACAACCGCTTTGCCGATTACATTGGCCAAATCACGAGCGGGGAGGCAGCAGCTGGTATCCCGGTGCGGCGCTACCAACAGGACGACGCCCGTTTCAGCGGCATCGAGGTAGATGCCAGCTTGCAACTGAACGATCTGGCTACCCTGCGCTTGTTTGGAGATACCATCGAAGGCCGCTTTGACAAGAACGGCGCTGCACCGCGCCTGCCCCCAAACCATGTTGGAGCAGAACTGATTCTGAATGGTGAACTGGCAGGGCAAGCATGGTCGGCTTACGTAACGCTGATTCACGGCGACGAGCAGGACGAACCCGGCACCTTCGAACTCGCCACGGATTCCTGGTCGCGGCTGGATCTCGGCGCGGATTACACCATCAACACAGAGAGGGGCGTCGAACTCATGATATTCATCAAAGGTCGCAATCTCGCGAACGAGGAGATCCGGCTGTCCACCTCCTACCTGCGCGGCTTTGCGCCGGAGGCCGGGCGTTCGGTGGAAGCCGGCGTGCGGTACCGTTACTGAGCCTCTATTACTGAACTCTAACGCCCTGCCCGCGCCGCCTGCTGTTGCTGCAGGGCGACATTCGCGCGTTCGATCAGATAAGCACGCACATCCTCGGCGCCCTCGGGCGTCAGGATGTTTGCGAACGACACCATGCCATTCTGCGCGCGCACACCTTCCAGCACGACCGCAGCAAAGAGTTCGGGACTGGCGAGTGCCGGTGACACGGCGAGTTCAGGAAACAACCCGCGCCGCAGCAAGCCGCCGGCATTGCCGACATCGCTGTGGCAAATCCAGCAGTTATCCAGATAAAAATCTTCACCGCGCGCAATTTGTTCAGGGCTTGCTGTCGACGGCGGCGGATTCAATGTTGGCGCAGTGAATTCAACCGGTGGCGGCAGTTGCACAGTCGCCCCCAGCTTAAACACAAGCAGGCGCGAATAATCCGGCGCGTAGTAATTCCCGCTGGAGCGACCCGCGACCACTGCGACATACTGCTCGCCATTCACCTCGTAGGTCACCGGCGCGGCAACCACACCAGTTTGCGTATCCAGTGATTTCCACAACTCAGTGCCATTGTCGGCATCATACGCAGCAAGACCATTCTGGCCGCCCTTGAACACGAGGCCACCGGCGGTAGCCAGCATACCGGCAGACGCGCCGGGAATACGCCAGCCTTCCTGCTGCGTGACAGGATTCCACGCCACCATGTAGGTACCGCTCGGCAGATCTGCCGTGGCATTAGGGCCCAACTCGACAGCGCCTGCTGCGGTGTCCACACCCAGATTGGAGGTCAGCGGATTCGGCTCGAAGGTGCGGTCATACGCGTAGATAAATGCACTGTCGGTGGATGAGAGATACACCATGCCATTGGCAGGATTGAAGGCCATCGGCTGCCAGTTGTGCGCACCCGATGGAGCTGGTTGTACAGCAAAAGCCTTGCCCGTTTTGTCGAAGCGCGCGGCGGGATTTTCGATGGGGCGGCCCGTGTCCTGGTCGATACCGAAGGCCCAGTTCACATTGGCGAAGGCTTGCGCAGAGAGAAACTCACCGCTGGCGGCATCAAGCACATAGAAGAAACCGTTCTTCGGCGCCTGCATCACTACCTTGCGTTCGATACCGTCAATCGGCAGCGTGGCCACCATGATCGGCTGGGTCGCGGTGTAGTCCCAGGTCTCGCCGGGGGTGGTCTGGTAGTGCCACCTGTACGCGCCGTCGTCGGGATCGAGCGCAACAATGGACGAGAGGAACAGGTTGTCGCCCCCACCCGGGCTGCGCAAATCCTGATTCCATGGCGAGCCGTTGCCGGTGCCGATGTAGAGCAGATCGAGTTCGGGATCGTAAGCCATCGAATCCCACACCGTGCCGCCACCGCCGAGCTTCCACCATTCACCGCTCCAGGTGGCCGCTGCCATTTCCATCGCAGCATTCTCGAAACCGAGCGCGGGGTCGCCCGGCACCGTGAAGAAACGCCACAAAAGTGCGCCAGTTTCTGCATCCAGCGCGGACACATAACCACGCACACCGTACTCGGCACCACCATTGCCAATAATGACTTTGCCCTTCACCACACGCGGCGCGCCGGTGATTGAATAGGACACATCACGCGAAATCAGCGTGTCGGTTTCCCAGACCTTGGTGCCGGTGGCGGCGTCAATGGCGATCATGCGGCCGTCGATGGTGCCGACATAGACCTTGCCGTTCCAGAGCGCAGCGCCACGATTCACCACATCGCAGCAAGCGCGCACGCCCCACTCGCCCGGCACTTCCGCATCGAACTCCCACAACGCGGCACCGGTGGCGGCATCGAAGGCACGCACGTTGCTCCACGCCGTGGTCACATAGATAACACCATCAACAACAAGGGGGGTGGATTCCTGACCGCGCGGAATATTGAAGTCGGCGTACCACGCGAGTCCGAGCGTGCCGGCGTTAGTGCGGTCGACCTGCGTCAACGGACTGTAGTGCTGTTCACTATAAGTACGGCCGGTGGCCATCCATTGCTGAGGTTCAGCGTCGGCATTGAGGAGACGCTCTGCGGAAACGGCAGCGAAACCGGAGGGTGTTGCTGCGCTCTCTGTAGTGAGGGGTGCTTCTGGAGGCGCTGGCGTCAGGGCTGCATTGTCGGACTGGCCGCAGCCAACCAGTGCCAGCAGCCCCAGTCCCAACACCACAATTTGGTTTTTCATCGACACGCTCCCCTTAGGCCTTGAATGGGGACCGAGCTTACCCCAGCCACCTCCGTGCAAACAATGTTCAGGATGGATTCAGGCACGCACTTCTAGACTGCAGCCGTACCTAAAGAGGAGGGAAGATCATGAATAAGCTGCTTGTCTGTACCACCACACTTTTTCTAGTGCTTGGCACCGGAGCGACCTTGGCTGACGACCGTCACCGCGGAGACAGGGATACCGGCTATGACCACCGGGATGAGCGGCGTGATGAGCGTTATGACAACCGTCGTCACGATCGCGCTAACGTGTCGTACAACGTGAATTTCGTCAATTCTGTCGGCTTCGGTAATCAGCGCTGGCGCCAAGATTACCACGACCGCCGGTGGAACAACTTCGGCGCCGGCATCGGTTACACTACTTTCGGTGTGAATTCTTTCGACAGCTGGGGCTCGCCCTACAGCAACTGGGGTTACAACAACCGTCAGCCGGTTGTCGTGTACCAGAACACCTATATCGACAACCCCACCCCGCGCACTACCGTGATTACGCGCTCAGCGCCACGTTCAGGCACCAGCTTGCTGCGCGACGTCCACGGCCGTTGCTTCGAACGCGAAACCGACCGTTACGGTAACGAAACCCGCACGGAGCTGCCCGCCTCGGCCTGCAACTTCTAGGAATCTGTGCCGGCGCAGCCTATTGTTTAATATAAACAATAAACAGGTTCACGCTCCTAGCCGAACCTTGAGTCTGGCGCCGCCCCACTGGCTCTTTTCGACGCGGATTTCCCCACCATAGGCACTGACGATATCCACCGCAACTGCCAGGCCAATACCTTGACCACTTTTCACGGTATCGGCGCGCGCGCCACGTTCCAGTACCCAGTGTCTATCGGCTTCGGCAATACCAGGACCATCGTCATTGATTTCAAGCAACAGTGTGCCGCCACGCATAGTGGCTTTCACTTCAAGGCGTGATGAACCGTATTTGAAGGCGTTGTCGAGCAGGTTGCCGCACAACTCCATCAGGTCGCTTTCCTCACCGTAAAACACCGCGCTTTCCGCGAACTCCTTAACTGTTTCGATCTGCTTGTCACGATAAACCTTGGCGAGTGCGGCCAGGATACGCTGCAACACCGGCGCCACCGGCACCGGTTTGGCAAGCAACTGATGATGATTGTGCTTGGTAGCACGTTTGAGCTGGTATGACACGATCTGGTCCATGCGTTCGACCTGCTCTTCCATGTCGCGACGATGCTGGTCAGTAAAACTGCTTTCGCGTTTCATTTCCTGCAGCGCGGTCGACAGCACCGCGAGTGGAGTCTTCAGGCTGTGTGCAAGATCACCAAGGGTAGTGCGGTAACGCGCCTGACGATCACGCTCGCTTTTGATCAGCAAATTGAGATTATCAGTAACGGCTATCAATTCGTCCGGGTAGTTGCGCTGCATCGCATCCTGTGCGCCTGCTTCAATGGCAGATACATCAGCTGCCAGCTGCTGCAACGGGCGCAGCCCCCAGCGTAACAGCAGGTATTGGGCAATGGACAGAAACACCGCCATGGCACCAAACCATTGATACAGGTTGTACCGGAATTCGCGAATCTGCGCCTGCGTCGGCGCCGTGGATTCCAGTACGACAAATTCGTAGATGTTGTCCTGCGATTCCCAATACGTGCCATACGAAGCCCAGGACAGCGGGCCCAGTTCGCGTGAGTCCAGGCTGCCATAGGAGGTCTCGCCACGCACGATTTCACCGACTTCGTAACCACTGTCGGCAAGCCGGAGATTAAGCGCCGACGGGCTGCGCCACGCTTCCATGCCACTCCTGTCGAGAATGAAACCGTATAAGCCGGAATCGATTTGGGCAAAGCGCGCTTCTTCCAGATCAGGTATGAAAAAACCCTCGCCATCCGGTTCGGCAACACCCAACAGGGCGTATACCTGTAATTGCAAACGCTCTTCAACCGCTGCGACAACACTTTCCTGATAGGCACGATCAAGCACAAGGCCGGCCAACCCCAGAAACAGAATCAACAGCACACCTGACGCCAGCACGAGGCGTCTTTGCAGGGAATAGCGGGATTCAGCCTTGCCGAGTGGGGACATTGAAGCGATAGCCCTGACCGCGAATCGTATCGATGGGCTTGAGGGTCTCGTCGGGATCGAGTTTCTGGCGCAAACGGCGGATGAACACTTCCAGCACATTGCTGTCGCGGTCGTGATCCTGATCGTAGAGGTGTTCAGTGAGTTCAGTTTTGGAAACCACCTTGCCGGGGTGCAGCATCAGGTATTCCAGCACTTTGTATTCGTAAGCGGTGAGTTCCACATCAACGCCAGCCACTTGCAGTTTGCGCGCCGTGGTGTCGAGACTCAGATGCGCAAAATCCAGAGTTGGCTTGGCGAAGCCGGCTGCGCGGCGCAATAGCGCGTTGAGACGCGCCTTGATCTCCTCGATCTGAAATGGTTTGACGACATAATCGTCGGCGCCTGCGTCGAGGCCAGCGACCTTATCGGTCCAGTTATCGCGCGCAGTGAGGATCAACACAGGAAACGTGCGACCCTTTGCGCGCAGTGCCTTGATGAGACCGATACCATCAAGTTCTGGCAGGCCGAGATCAATGATTGCGGCGTCATAATCGTTTTCAGTGGCTTCGAACAGGCCGGTTTTGCCATTACTGGCACTGTCGACAACATAACCACTGTCGCCAAGCGCCTTCACTAGACGCGCGCGCAGCAGATCTTCGTCTTCGACTATCAGTAAACGCATGGCAGTAATGGCATGGCTTTGGGACGCGCCGCAAGGGGAAGTTTATTGGCCGCCGGTCGGACGCGACACACGTCCAGAATCGGCGTTGACGAGCACATCTGACACGGCACCATCCTGGTCAAGGCGGATGCGCCAATTCTGGTTGTCACGGCGGATACTGCGCACCTCGCCTGGAAAATTCTGTTTGGCGATATTGGAAGCTTCGTCACGACTGATGCGCGAGTCCTGTTCTGCGCTTCGTTCTGCGCTGCGCTCGGAAGAAGGTGGCAGCAAATTCTGCGGCTGCACCACTTCGGCGGCCTGCAGTGCGGCTACCGGAAGCAAGGCCACAGAAAACAGGGAAAGCAGAAAAATGGACAGGATCGTTTTCATGAGCTCTGACCGGCTGGTTGGCATACGCACTTTTACTATCTGTGCAATTTGTACTTCAGGAACTGCCAGAACAATCAGAACATCATGTCCGATGCTGCCTTATGGTGCCCTATGTAAGTGGTAAGGTCTTACAGCACGGGTTCTACATCGACTCTGACCCGCACAGTAGCGCCTGGATCTTCCGGCATTCTGACTGTGTGTTCAAAGCCATTGTAGCGATAGCTCACATCATAACCAACCAGTTTCTCCTCCTCGCGGGTGTTGTACACCGTGCGGCAGCGCTCTTCAGTATCGACATACACCGTTGCTCTGCGGTCATCGTTGGCGCGCGCGATATCCCGGGCAACCGACCCGCCCAGTATTGCGCCGACGACAGTGCCAACCTTGCGCGAGCTGTGGTTGTTACCCACCGCATTGCCCAGCGCCCCCCCGATAACCATACCCAGCAAACCGGGCGTGGCAGAGCGGTCATGATCGCGCCGATTCTGACGTACCACTTCCTCTTCCCAGCATTCTTCCTGAGGACTGGAAATTTCGACCACCCGGTAGATCGGGGTGGACGCAATGACGTCTGCTTCTTCATAGGTGGTAGCAGCCCCGGCCTGATGTGTAGTGATCAGCGCGACTCCGGCTAGCAAGATGGTAAGGCATGCTTTCATGACTGGCTCCTGTCCTGGTGAAAGTGGCGCTACTGTAAGTCCGGTTAGATGAATACGGGCTGAATTGCCTGAAAAATGCCATCACCTTCACGCAACCACTTATTTTCCCTGCAAAAAATGAATCCTGCAGGTATCCACGTGATAATGAACTTCATCTCTTTTTTTCAAATTACTCTACTGCGTGTTGCTGGGGTATTTCCCCTTCTAGCCATACCGAGTGTGCAATCAACCAAAGGCAAAGCCCATGCGCGCCCTGCCCTCGCTATTCCTTATGGCGGCGGTACTGGAGTGGGTGTATGACAATATTGCAGCCTTCGGCGGGGATCCGATCAACATCACAATCGTCGGCGAGTCTGCCAGTGCCCAAGCGGTGGGAAATCTGCTGGCCTCACTACTGAGCGCAGGCTTGTTCCATCATGCCATTTTGCAGAGCAGCGGCTGGATGAGCTTTGCCGCCGGCATGGCCTGCGTATCACACCAATGAGCCAGGTAATGTCATGGTGCTGGGAGATGTCCCCACAGCCGAAACAGAAATGGTGCCGTCTGCGCCCGCATTGGCATTTTTCGATGCCGTCTATGCGCGGCATGTGGAAGGTTTGACGCCCTGAATCACTGGAAACAGACTCGTTACCGAGTCTGCAGTCTTCAAGCCAGCGGCGGCACCGGGCAATCGAGGATTGCACCTACTGCACGCAGCAGTTCCGCTTCCCCACTTGTTATGTCGCCATCTGTCTGGATGCACTGCGCCATAGCCTTGAGGAGACGCGGCTTCTGCAAGGGTTTGAGATTGCGCAAACGGTCCATAGCTTTGTCCAGCACCGCAAGATTTACCGAGTCCGATGCCAGAAGTTGATGTCTCTGGTCTGGATGCAACTCTGCCATGCCAGCATCAAACGCGGTGGCAGCGGCAGTTTCATCAGCATGACCCGCACGCGCCAGCGCTGACAGCAAGACCCGACTATCCTGGCTGCAAGCCTCCAGTGCGGTCTGCGCCCCTCGCGCTTGATTCGCGCGCTGCGCAAGGCTGCTACTGAGGATTCGGAACAAGCACCATTCGAAGAGACTGACTTTCGCATCGGCCTCGATCAGATGCTGCAATTGGGCCGTGAACGTCTTCAGTTGTGCCGCCGACAGCTCGCGCAAACTGGGCAGTGCCAGATCGACAAGCGGGAGATACAGTTTCCGCTCAAGTCCCTCCACTTCGTTGTTTATACGCAATAACAATTTATAACTTTCTACCGGAAGCTGCTGTTGCAGGTATGCCAGTTGTTCCTTCGCAGCGACTTGATCCGAGGCAGCAATGATCAGCGCAAACAAGGTGAGAAAACTGCCAAGAGTGTTGTGTACTTCGTTCAGCAGCTGCGGCGGAATGGCATGCAAGCGCTGCTGCGCTTCCGCAAGATTGGCTGCGGTCGGTTGGCCCACAGAGCTGGCAAAGCCCTGGGCTTGCGGATGCACAGCTACAGCGGGCGTCGGTGAAGAAGACGCGGCGGCGGAATTCTCTGCTGATCCCTCTGCGAATTCCCCTTTCCAGCCTGGATCAATACGGCGGATGCGTTCCCCCAGCGGTGGATGCGTCGCGAACAGCCCCGCCAAACCAGCACCCTGACCAAACAGCATATGACTGATTTCGGCAGTATTGGTGGCAGTTATATGCGTACCTGCTGCATAGCCGCCAATTTTTTTCAAAGCGCCGCCGATACCTCCGGGATTGCGGGTGAATTGCACAGCCGATGCATCAGCGAGAAATTCCCGCTGCCTGCTGACCGCAGCTTTGATCAGATTGCCGAAGAAGGTGCCGCCGTAGCCAACGATAATCAGACCGAGGCCGAGCATAACGATGCCGCCCTTGCTGTTCTTGCCTCCCCGGCCACCGCCATAGCGGGCACTGCGCATCAGGTGGTAGCCGATTAGTCCGATCACCATGATGCCGTAAAGCCAGCCGATCAACCGGATATTGAGCCGCATGTCGCCGTTGAGGATGTGGCTGAATTCGTGCGCGATGACGCCCTGCAATTCGTCACGACTTAGTTCACGTATGCAGCCACGCGTGACCCCGATGACCGCATCCTGGATCTGGTAGCCCGCCGCGAAGGCATTGATCGCAGGATCCTCAATCAGATAGACCTGCGGCACCTGCAACCCGGCAGCGATGGCTATTTCCTCGACAATGTTCAGGATTTTGCGCTCATCGGCATCATGCGTCTGCACATTCAATAGCCGTCCGCCGAGACTTTCGGCAACTGTCTTGCCGCCGCCGCGCAGTTGCGCAAGGCGAAACAGTGTGCCCAGCAGTACCACAGTGACGACTACCGCACTGACGATCAGGAAGATATCGGAAGTCAGAAAGGATTGATTGAGTCCCGGCGCAGGGACACTCCCTTCCTCCGAGAGATTGAGCGCGAACACGATCAGAAATGTGGTAATGAAAACCAGAGTGATGACAGCGCAGACGAACAGGCAAACCAGCAGCTTGGTGGAACTGCGGGCACGGTCCTGATGCTCGAAAAAATTCACCGTAAATTCAGAACGCTATTTTTGGCGGCTGCTGCATTGCTTCGCTGTCGCCAAACTCCAGCAGGCTGGCATCTCCGGAATGCCCGAAGGTTGCAGCGAATACTACCGGTGGGAAGGTTTGCTTGTAGGTGTTGTATTCCGTGACGGCGTCGTTAAAGGCCTGCCGCGCGAAGGAAATGCGATTCTCGGTGCTGGTCAGTTCTTCGGATACCTGCATCATGTTCTGGTTGGCCTTAAGATCAGGGTAGGCCTCCATTACCACGCTCAGCCGGCCCAGCGCGCCACTGAGCAGACCTTCGGCCTGGCCGAGGCCGCTCATGGCCAGCGGGTCGCCCGGTGCCGCCGCCGCAGCAGCGAGACCGTTGACTGCCTGATTGCGTGCGGCAATAACGGCTTCCAGCGTGCCACGTTCGTGCGCCATATAGGCCTTCGCGGTTTCTACTAGATTGGGAATCAGGTCATACCGGCGTTTGAGTTGCACCTCGATCTGGGAGAAAGCATTTTCGAAGCGGTTCTTCAGCGTAACCAGTCGGTTGTAGATGCCAATCACCAAAAAAGCAATGACCGCCAAAATTACCAGCGTAATAATCGTTTCCATCGTGTGCCCTCCTGTCAGGCAGTTCTTGCGGTATTGAACAACTGCGGTTTATCCATTGGTACGGCGTGCTTCAGGGTATTTATAGCGATATCTGCTGCAACCAGTGCGGCAAGTTGTAGTGGTTGCTCACGCGGGTGATGCGGCCATTGGCGAATTCGAAGAAAGTGCCAACACGCAGCTGATATTGCTGCCCGGTTGCCGGAGGCAGATCACTGTCGGTGTGCAAGTAGGTCCCGCTCAGCATGAATTCGGCAGCCGCACGCGCGCCATCGGTGCTAACCATGATGACCGGGTCATGCACCTGCTCTTTATAGCAGCGTTCCATGTGTTGCAGGAATTCGCGAAACATCTGTTTGCCCCGGCGCGGCTCACCTTGACTGGGTTCGTGCAATACGTCTTCCGCCAGCAGCGCGAGCATGCCGTCGTAGTTCGCTGCGTTGAAAAACTGGTAATACCGTTCAAGTGCAGACTTCATGATTTCTTATACCTGGTGCTCTGGACACTTACTGTCCCGGAGGTGCTAACGGGGGTGCGTCACGGGCAGCAATTGCCCTGTCGGTCATGTAGGCGCGAATCAGTGAGGTTTCCGCAGTCGTCAGCTGGCCGGCAAATGCAGTCATGCCACGTTCAGCGCGGATGCCTTCCAGCACTACCTGATCGAAAGCTTCCTGACTCTGCAGCAGCGCGGAACGGCGCAGATCCGGGAACATACCGCGACTGGTACCACCATCACCATGGCAGATGGCGCAGGCATTGCCGTAGATCTGCCCGCCCTGGGTTACTTCATCCGCCGTGGCAAACTGTTCCGGTGGGCTGTAAGGAGCTTGGGTGTACTCGGCGTTCGGTGGCAGTTGCGCAGTACCGCCGAGCTTGAAGATCAGCAGTCTTGCATGGGTCGGCGCGTAGTAGCCGCCCTGTGATTGCCCGCCCACAACTTGGGCAATGTGCTGTTCACCATCCAGTTCAAAGGAAATAGATCCGGCGGAAATGCCGGCCTGAATTGGGTACGACCAGACCTGCTCACCGTTGTCGGCGCGGAAAGCTTGCATGATCTGATCAGCCGGGTTG
The DNA here is from genome assembly GCA_945902215.1 of Klebsiella pneumoniae. Taxonomy (GTDB): domain Bacteria; phylum Pseudomonadota; class Gammaproteobacteria; order Pseudomonadales; family Pseudohongiellaceae; genus CAILUG01. Next base: position 28,549 of record CAMDML010000021.1, on the reverse strand, counting down.
CCGGTGAACACCAGATTGCCCGCAGTGGCCAGCATACCGGCCGGGCCGCCTGAGGAGCGCGCAGCACTCCACACTTCTGCGCCGCGCACCGGATCCCACGCGATCACCTTGGTATCGCCGCCGCGCGGAATGGTGTTGGCAGGATCATCGTAGGCCGCGTCGCCACCGAAGAAATCCACGTTCAGGTTGAAGTTGCCGAGACTGGCGTTCGGGTTGGCCGTGTAGGCAATGCTGCTTTCACGTCCCGGGATATAGAGTAAACCGGTGATCGGGCTGTATGCCATCGGGTGCCAGGCATGCGCGCCAGCCGGACCAGGCTGCGCGATGCGCGGACCTTCGGCCTTCGTGTACTGCGCGGCTTCGTTGATGACGGGACGGCCGGTGGCAAGATCGTAACCTGTGGTCCAGTTCACCGGGACAAAATTTTCCGCCACCAGCAATTCGCCGGTGGCAACATCGAGCATGTAGTAGTAACCGCTCTTGGTGGCTTGCATTGCTACGTGCCGCACAGTGCCATTGACGTCGATGTCAGCAATCGTGATCTGCTGTACGGCATCGTAGTCCCACTCTTCAGCCGGAATTTCCTGATAGTGCCAGCGGTATTCGCCAGTGTCGGCATCAACTGCCACAACGGATACTGTGAACAGGTTGTCGCCACCTTGCGGGCTGCGGGCAAGTGCATTCCACGGCGCACCGTTGCCAACTCCAAACAGCACAAGATTGGTTTGCGGGTCATAGGTAATGGCATCCCATGTGGAACCGCCTCCACCTTTTTCCCACCAGTTGCCCGACCAAGTGGCAGCCGCCATTTCCATCGCCGCATTTTCAAATCCGTCTGCCGGGTTGCCGGGCACTGTGTAGAAGCGCCAGAGCTGTTCGCCGGTTTCGGCATCATAGGCACCAATGTAACCGCGATAAATATATTCGGCGCCGCCGTTACCGATAAAGACTTTGCCGTTGGCAACACGGGGCGCGCCAGTAATCGTGTAGTACTTGGACTGGTCGGTGGTGATCGTGCTCCACACTTCTTGGCCGGTGGCAGCATCAAGCGCAATCAGGCGACCGTCGTAGGCGCCCACATAAATTTTGCCATTCCATGCCGCCACCCCGCGGTTGACGACATCGCAACAGCCGCGTGCACCGAACTCACCTGGCACTTTCGGATCGTAATGCCACAGCAAGGCGCCAGTGCGCGCGTCATACGCATTCACTTTGCTCCAAGGCTCGGACACGTAGATCACGCCGTCGATGAACAAGGGAGTGGATTCCTGCCCACGGTTGGTATTGAGGTCAGCAAACCAGGCCAAACCGAGCTGGCTGATATTGTCAGGCGTGATCTGTGTCAGCTGGCTGAAACGCTGCTCTTTGTAGGAACCGCCATACGTCATCCACTGGCCGGGCTCGCTTGCGGAATTTTCAAGACGCGCTTCGGAGACAGCGGCGGCGGCAGGTGCAACACTTTGCGCTTCATCCGGCGCGGCGGGTGCGGAAGTCTCATCGCTGCCGCCACAGGCCACCAGCAGTGCTGACATCAGGGAAATTGTGAGCAGTCTCATCTTTGCCATGGGATTACCATTTTTTGGCTACAGGAACGCGGAAGCGGCGGGATAATAGCGCACTTGCCTGTCCGGGAGAAATTCCGGGGAGTAACGGATTTTCCGCGGCTTTCAGTCGGTTCCATGCATCATTTTGCGGATCAGCGGCGAGATCAAGAGCATGCCGACCGCGACCGCCAACGCGATATAACCCACCGAACTATAGACGTCGATATAGGTGGCCTTGGCCGCCACCGTGTCGGTCAACTGGCCACCAATCGTTTCCGCTCCGGTCGTCGCAGCGATGACACCGGACAGGTAATTGGCCAGACCGCTGTACAGGAACCAGGCCCCCATCGTCATGCCCACGGCTTTCGCCGGCGCCAGCTTGGTGACTGCCGAAAGTCCAACCGGTGACACCATCAGTTCACCAATCGTGTGAATCCAGTAGATCAGGAAAATGAAGTAGACCGAGGTCATGCCAGCAGGTCCCGACAGTTTGATACCGGCCACCAACGCGAGAAAACCAAGGCCGGCCATGAACACACCGAGCGCGAATTTTACTGGTGCTGAGGGATTCCGTTTGCGGCGTGCCAGCGCGATCCACATCCACGCCATTATTGGCGCGAACAGCACGATATACATGGCGTTGAGTGACTGGAACACCGGCGCAGGCACGGACATGCCGAGCATGGTTCGGTCGACAAGCCGGTCAGTGAACAGATTCAAGGAAGAGCCTGCTTGTTCAAACAGCGCCCAGAACGGAATCTGCGCTAGAATAAAATACATGGCGGCCAGCATGCGGTCGCGCTCTTCACCCTTGCTACAGGTGACGAACGAATACCACAGCAATACCGCAAAGATCAGAATGCCCAGCAAGCCGACATAACCTTCATGCACCAGATGCGAGTTCATCACCAGCAGCATCGACAGGACGATGATGCAGATTCCGGCCAGATAACACAGGATTTCAACATTGAAGGGGCCCAGCACTTTTTTCTTCAGCAGTGCGGGATCCGGCGGCTCGGCGCGGCCTTCCAACCAGTGCTGCCATCTCAGGAAAATGGTCAGGCCAAGCACCATGCCGATGCCAGCAAGACCGAAACCGTATTTCCACCCGTAAGTGATACCGAGATAGCCGCACAGCACCGAAGATAGGAAGGCACCAAGATTGATGCCCATGTAGAAAATCGTGAAGCCCGAATCGCGGCGGGTGTCGCCGAAACCATACAGGGTGCCGACGATCGTGGAAATGTTGGCCTTGAGGTAGCCGACGCCGGCGATGATGAAGGCCAGCGACAGATACATGAGGTTGAGGTAGAAGGTTTCGGTTACGACACGCGTGGTGTAGCTATTTACAGGTATTGACGCGGGCAACCCGACGGCAGCTGGACTCCCGATCAGCATCTGGGTGGCGCCTTCGTTGAAGCTGATCTCCGATACGCCCTGTGCCGAGGTGATGATCTGCGTGGCATCGCCACCGCGGCCATCGAGACCTACCACGTATTCCGCACCGTTGTACGTCATGATCTGTTGCGAACCACTGCCCTCGAAGGCCATGCCGAAATGACCCAGCACCAACAGGATCGCGCCGAAGGTAACTGCCTTGCGCGAACCCAGATAACGGTCGGCCAGGGTACCGCCAACAATGGTCATCACATAGACGAGCGCGGTATATGCGCCGTAAATGATGTTGGAGTTTGCGTCGCTGAAAAGGAAATGCTGCGTGAGGTAAAGAATCAGCAACCCGCGCATTCCGTAATACGAAAAGCGCTCCCACATTTCCGTGAGAAACAGGATTACGAGTCCCCGCGGATGGCCCAGAATAGTAGCTTTGGCACTGGTGGTATTTGCAGGCGAGGCAGCTTGGTACATGGCAGGCATCCAGACAGGAAAACATTCATGAAGTTAGACGTAATCAAGGGCCATTTCAAGTGAGTCCCGACGGGGCCGGAAACAAGGCTTGTATTGGCGGCGGCAGGTCGGTTAAGTTACCCGAAGTGGCTGCTTTTCCTGCCCCCTGCACCCGTAAGTAGCTATAAAAAGCACTATAAAAACACCTACCACAAGAGCTTTTACCCCTCGCCGTGATCAAACCCAAACCCGGCAACTCCCGTACTTTCGGTATTGCCATTAAGCAAGAGCGCGGCCAGGTCACTTACGACGCCATGATCGCTGCCGGCTTTCGCCTGCTGGAACAGCGCGATCTGCAGGACATCTCCATCGCGGAATTGGTACGCACTGCAGGTTATTCGGTTGGCGCCTTCTACTCCCGCTTTCACGGCAAGGATGAGTTTTTCGACGCGCTGGTGGCCAGGCATCTGGAGACCCGCACCGCTACCCAGCGGCATCTCTTTTCCACCTTGTCACGCGAATCGCTGCTCGACGAGTTGATCAACAACGTCGTCAACTACTACTGGGATCACCGTAAATTCTGGCGCTCAGTGCTGGTGCGCAGTGTGCGTGATACCGCCTTCTGGGAACCTATTCGCAAGCATGGCCATGAATTCACTGGCCGCTTCCTTGAGCGCATTTTTCAGGAGACCGGCCACAGGCTCCTCAAGGAAGATGAGGCTAACGTCTCTTTCGCCTTTCAGGTGATCTTCGGCATGATCAACAGCACTCTAATCAACCAGCCCGGCCCGATATTCATGGGGCAGAAACTGTTTATTCAGGAACTGACCCGAGCCTTCAGGCTGATTTCGGAATTCGAAAAGCTTGTCAGCATTCAAGCCCCAGACAAAAAGCCGCAGCAACAAAAAACAAAAAGGTCTGAGAGTCTTCAACCAAGAAGGCCTGAGAGTCTTTAGCCACGCATACCGGAGACCCTGCATGCCGCACACGGAACTTCTGGCTCACTCTTCAATTCGCCGCGTGTTGCTACTGGGTAGCGGCACTTTGTTGCTGCTCAATGCGTGCAGCGAACCACCGGCAGCACCCACTGAGGAGCAAGCAGCGCCCGCAGCAACTGTGGCTGAAGACGCTCGACCCAACATCCTGTACATCCTGGCAGATGATCTGGGTTATTCCGACCTCGGTATTTTCGGCAGCGAAATTCCCACGCCCAATCTCGATGCACTTGCCGCCAATGGCCTGCTGCTGACTGAGTTCTATGCCAACCTGACTTGCTCACCCACGCGCGCCGAACTGATGTCAGGGATGGACAGCCATCTGGCCGGACTCGGTGTGATGGGGGCACCGGCACGCGAGGACCAGAAGAACCAAAGCGGTTATCTCGGTTATCTGAATTTTCGCGTGGCTTCGCTCGCGGACCTCCTGACTGATGCCGGTTACAACACCTACATGACCGGCAAATGGCATCTCGGTGGCGACGTGGAAACAGGACCACGCGCGCGCGGTTTCAAGAAATCCTTTGTGTCGCTCGATGGCGCCGCACATCTGGGCGGTTGGGACTGGCGCGGGCCGCAGCCGGCTGACTATCGCGATGGTGATGAACTAGTGCATGTTGGCGATGATTTCTACACGACCCGCTTCTACACCGAACGCATGCTGCAGTACATCGAAGAAGACCGCGCCGATAACAAGCCATTCTTTGCCTATCTCGCCTACACCGCGCCGCATTGGCCGCTGCAAGCGCCCAAGGAATCAATCGCGCGCTTCAAAGGGCAATACGACGCCGGTTATGAAGCACTCTACGCAAGCCGCTTTGCGCGCAGCAAGGAACTGGGCCTGATTCCGGCCGATGCCGAACCGATTCCAGACACTCGCTACAATCCACGCTGGGACACGCTCAGCACCGAAGCGAAACAGATCGAGGCGCGTCACATGGAAATCTATGCGGCGATGGTCAGCGACCTCGACACGTATATCGGCCAGGTCGTTGCCTACCTCAAAGAGATCGATGAATTCGACAACACCTTCATCATGTTCATGTCTGACAATGGCGCAGAATCCTCGCGCCGTGATCTTGCTCCGCCAATCCGCGACCTGATCGGCACGGCGTATGACCACAGTCTGGAAAATCTGGGCAGCGCCACGTCCTACATCGTGTACGGAGCCAACTGGGCCAGCGCCAGCGCAACGCCGTTCTTCCGGCATAAAGCCACCGCATTTGAAGGCGGCATTCATGTGCCCGCCTTCGTGCATTTCAGCGGGAAGGTCGCCGCCGGTTCGCGCAGCTCCGGCTTTGGCACTGTGATGGATCTGCTGCCAACCTTCCTTGCGCTCGCAGGTACCGAACATCCCGGCACAAGCTATCGCGGCCAGGAGGTTCTGCCTGCGACAGGCCGCTCGCTGTTACCGTTGCTCACAGGTGAAGTCGAGGGTGTGCATACAGCTGATGAAGTCATTGGTTGGGAACTGTACGGTCATCGCAGCGTCAGGCAGGGTGAATGGAAAATCGTCTGGGATCAGGCACTGCCCGCTGACCAGCGCCGCTGGCAGATGTTTAACATTGACCAAGATCCTTTTGAACAGAACGATCTGAGCACAACCATGCCGGAAAAATTTGCTGACATGCTGACGCGCTGGGAGGCATACGCAAGTGCCAATGGAGTGATCTACTGATGCGCCTGAAACGGGCAGGACTGAATTTGGCAGGCTTGCTCCTGACCGGTCTGGCTCTCGCCGGCAGTCTCTACTGGGTCGGTTTCGAGCGCGCCCCGACAGACATCGCTGCAAACACGTGCACTGTACCTGCAGGAGACTCCAGCCAAGCAGGCATGGTTTGGCTTGGCGGAGGGGCCTTCACGATGGGCGCCGAATATGCCTACCGTGAGGAAGGCCCCGCGCATCCGGAACAGGTGTCAGGTTTCTGGATGGACCAGACCGAAGTCACCAACGCCCAGTTTGCAGAATTCGTCGATGCCACCGGCTACCTTACGCTCGCCGAGCGCGGTATCAGCAGCCCGGAAGCAGGCGCTCCCGCCATCGCCGGATCTGCCGTGTTCAAGCCTGTTCTCACCAATGGTGCACTGGACCCCTTTGCGAACTGGTGGCAGCTCATCCCGGGCGCAAGCTGGCGCCATCCGGAAGGGCCCGCCTCTTCGATCAGTGGGCAGGAGCAGCACCCGGTAGTCCATATCGCTTTCGAAGACGCTAGCGCTTATGCGGAATGGAAGGGCCATAGCCTGCCGACCGAGGCCCAGTTTGAATTTGCCGCGCAGACCAGCGCGCGCAAGAATGCCGAGGGAGCGTTTACCTCCAATACTTGGCAGGGCTTCTTTCCCTATCAGAACGATGCGCTCGACGGTTATTCCGGCACCGCGCCGGTGGGTTGTTATAGCGCCAACGAGCTCGGCCTCTATGACTTGATCGGGAACGCCTGGGAATGGACCGCAAGTCCCTTCTACCAAGGCCATGATTTCACAGCAAAAGCAGACTTTCCGGAAGGCTTTGATCCCAACCAGCCGGATGACGCAGTAGCCGTAATCAAAGGCGGCTCATGGTTGTGCGCTCCCAACTACTGCATGCGCTACCGCCCGGAAGCGCGCCAGGGCCAGAGCAAGGGGCTCGGTACCTCACACATCGGTTTCCGCACAGTCCTCAATCCCTGATGTTGCAGTTCTGATTCAAACCCCGGGCCTCCATCTGCCTCAAAGCAGACATACGCCGCCAAGCAGCATGTCCAGGTTGAAAGCTGCGCCACACCAAGACGCGGTAGCAGCTTTACAAAAACTGCGAGACGCGCTCGATCAGCCAGTACGCGGAAGGGATTCCGATGAGATAAGCGGCCAGCAGGTCAGCGCGCCGTGTCAGCACGCCGGAAAGTCCAACCGCAGTTGGCTGCGGCGCGAATACTCTCTGCATCAGCTGTACCAGTGCCAACACGGCCAGGATAAACAGGATCTGGCCCGCTTCGACTCCCAGGTTGAAGAATAGCAGGGAGACAAGCACTTCACTGCGAGCAAGCCCGATCTCACCCAGTGCACTTGCAAAACCAAAGCCGTGCAACAGCCCGAACCCGAAGGCAATCAGCAAGGGAAAGCGGTAAGTCAGACTACCTTTCTGCTGCCTACTGATCTCAACCGCCAGGAAGAGAATGGACAGCGCGATGGCAGCTTCAACTGGCACGGTCGGTATGCTGACCAGACCCAGTGCCGACAGCGACAGCGTGATTGAATGCGCCAGCGTGAAGCCGGTAACCGTCAGCAGGATGCGCCTGACCGTGCGGGCGATAACCAAAAGCCCCAGCACGAACAGTAAGTGGTCGAAACCGCCGATGATGTGCTCGATACCAAGCAAGAGATAGTCACGCGCTACGCGTCCACGGGTCATTGCCTCGGGCACTACCCAACTATCCTCGGTTGGCGCCAACATTGCCGTGCTGTCGCCTGTATCCAGCGTTTGCAACCGGTAGAAGGTTGCCAGCGAGGGATTGAACAAGGGATAGTCGAGTGCAAATTCCTGCCCGATGAGCCCACCTTCACAGCTCACCAGGCCGCCACGTCTGGTGTCGCCTTCGCCGGGTGCGCACGTGGTGGGCCAGACCAGCGTGGGCACGTTGTCCCTTTCCACAGTGGGCGGTACGCGCAGCGTGGCTTGATACAGGCCGGGCAGGGTTTCGATGATAGTGACCGCAACAGGGCGGGCATCGTGGGCAATTGCTGTGCAACAGCAGAGCAACATCAGCAGCGACAACAACCTTGTGAGCACTCTGGTGAACACTCGGATGGACAGGGTACTCACGCTCATTCCAGCTGCAGCGACACGCTGTATTCTGCAATCACGCGGCCTTCCGCTTCCTGCCGACTGCGCACTAATGTCTCGTAGCGGTAATCGTCAAGAACCCGCTCACGGATTTCTGCAAATTGCGGAGTGAAGGGCTCAGCACGGGCACGCAACATGACCAGATGGAAACCGTAACGCGATGCAAATGGTCCTTGCCAGTTTTCGCCTGGTGTCAGCGTATCCAGCTGTGCGACAAAATCCGCGCTAAAATTGTTTGCTACGAAATCGCGCGTGCGCTCGACATAATTCTCCAGGAACGGGTACCTATCCCCGTATTGCGAGGCCATGTCGAAGGTTATGTCTGCGCTAATCCCAAGCAGAGCTGCAGCACGGGCACGGGCCTGTTCCATGGCATCATTCTGGCCATCGAAAAAAATGTGGGTAAAGGTGTAAACAGCATCAATCACGTAATCATCCGTGCGCGCTGCATAAAACCCCTTGAGATCATCTTCTGAGGGGTTGATGCTATCGACGACAAGATTTTCCAGCAGGAATTCAACTTTCTGCACCAGTCGCTGGCGGATGTTGTAATCGCCCTGGTCCATGCCCATACGCAGAGCTTCGCGATACAAGGCTTCTTCGCGCACATACGAAGCGACAAGCATCTCCGTCTCGGTCGCGCTCATCTCTGCCAGACGCGCCTCAAACTGCTCTGGTTCGAACGCCTGTGCCTGGTATTGCATGAAATCGAGCAGTGTCGTGCGGTCGACGACGATGACATTTCCCGGAGCGTCTGTGTTTGTTTCAGACGCATGCTCCCCGGTGTAGGCATACGCCACGAAGATCAGCGCACCCAGCACCAGGAAGTGGAGCAGAGGCTGTTTGAGGAACTGCCAGAGCGGCTGTTTATAGAAAGTGGCAATCATCTTGTTATTATAATGATGATGTCGCCGGAGCTACATCTGCAACAACATCAATAGCGGAATGTCTTGGTATATTTGAGTGCAATTTCCGCTTTCTCACGGCTGATGTTGGAGAATACACCCTCTGAGTCAAAATTGTAGTTGAGCACCAGATACAGATCTTCACCTGCCTTTGGATTCCACCGCAAGCGACTGTTGAGCCCCACCGTGCTGGAGGCGTTATCGTACTGAACCAGGTTAACCCAGGACCATTTCGCATTGAACGCATAGTTGGCGTTAGCGCTGACCAGCTTCACCATGAAGTCACCGGCAGGCAGGGTGATGTCCTGAACGTCGTAACTGACATTAAGATAGAAATGCTCATCGGGCCGCCAGCCCATACCTATGCGTCCGCGCTGACGATCGCCGTCGTAAAACTCACCCGCATTGAGCTGAAGGCCAAACGCAACAATGCGCTGGTCAGACATGTTCAATTCCAAATTGTATTCGGTAAAAGTGTATTCGCCGGCAGGAATGATCACGCCAGGGCTGATCATGAAGGCCTGCTCCAGACCTTCGCGGTTGCGTGACACACCCAAACCGAGCTGGTCGCCCAGATTGGTATTGAGATTGACTGGCCGGAAGAACAGGTTTTCGGATTGCATGGCACCCGTATCGAGTCGCCGGGTGTATTCATAGCGCCCGAAGGAATTGATGACACGGAGCATGGGATGGCCCACGAAGAAATGGCGCGCCCTTCCCATGAAGTTTACGCTTTCGACACCCACCCTGTTCGCGAAACCCAATCCGGGATAGTAGTCCTGTCCGTAATATTCGTAGCCCACATTGCCGCCAAACCCATTGCCCTGGGTTTCCATATTCACTGAAGTACCGAAAGCCTTGTCATCCCCGGTGCGGCCAGGGGTATCGGTCTGCTGGTAGAAAGCATTGCCGCGCAGGCCATAGCTGCTGGAAAAACGGGTGTTCTGGTAGCGGAAATCGGCACCAAAGAGTTTGTTGCCGACTGTACTGGTCGGGTCTCCGTTGGTGAAGATCACGCCGATATTTGATTCGCTCAGGATGTTTGCTGAGGCGCGGCCAACAAATATCTGCTGGCCGTCAAGGGTGCCGAAATCACCCTGCTGTACAGCGAGCGCCCCTACGTTCCACTGCCCCACCCTACCCGTCATCTTGAGACCGGTGTCGATATCAATCGGTTGTCCGGTGCGGCTCAAGCCGACGCGACGCGAATAAAACGGAATACCGTTCTGGTTGTTGCTGAAATTGTTGTTGCCACCACCACCGCGGCCCCCGAATGAGAAGATGTCTACATCCTGCAGAAAGAAATCACGCTTCTCAGGAAAAAACAGAGAGAAACGCGACAGGTTGACCTGACGATTGTCCACTTCGGTCGCCGAGAAATCCGTGTTAAGCGTCAGGGCGCCGGTGAGGTTTGGTGTAATCTTGTAGAACACGTTCAGAGACGGATCAAAACGCTCATCCGACTTGCCAATGACGTAATCTTCTGCGGCTGCCATTGCAATCGATGGAATAACATCCAGACCCATACCCTGGCGAATATCGCGGATGCCATAAATGACTCCAGCGGTCGACGGGTTGATATTGCGGTTGAAGGAGGACCAGGCAATCTCTTCCTGCTTGCGCGCAATCGTGCGGGCAATGGTGAAGCCCCACTCCTCCATGTTCGGATCAAAATTGAGCGTGTTAAACGGAATCGCGACTTCGGCAGTCCAGCCCTGCTCATCCACACGGCTTTCAACCAGCCAGATGCCCGACCAGTCATTGTTAAGCGTGCTCGGATTTTCATAGAGGCCTTCACGGCGGATGCCGTTGGGATTTACCTGAAACTGGTAACCGGTGCGGCCGGTATTGAAGGTATCCAGGATGAATTCGAACGCATCGTCGAAGGCCATGCCCTGCCCCTGCACCAGCTGACGCGCGCTGATACCCGAAGGATCACTGTCATACAAACGGGCACCGATGTAGAGGAAGCGTTCACTGTAGGCAATATAAAACTCGGAGCGCTCCGTGGGTTCACCATGATCAATGGGCTCAAATTGGTGCAGGTCGCTGATGACGGTGGCCTGGCGCCAGAGTTCGTCGTCCAGTACACCATCGATTTCGGGGATGAGATCGGTGCGGACGATTTCAACCCGCTTGCGCGCAGCAGGATCCAGCACGGTTGGGGCAACGCCGGCAGGAGGTTGGGCCAACAGCAGTGTCGAAAAAGACAAACACAGAAGAGAGGCGGTGGCGGAAAGGAGCGTCGCTTTCATGGGCACTGGCAGGTCCTGAGTAAAAGAGGGAGTATAGGGAGGGGGTACAACCCTAGAAAGGTTCACACTGCGGGATCAGCAAGAAATCCACCGTTAATCCTTATTTAATCTCTGCTTTTTTTGTAGATAAGGTCTGATGATTTGCGACGCAGCATCTGCTTTGCAGTCGAGGTATGCCAATGACGGCATTCTTACTGCTTGGCGGAATAGACAGCTTTGGCAGCCGCTACTGCCTTGCCAGAATAAATCGGGGCTTTCATTTCACTGAGTATGGCATCGAGGGCATCGAGACACAGCACAACATTGGTTTCACAAGAGGATTCGCCCATCAGACCAATGCGCCAGATTTTACCTGCCATCGCGCCAAGCCCGGCACCGATTTCAAGATTGTAGTCCTGCAATAAACGCGTTCTGACCTCAGCTTCCTTTACACCGTTGGGCACCGAGATGGAATTGAGCTGAGGCAAGCGCGCATTCTTGTCCACGATAAAACTCAGTCCCATTGCTTCCACTCCCGCTGCCAGCGCGCGATAGTTATACGTATGCCGCGCCCAGGAATTTTCCAAACCCTCTTCCTGCAGAATAACCAGTGCTTCATGCAGACCATACATGCTGTTGACTGGCGCGGTATGGTGATAGGTGCGGGCGCCATCGCCGGCCCAATAAGCCATCACCAGATTCATGTCCAGAAACCAGCTCTGCACTTTCGTTTTGCGATTGTTGATAACATTCACAGCGCGTTCGCCGAAGCTCACCGGTGACAGTCCCGGCGGGCAAGACAGACACTTCTGGGTGCCGGAATAAATGGCATCAATGCCCCAACCATCGACATCGAGTTCGATGCCACCGAGACCCGTGACAGTGTCTACCAGCGCCAGACAGTCATATTGATGAGCCAGACTGGTCAAGGTTTTCGCATCACTGCGCGCGCCGGTCGATGTTTCGGCATGCACGAACGCCAGCAGCTTGGCATCGGGATTGGCTTTAAGTGCATCTTCCACTTTCTGTGGATCGACCGCTTCACCCCAGGCATCCTGCACCATGATGGCCGTGGCACCACAGCGCTCGACGTTTTCCTTCATGCGCCCGCCGAACACACCGTTCTGGCACACAATCGCCTTGTCGCCCGGCTCAAGTAGATTAACGAAACAAGCTTCCATGCCAGCCGAGCCTGGCGCAGATACGGGAATCGTCAGGCGGTTTTTGGTTTTAAAGGCGTACTGCAGCATCTGCTTGATCTCGTCCATCAACATGACGAATGCGGGATCAAGATGGCCGATCGTAGGTGCGCCCATAGCAGCGGTAACGCGCGGGTTTACGTCAGACGGACCGGGACCCATCAAGGTGCGGACAGGAGGATGAAAAGATTTGATCATGATGGTGGAACTGCCTACTGTTGAGTGCGGCGCTCGTACAAATATTTCTGGCATAAAAAAAGCCGTGTTAAGACGGCTTTTTTTACAGACTGTGACTACTTATTCTGCACTGGCTGCGTCAGGCGCCGTGAAGTTCACCGGGCGATCCACCAACTCCACATAAGCCATGGGCGCCTTGTCACCGGAGCGATAACCGCACTTGATGATGCGGATATAACCGCCGGGACGCGCGGTATAACGTGGGCCAATGTCGGTGAACAACTTGCCGACTGTAACTTTGTTGCGCAGACGATCAAACGCCAGGCGGCGGTTGGCCACGCTGTCTTCTTTCGCCAGCGTGATCAGCGGCTCAGCGATCATGCGCAGTTCCTTGGCTTTTGCCAAGGTGGTTTTAATAACTTCGTGCTCGACTAGCGAGGAAGTCATATTGCGAAACATCGCCTGGCGATGTGCGCTGTTTCGGTTGAGCTTACGTCCACTAAGACGATGACGCATGACGGCAATTCCTGATATTAAAGTTTCTTACAATTAACGAGCCGATTTACCAGCCCACCGGTCCACGGATTACGCAGCGCGGTCATCACCTTTCAAGCTGGACGGCGGCCAGTTTTCCAGACGCAGGCCCAATGACAGACCTTTGGAAGCCAGCACGTCCTTGATTTCGGTGAGCGATTTCTTGCCCAGGTTCGGGGTTTTCAGCAACTCAACTTCGGTGCGCTGAATCAGATCGCCGATGTAGTAGATGTTTTCCGCCTTCAAACAGTTGGCCGAACGTACAGTCAGTTCGAGATCATCGACCGGACGCAACAGTATCGGGTCGATCTTGTCTTCATGCTTCGGCTGTTCTTTCACGGAGTTGTTCTTCAGATCAACAAACACACTGAGCTGGTGCTGCAGGATGGTGGCGGCCTGACGGATTGCTTCTTCGGGATCGATGGTGCCGTTGGTTTCGAGTTCGATGATCAGTTTATCAAGATCGGTGCGCTGCTCAACACGGGCGTTCTCGACTGAATAGGTCACGCGGCTTACCGGTGTATACGAAGCATCCAACATCAGCTTGCCTACTGCGCGGGTTTCATCGTCACGGGAGATGCGGCTGTCTGCAGCCACATAACCACGACCAACTCCAACCTTGATGTGCATGTTGATCGAACCATTGTCGTTGAGGTTACAGATCACATGTTCCGGATTCACGATTTCAACATCGTGTGGAAGGGTGATGTCAGACGCTTTCACAGGTCCTTTGCCACTCTTTTTCAGGTTCAGCACGGCGGACTGCCCGGAGTGCATGATCACAGCCACTTCTTTCAGGTTCAGCAGCATTTCAATCACATCTTCCTGAACGCCTTCGATCGTGCTGTATTCGTGCACGACACCGTCAATTTCAACTTCTTCCACTGCGCAACCCGGCATAGAGGACAGGAGGATCCGGCGGAGTGCATTCCCCAGCGTGTGCCCAAAACCCCTTTCGAGAGGCTCCAGTACTACCCTGGAATGCCACCGGTCAGAGGCCTCAACCTGGATGACTTGCGGTGTCAGAAAGTTCACTAAAGAAATCTGCATGGAATTCCTCACAGGCCAAAATGGTTTATTTCGAGTAGAGCTCTACGATCAAGCTTTCGTTGATTTCCGTGGACAGCTCGCTGCGCTCGGGTTTGTTCTTGAACCGGCCTTCCAGCTTGTCCGTGCTGACTTCCAGCCATTCAACCGGCGCACGTGTGCCGGCAATGTCCAGTGAGGATTTGATGCGAAGTTGGGTTTTGGCTTTTTCCCTGACCGACACCGTATCACCGGCCTGGACCTGATAGGACGCGATATTTACGACCTTGCCATTAACCATGATTGCTTTGTGCGCAACCAACTGGCGCGCTTCTGAGCGCGTGGAGCCAAAGCCCATTCTGTAAACAACATTGTCTAGACGGGATTCGAGCAGCTGCAACAGGTTTTCGCCGGTAGCGCCTTTCAGACGAGCGGCTTCCTTGTAGTAGTTGCGAAACTGGTTTTCGAGAATACCGTACATGCGGCGCACTTTCTGCTTCTCACGCAACTGAACGCCGTAATCAGACAGACGACCACGACGCTGACCATGCTGGCCAGGTGCCGTCTCATGCTTGCACTTGTCTTCCAGCGAGCGGATGCCGCTCTTCAGGAACAGATCAGTGCCTTCTCGTCTTGCCAGTTTGCATTTGGGGCCGATGTAGCGGGCCATAATTCAATCTCCTGTCGTATTCTTTTTGGCGCGACTTAAACGCGACGGCGTTTGGGCGGACGGCAGCCGTTATGCGGAATCGGCGTCACATCAGTAATGTTGCTGACTTTCAGACCGCAGGCATTCAGCGCTCTTACCGCAGACTCGCGGCCTGGGCCGGGGCCATTAACGCGTACATCAACGTTTTTCAGACTGTACAACTCAATGGCGCTTCTACCAGCTTTTTCAGCTGCAGTTTGCGCGGCAAAAGGCGTGCTTTTACGGGAACCACGGAAGCCGGAGCCGCCGGACGTTGCCCAAGCCAGCGTGTTGCCCTGACGATCAGTGATCGTCACGATGGTATTGTTAAAAGAAGCATGGATATGAGCCACACCATCGGATACCGACGATCTGGCTTTTTTCCTGGCCTGGGGGGCCGCTGCAGCTGCTGGTTTTGCCATGTCTTGTTTACCTTGAATATCTTTTTTTCATGCTCACAATCGAGCTCTGTACTTATTTACGAATGGGTTTGCGCGGACCCTTGCGGGTTCTGGCATTGGTTTTGGTACGCTGACCACGCACAGGCAGACCGCGACGATGACGGATGCCGCGATACGTGCCCAGATCCATCAGACGCTTGATGTTCATCGACACTTCACGACGCAGGTCGCCTTCGACTGTGAGCTTGCCTATTTCGTTGCGCAGGGAATCGAGCTGATCTTCGCTCAGATCGCTGACCTTGGCGGCAGGGCTGATACCCGTTATCGCGCACAGGTTCTTCGCCACGGTCGAACCAATGCCGTAAACGTAGCGCAGAGAAACCACCACATGCTTGTTATCGGGTATGTTGACGCCGGCAATACGGGCCATAACTCACTCCAGTGTTTAAACGTTCTGTCTTGCTTTGTTGTTCGACAAAATTGTTCAGTAAAATTTCTTATGTTTTTTCAGCCAGTTAGCTTGTTCATGCTTGCTGGCGGCAGGCTTAAAAAAGGCCGGCAAGCTTAGCTTTCTAACGGGGAAAAATCAAGGAACAGGACCTTGACTTCACTCCAAGCGAAGCTGCTTAACCCTGTCTTTGCTTGTGCCTGGGTTCGGAACAAATCACTCTGACTACGCCGTTGCGCTTCACGATCTTGCACTTGCGACAAACGCGTTTAACCGATGCTCTGACTTTCATCGAACTATCTCCAAAAACTTTCTGGTAACTCTTTCTCGTAACCCTTGCTTGTAACTAGCAGGGCCCTAACGCTTGAACGATCCAATGTTGGACTTTTTCATCAGCGACTCATACTGATGCGACATCAGGTGAGACTGCACCTGTGCCATGAAATCCATGCACACAACCACTACGATCAACATCGACGTACCGCCCAATTGGAAGGGCACATTCGCTGAAGTCTGCAGAAATTGCGGCAGCAGGCAGATCAGCGTTATGTAGGCCGCACCAAACATGGTGAGGCGGGTCATAACGTCGTCTACATAATTTGCGGTCTGCTCACCTGGGCGTATACCCGGGATAAAAGCTCCGGAGCGCTTCAGGTTTTCAGCGATCTCCTTGGGATTGAACACCAGGGATGTGTACCAAAAACAAAACGCTACAATCAAAATCGTAAACAACAACACATTCAGGGGCTGGCCTGGACCCAAAATCAATGCCAAATCCGCCAAAAATTCATAGCCTTCATTCTGTCCAAACCACTGTCCCAGTGAAGCCGGAAACAGCAGAAAACTGCTCGCAAATATGGCCGGGATCACACCCGCCATATTGACCTTGAGGGGCAAATGGCTTGACTGCCCCTGGAACATCTTGCGGCCTTGCTGACGCGGAGCATAGTTCACTGTAATTCGGCGCTGTGCGCGCTCCACAAATACCACTGCAGCGATCACGGCTGCTCCAAGCGCTGCAACTACGAACAGTGCCAACGGCTGAATCTGACCTTCGGCTACCTGCTCCAGCGACTGGCCAATGGCGGCAGGCAAACCCGCCACGATACCGGCGAAAATTAACAGCGATATGCCGTTTCCAACACCTCGCTCAGTGATCTGCTCTCCGAGCCACATCAGGAACATCGCGCCCGTCACCAATGATACGATCGCTGTGAAGTAAAAGCTGAAGTTGGGATTGAACGCCAACTGACCCAACACGCCGGTACTGAGGCCCACAGCCTGCACGGTTGCAAAGAACAGCGCGCCATACCGCGTGTACTGGCTGATCTTGCGCCTTCCAGCTTCACCCTCTTTCTTCAACTGCTCCAATGATGGAGTTGTAGCCGTCAACAGCTGCATGATGATCGATGCCGTGATGTAAGGCATGATCCCCAATGCAAAAATACTCATGCGCTCCATAGCGCCACCCGAAAACATGTTGAACATTTCCAGGAACGTACCCTGATTTTGCGTAATCAGCGCAGTCAACTGGTCTGGGCTGATGCCCGGAACCGGTATATGGGTGCCTACGCGATACACGATCACGGCAATCAGCACGAACAGGAGACGGGATTTAAGTTCCGCCAGTCCGTCCGCTTTGCCGGGATTCATTGTTTTCGCCATAGGTTACTTCTTCTTCGCTCTTACTTTTTTCGCCGGTTCATTCACGATTTTTTCTACGATCTTGCCGCCCGCGGCCTCGATCGCAGCGCGAGCCCCTTTGGTCACAACAAGGCCTTCAATTGTCACGGCTTTGGTTACAGGACCCGACAGCATGATGCGCGCACGCAGCATGCTGCGGCCAATCACGTTGGCTTTTTCAAGAGTCTTCATATTCACTACGGAACCTTCAACCTTACCTAGTTCAGAAGTCCGAACTTCAGCGGTTGCATTGCCAATACGCGAATAGAAACCAAACTTGGGGAGACGTTTCTGCAAGGGCATCTGGCCACCTTCAAAACCCGGGCGTACGTTACCGCTCTTGCGAGCACCTTGGCCCTTGTGTCCACGACCAGATGTTTTACCCAAACCGCTGCCGATGCCGCGACCCAAACGCTTGGGCGCATGCTTGGAACCGGGCGCCGGACTCAGGGTATTTAAACGCATTATTTCTTTTGTCTGCCCGCTCATTAACCCTCTCCTACAACCTGGACCATGTGACGTACTTTGTTGATCATGCCGCGTACTGACGGCGTGTCTTCCAGCTGTACCGTGTGCCGGATTCTGCGCAAACCCAAGCCCCTGATGCAGGCCTTGTGGTTCGGCAAGATGCCGTGGGCACTTTTCGTCATTGTCACTTTCAGTGTTTTTGCTGCCATGACCTTAACCTTGTAATTCAATCTTTAACCAACACCCGCTTCAGAAGGCCCGAAACGAAATTAACTTGTTATTTCTTCCACCGATTTGCCGCGCTTCGCAGCAACATCATCGGGGGAGCGCATGTTTTTTAAACCTTTGAAGGTGGCGCGAACCACGTTCACCGGGTTTGTTGAGCCGTAGCACTTGGCTAGAACGTTATGTACGCCTGCCAGCTCCAGAATCGAACGCATTGCACCACCAGCGATAACGCCTGTACCGTCGGACGCCGGCTGCATGTAAATATTGGAGGCCCCATGACGCGCTTTCACCGGATACTGCAACGTTGTGCCATCGAGTTTCACGCTGATCATATTGCGACGCGCAGCTTCCATGGCTTTCTGGATGGCCTGCGGCACTTCACGCGCCTTGCCACGACCAAAACCCACCTTGCCATTGCCATCACCCACAGCGGTCAACGCAGTGAACGAGAAGATGCGACCACCTTTTACCACTTTGGCGACACGGTTGACCTGAATCAGCTTTTCCTGCAAGCCTTCTTCATTCTTGTTCTGCTCGTTCTTAAATGCCATATGACCTATTCCGCTTTTTGTTCCGCAACTTGTTCCGCAACTCTTTTTGTTTTCTTAAAATTCCAGGCCGCCTTCGCGGGCTGCATCTGCCAATGCTTTTACACGGCCGTGGTACACGTAACCGCTACGATCAAAAGCCACTTTGGTGACGCCGGCTGATTTAGCTCTTTCCGCAATCAGCTTGCCGATTTTTACTGCTGATTCAACGTTACCTGCTTTGGTTTCGCCCAACGAGGACGCAGACGCCAATACCTGGTTGTCTGGTGAAATGACCTGCGCATAGATGTGCCGCGGGCTGCGGTACACACACAGTCGATTGACACGCAGTTCACTGATCTTCGCGCGGATTCGCTTGGCGCGACGCAGGCGAGATACTTTTTTCTCGTTCATTACTCGATGCCTCTTGGCTTTACTTATTTCTTCTTGGCTTCTTTGCGGTAAACCTGCTCACCGCCGTAACGCACACCCTTGCCCTTGTAAGGCTCAGGCTCACGGAACTGGCGCAGCTCTGCGGCAACCTGACCGAGCAATTGGCGGTCGGCGCTCTTGAGCAGTATCTCGGTCTGGGTGGGCGTTTCCGCCGTCACACCTTCCGGTAATACGTAGTCAATCGGATGCGAGAAACCCAGCACCATGTTGACAGTTTTACCCAGCGCCTTGGCGCGATAACCAACCCCTACAAGCTCCAGCTTGCGTTCAAAACCTTTGCTGACGCCGTTGACCATGTTCTGGACCAGCGCGCGGCTGGTTCCAGCAAGCGCATCTGCACCTTTGCTGTTGTTTTTGGCAGACACTTTCAGTTGGTTGTCTTCGCTCACAACCTGCACGCTGCTATGCAACTGCAGCTTGAGCGTACCTTTGCTTCCTTTGACGGAAACGATGCCATTGGCGATCTGGGCTTCAACGCCTTTGGGCAACACCACCGGTGCTTTGGCAATTCTGGACATAAGCTCGTTTTCCTAAATCAAAATACAGTGCAGAGCACTTCGCCGCCGAGACCAGCAGCCCGGGCTGCCTTATCCGTCATCACACCCTTGTCCGTGGACAGGACTGCAATGCCGAGACCCGCGCGCACTTTCGGAAGGGCATCGTGCCGTTTGTAATTGCGCAGCCCAGGCGAACTACCGCGATGCAGCTCCTCGATTACTGGACGGCCATTAAAATATTTCAAATCAATATTCAGAACCGGTTTCACCACGTCACTGCTGATGTTATAGCCAGCGATATAGCCTTCCTGCTTCAGCACTTCCAGAATCGCCTGTTTGATTTTTGACGATGGGCAAACCACGGTCGGTTTGCCGGCCATCTGCGCATTGCGGATGCGGGTCAGAAGATCTGCTATCGGGTCGGACATGCTCATTCTGCTTTCCTCAATCTTTATCAGTCGTTGCGTTGCGTTGCCAGCTCGGCTCTTTGTTTGCCTGCTCAGCCGGCTCGCTTACCAGCTCGCCTTAGTCAAACCAGGCACATCGCCCTTCATTGCATGCTCACGCAACTTGATACGGCAGAGGCCGAATTTGCGATAGACACCATGTGGACGGCCGGTGATCGCGCAACGTCTCCGCTGACGGCTTGGGCTGGCATCGCGCGGCAGTTTTTGCAGCTTGATCTGGGCTTCCCATTTTTCCTCGTCAGTAGCCGTTGTGCTCAGTACAATTTTCTTGAACGCAGCACGTTTAGCGGCATACTTTTTTGCAATCTTCAGACGCCGAATATCTCTTTCAACCATCGATGTTTTAGCCATGACTTACCCTCTGGCTTCAGCCGTCGCCGCAGTTTCACCGCGGAACGGAAAATTGAATGCGCGCAGCAGTGCGCGACCTTCTTCATTGCTTGCTGCCGTGGTCGTGATGGTTATGTCCATGCCACGCAGTTTGTCGATCTTGTCGTAATCGATTTCAGGGAAAATTATCTGCTCAATCACGCCCAGCGCGTAATTGCCGCGGCCGTCGAACGCTTTAGGGTTCAGGCCACGGAAGTCGCGAATGCGCGGAATAGCGATATTCACCAGACGATCCAGGAATTCATACATGCGCTCGCCACGCAAAGTGACCTTGCAGCCAACCGGCCAACCTTCCCGAATCTTGAAAGCAGCAACTGATTTGCGCGCCTTGGTTACCACTGGACGCTGACCGGTGATTTTCACCAGGTCACCCATGGCGTTATCCAGCACTTTTTTGTCGCTGAATTCGCCGCTGCCAATGTTCAGCACGATCTTGGTGATTTTCGGCACCTGCATGGGGTTCTGGTAGGAAAACTGTTCTGTCAGCTCCTTTACCACCGTGTCTTTGTAATACTCTTTTAATCGAGCCATGATTTGACCTGCTATATCTCTGTATTAGTCCCGGATGCGCTTTTCTGAGCTATTAAAAACTCAAGCTATTACCGATTTGTCGGATCTGAAAACCCTGACCTTTTTGCCGTCAGCTTCAACACGGATGCCAACCTTGTCCGCTTTCGAGGACTTCGGGTTATAGATCGCAACATTGGAGATGGCGATCCCGGCTTCTTTCTCAATAATGCCGCCCTGATTACCGGCGTTTGGATTCGGCTTTGTGTGGCGCTTGACCATGTTGATGCCGGTCACCAGCACGCGGCCGCTGCCAAGCACGCGCGTAATCTTGCCGCGCTTGCCCTTGTCGCGGCCGGCGATCACGATTACTTCATCATCACGTTTCAGCTTTTGCATTTACCTGATCTCAACTTTTATATTTAGTTCTGTGTTCGACTTTACTATGGTCTTTACTTGCTTTCCGGCTTATAGAACTTCCGGCGCCAGCGAAATAATGCGCATGAACTTCTCGTTGCGCAGTTCGCGCGTCACGGGGCCGAATACGCGCGTACCAATCGGAGCATCCTGATTGTTCAGTAGGATGGCCGCATTGTCGTCAAAGCGGATCAGTGACCCATCCTGACGGCGCACTCCACTTTTGGTACGCACAACCAGCGCATTCAGCACTTGGCCTTTTTTTACTTTGCCACGTGGAATCGCTTCTTTGACCGTCACCTTGATAACGTCACCGATTCGGGCATAACGGCGGTGGGAACCACCAAGCACCTTGATACACATGACGCGGCGTGCGCCACTGTTATCTGCTACGTCTAAATATGACTGAACTTGAATCATGCTGCTGCTTCCTTATTCCTGTACGGCTCTTTCAATGATGCTGACCAGCGCCCAGGTTTTGGTTTTGGAGATGGGGCGCACTTCCTTTACCGTTACCACGTCGCCTGGCAGGCACTCATTACTTTCGTCATGCGCGTGCAACTTGGAAGACTTGGTTACGTATTTACCGTAAACAGGGTGCTTGACCCGTCTTTCCACCAGCACGGTGATCGACTTGTTCATTTTGTTGCTGACAACCCTGCCAGTAACCGTACGTGATCTTTTTTCTGCTTCAGCCATAAATTAAGAACCCGCTTTTTCGCCAATCAGGGTTTTGACCCTGGCGATATCCTGTCTGACCGCTGACAGCAGATGCGACTGGGACAACTGCCCGGTGCTTTTCTGCATGCGGTAATTAAACTGGTCTTTTTGCAAACCGGTCAGAACTTCATTGAGTTCCTTCACAGATTTGCCCCTGAGTTCGCTTGCTTGCAATTTGGCCATTACATCACCACCCGTTTTGCTATCTTGGTTGCAAAGGGGAGCTTCGCAGCGGCCAAGTCAAATGCTTCCTTGACTGTCGCAGGTTCCACGCCCTCCACCTCAAACAAGATGCGGCCAGGCTGGATGTTGGCAACCCAATATTCGACGTTACCTTTACCGCTACCCTGACGCACTTCGAGCGGCTTCTGTGTAATCGGCTTGTCCGGAAACACACGAATCCATACTTTGCCGCCACGTTTTATGTGACGGGTAAGCGCACGACGGGCAGACTCAAGCTGGCGCGCAGTCAGACGGCCACGGCCAACAGCTTTCAGGCCGTATTCGCCGAAGCTAACCGTGCTGCCGCGATGGGCCAGACCACGATTACGGCCTTTCATCTGTTTGCGAAATTTAGTTCGCTTGGGTTGCAACATCCGGAACCACCTCTAATTAATCTTGCGCATTCAGCCACTCAGCCAGAGCTCACGCCCGACTCTTACTGCTGTTGCTGCACCTTCTTCTTGTCACCCGCCAATGCTTCAGCAACATTGAGGATTTCACCTTTGAATATCCAAACTTTGACGCCGATGATACCGAACGTCGTAAGCGCTTCACTGGTAGCGTAGTCGATATCGGCACGGAGGGTGTGCAAAGGCACACGACCTTCGTGATAGCGCTCCGTACGTGCGATTTCTGCACCACCTAAACGACCACCTACCTGTACTTTGATACCTTCAGCACCCTGGCGCATGGCGTTCTGCATGACACGCTTCATTGCGCGGCGGAACATCACGCGTCGCTCAAGCTGCTGGGCCACGCTGTCAGCCACCAGTTGTGCATCAAGGTCCGGCTTACGAATTTCTTCGATGTTAATGTTGACGGGAACGCCCATCTTCTTTGTCAGCTCATTGCGAAGCTTTTCTACGTCTTCGCCTTTCTTGCCAATGACGATACCCGGACGTGCCGTGTAAACAGTGATCTTGGCTGTTTGCGCCGGTCGTTCAATTTCCACCCGGGAAACGGAGGCTGCTGCCAGTTTTTTCTTAACCAGCGCGCGCACTTCCATGTCTTCCAGCAAGTAGCGGGCATAATCTTTGCCGCTTGCATACCATACGGAGGTATGTCTTTTGACAATACCTAGTCGAATGCCTGTCGGGTGTACTTTTTGACCCATGGAACTAACCCTTATCTGCAACTTTTACAGTGATATGACACGAGCGTTTCGTAATGCGATCTGCTCTACCTTTCGCACGGGGCATAATGCGTTTGAGCGACATGCCCTCATCAACAAAAATAGTCGCGACTTTTAGTTCGTCCACATCAAGACCCTGATTATGCTCAGCATTCGCGATCGCGGAATTGAGCACTTTCTTGATGATAGCCGCAGCTTTCTTGGTGCTGAAAGACAGCACTTCCAGCGCCTCTTCGACGCGCTTGCCGCGAATCTGGTCGGCAACAAGCCTGGCCTTTTGGGCAGACATTCTTGCGCCTTTTAATACCGCTGAAACTTCCATCTCGACTACCTCATTATCTTTTCAGGCAAACCTTGTCCGGCTTGCCCTTTCGACTTATTTCGCTTTCTTGTCAGCAGAGTGACCGCGGTAAGTCCGCGTCAATACGAATTCGCCCAGCTTGTGACCTACCATGTCCTCAGTGACGAGGACCGGTACGTGCTGCCGACCGTTATGCACCGATAGTGTCAGACCCAGCATGTCCGGAGACACCATGGAACGTCTGGACCAGGTCTTGATCGGCCTTCTGTCGTTCTTCTCAACAGCTACCTGCACTTTTTTCAGAAGATGCAGATCGATGAAAGGACCTTTTTTGAGCGATCTTGGCACTTGATTACCCTACCCTTTTACTTGTTAGTACTATTTATTCGCATTTCGACGACGCACGATCAATTTCGTCGTACGTTTGTTGGTGCGTGTTTTGTAACCCTTGGTCGGCGTGCCCCATGGAGAAACCGGATGACGACCACCAGAGGTTCGACCTTCGCCACCACCATGCGGGTGATCGACGGGGTTCATGACCACACCGCGTACGGTCGGACGTACACCACGCCAGCGGCTGGCACCTGCTTTGCCAAGCGAGCGCAGGTTATGTTCTTGATTCGATACTTCACCGAGAGTAGCACGACAGTCGGAGGGCACTTTGCGAACTTCACCTGAGCGTAGTCGCAGGGTTGCATACTGACCTTCGCGGGCTACCAGCTGCACGGCTGCGCCAGCGCTGCGCGCAATCTGCGCACCCTTGCCTGGCTTCATTTCCACGCAATGAACCATGCTGCCTACCGGGATGTTGCGCAATGGCAGACAGTTACCCGGCTTCATCGGGGAGGCGGCACCCGACATAAGCTCATCGCCAACCGCCACTTTCTGAGGCGCTATCACATAACGGCGCTCGCCGTCTGCGTACAGCAACAGCGCAATGCTAGCGGTGCGGTTCGGATCGTATTCGAGTCGCTCAACGCGAGCCGGAATGCCATCTTTGTCACGACGGAAATCGACAACGCGGTATTTCTTTTTGTGACCACCGCCTTGATGGCGCGTGGTAATGCGGCCCATGTTGTTACGGCCACCATTCTTGCTCTTGATTTCGGTCAGCGGAGCATAGGGCGCACCGCGATGCAACTCGGGACGCACGACTTTGACAACGAAGCGTCGACCGGGTGATGTGGGTTTACATTTAACGACTGCCATAACCTTCTCCCAAATCTTCCTTAGCCCATGTCGGCAAAGTCAATTTGCTGACCCTGCTCCAGTCTTACAAAGGCTTTTTTCCAGTCACTGCGACTGCGCATCTTGCCACGCGCGGTGCGCTTGGACTTGCCTTTCACATTCAATACCTGCACGCCCTTCACCACGACATTGAAGAGGCTTTCGACGGCTTTCTTTATTTCCGGTTTGGTAGCATCACCCAGCACTTTGAAAGTGACCTGGTTGTTGCTCTCGGCAATCATGCTGGATTTCTCAGAGACGTGAGGTCCCAAGATAATGCTCAGAATTCGTTCCTGGTTCATACCAGCAGGCCCTCTAGTTTTTTAAGGGCGGGTACGGTTACCAGCACCTTGTCGAAGCCAATCAGACTAACCGGGTCAACGCCATCGGCATCAAGTACGTCAACACCATGCAGGTTGCGTGCAGCCAAGTAGAGATTCTTGTCTACCTGCTCACTGACGATCAGTACGTTGTGCAGATCGAACTCGGACAGCTTAGCCTGCAAGCTTTTGGTTTTGTGATTGTCCAGTTTGAAGTCGTCTACTACAACCAGACGACCCTGACGGATAAGTTCAGAAACGATGCAGCGCATGGCGCCGCGATACATCTTCTTGTTGATCTTTCTGGAATGGTCCTGGGGAACAGCTGCGAAGGTTTTCCCGCCGCCGCGCCACAACGGGCTACGGGTACTACCGGCACGGGCACGGCCCGTTCCTTTTTGGCGATGGGGTTTGCGACCGCCGCCGCTAACTTCGGCACGGGTCTTCTGCTTCACTGAACCCTGACGGGCGCCGGCCATATAGGTCACGACAACCTGATGCACCAGGCTTTCATTGAAATCCCGGCCAAAAGTGTCATCTGAGACCGAGACGACTGATTTTGCTGCCTTCATTCCAGGCGAAACAATTTGGAGATCCATTGCTTAGCCCTCGGAAGTTTTTGCTTTTACAGCTGGAGAAATAATCACATCCCCTCCAGTTGCCCCCGGGACAGAGCCCAGGATCAGTAACAAATTATTTGCGGTGTCGACTTTGATGATCTTGAGATTCTGTATCGTGACTTGTTCATCACCCATGTGGCCGGCCATTTTCTTGCCTTTCCATACACGGCCAGGAGACTGGTTCTGACCGATGGAGCCAGGGGCTCTGTGGGAGAGGGAGTTACCGTGGGTGGCATCCTGCATGCTGAAATGGTGGCGCTTGATAACGCCTTGAAAGCCCTTGCCCTTGGACACGCCGGTCACATCGACCATCTGTCCTTCGGAGAAGGTAGTCACGCTCAATTCGGCACCAGGAGCGAACTTGCCAATAACACCGGCATCAGCCCGGAATTCCCACAGGCCAAGTCCCGCTTCGACGCCAGCTTTTGCAAAGTGGCCTGCAGCCGCTTTGGAGACATGACTGCTTTTTTTGCTGCCCGCGGTGACCTGTATGGCGCTATAGCCATCATTTTCCACAGACTTCACCTGGGTGACCCGGTTAGGGAGCACTTCCACTACAGTTACGGGTATAGAGGACCCGGATTCGGTGAAAACGCGGGTCATACCGCTCTTCCGACCGACTAAGCCAATCGACATTTTCTTACTCCATCGTGTATGGGGCTGAAACCCACTATGGCTGCTTTCGCATTACACCATGTTATGTATGCCCCTCCTCTACGCGAGAGCCTCATATGAGACCCGCTTTTGTAGAGAGCGACGTTTAGTTGTATTTAGAGTGCCAGCAAGTTTGAATGCAGACACTTTACTTCCAACTGCTTGAACTACTTAAATATTTTCAAATTCTGTGCAGACTTAACCGAGACTGATTTGCACCTCGACACCCGCTGCAAGGTCGAGTTTCATCAGGGCATCTACAGTTTTTTCTGTAGGCTCAACAATGTCCAGGAGGCGCTTGTGGGTACGGATTTCGTACTGGTCGCGGGCGTCTTTGTTCACATGCGGTGAAACCAGGATCGTAAAACGCTCCTTCTGGGTCGGAAGCGGAATCGGGCCGCGTATCTGAGCGCCTGTGCGCTTGGCGGTTTCCACGATTTCCTGAGTCGACTTGTCTATCAATCGATGATCAAAAGCCTTAAGACGAATTCTGATGCGCTGGCTCTGCATGAGACCAACATCTCCTGTAATTATTAAAGAACTTTCGCTACAAATTGTTTTTTACGCAGCGAAAAAAGAGCGCGAATTTTAAGAGCGACACCGCGGAGTGTCAAGGCAATATTTCGAAGTTTTCTACCCTTTCCTGTCGTGGCGGGGGCCTGTTTTGACCCCCACTCGGCAAAAATACAAGCTTTTACTCGATGATCTTGGCAACGACGCCAGCACCCACCGTACGACCACCCTCGCGGATGGCAAAACGCAGGCCCTCATCCATCGCAATCGGGGCGATCAGTTCCACCACCATCTTGATGTTGTCACCCGGCATCACCATTTCAACCCCTTCCGGCAGCGTGACCGCACCTGTTACGTCCGTGGTCCGGAAATAGAACTGCGGGCGATAGCCTTTGAAGAACGGCGTATGACGACCACCTTCTTCCTTGCTCAGAATGTACACTTCGGATTCAAATTTCGTGTGCGGGTTGATCGAACCCGGCTTCGCCAGTACCTGACCGCGCTCCACTTCCTCACGCTTGGTGCCGCGCAGCAGCACGCCCACGTTTTCGCCAGCACGGCCCTCGTCCAGCAGCTTGCGGAACATTTCAACGCCAGTGCAGGTGGTTTTGATGGTCGGCTTGAGGCCGATGATCTCGATCTCTTCGCCTATTTTGACGATACCGCGCTCAATACGGCCCGTAACCACCGTGCCGCGACCCGAAATCGAGAACACGTCTTCAATCGGCAGCAGGAACGGTTTTTCGATATCACGGATTGGGTCGGGGATGTAGCTGTCCAGGGTTTCCACCAGCTTCTTCACCGCAGAGACGCCCATAGCGTTGTCGTCTTTGCCTTCCAGAGCCATCAGCGCAGAGCCAATGATGATTGGCGTGGTGTCGCCGGGGAATTTGTACATGGTCAACAGTTCACGGATTTCCATTTCAACCAGTTCCAGCAGTTCCGCATCATCCACCATGTCGGCCTTGTTCATGAACACGACGATGAAAGGTACGCCGACCTGGCGGGCCAGCAGAATGTGTTCGCGGGTCTGGGGCATCGGGCCATCGGCCGCCGAGCACACCAAAACGGCGCCGTCCATCTGCGCGGCGCCGGTGATCATGTTTTTCACATAGTCTGCGTGGCCGGGACAGTCAACGTGCGCATAGTGACGCTTGGGGGAATCGTATTCCACGTGCGAGGTGTTGATCGTGATACCGCGCTCACGTTCTTCCGGCGCGTTGTCAATCTGGTCGAAGGAGCGGAACGTGCCGCCCCAAGTTTCGGCGCACACCTTTGTCAGTGCTGCCGTCAGCGTCGTCTTGCCATGGTCAACGTGACCAATCGTGCCAACGTTTACGTGGGTCTTCTTACGTTCAAATTTTTCCTTCGCCATGGTGGGCCTCCG
>CAMDML010000020.1 GCA_945902215.1 Klebsiella pneumoniae | reverse complement strand
GCTGAAAACAGAAAATACCCTGGCACAGTCTCGCGCCCAGGCGCAGGCAGAGCAAGCCACTGCGGTGGCACTGCGTAACGAACTGCAAATCATTTTTAACAGCCGCAGCTGGAAACTCACCAAGCCCCTGCGCTTGATGACCAAGGTGTGGCTATTGTTGGAAACCGAAGGGTTCGTATCCCTAGCCAGACGTATCCACACCCGCTTTTTCCGCAGCGCGTCCAAACTGCCTCGGGTGAAAGTACAGCTCCCAGCGCATGCCGGATTTCATGCTCTGGCATTTCCGCAGCACGCCAAGCCGCTGATCAGCATCGTGATCCCGGTATTCAATAAATCCGAATTCACCTTCCACTGCCTCAAATCTATTCTGGCCAACAGCAGCGGCCCAACGTATGAAGTTATCGTCGTCGACGACTGCTCCACTGACGACACGCAGAAGCTGCTCAGCACCATGTCTGGCATCACCGTGCTTCGCAACGAACGCAACGGCGGCTTCATCCATTCATGCAACAATGGAGCCAGTGCCGCGCGTGGTGATTACCTCTTGCTGTTCAACAACGACACCGAGCCGCAAGCCGGCTGGCTGGAAGCACTGCTGAATACTTTCCGCGATTTTCCGGACTGCGGCATGGTCGGCGCCAAACTGCTGTATCCCGACGGCACCTTGCAGGAAGCCGGCGGCATTGTTTGGCGCGATGGCTCAGCCTGGAACTTCGGACGCAACGACGACCCCAATAAGCCTGAGTATTCCTATGCCCGTCAGGTGGATTACTGCTCTGGCGCCTGTCTGATGTTGCCGCGTGCCGACTTCATTGCGCTCGGCATGTTCGACAAACATTACGCGCCGGCCTACTACGAAGATACTGATCTGGCTTTCAAAGTGCGCGCTGCC
The DNA here is from genome assembly GCA_945902215.1 of Klebsiella pneumoniae. Classification (GTDB taxonomy): domain Bacteria; phylum Pseudomonadota; class Gammaproteobacteria; order Pseudomonadales; family Pseudohongiellaceae; genus CAILUG01. Next base: position 42,907 of record CAMDML010000020.1, on the reverse strand, counting down.
GGCAAGAAGGTGTACTACCAGCCACGTGCGCGCGTGATTCATTTCGAAGGAGTCAGTAACGGTACTGACATCTCCGGCGGCGTGAAAGCCTACCAGCAGATCAACCACGGTTTGTTTTTTACGCGCTGGGAAGACACGCTGAAGACGCATCGCCCCAACGGCCGCTTGCCGCATTACGAAAAAGAGCGGCATGTCAGCAAGCGCGTTTTGGTGGTCGACTCACGCGTACTGATGCCCGATCACGACTCCGGCGCACTGCGCATGTTCAATCTGCTGAAGATCTTCCAGCAGCTTGGGTACAAGGTGTGCTTCATCCCGGACAACTTGTACTATCATGAAAAGTACACACCCTTGTTGCAGGGGCTTGGTATCGAGTGTCTCTACGCGCCGTACCTCGGCAGCATCCATGCGCATCTGGAGCATTTTGGCGCGCAGTATCAGGTCGTGCTATTGAGCCGTGCCGACTATGCCGAGAAATATATCGACGCGGCGGCGCAGTTTTGTCCGCAGGCGCGTATTCTATTTGATACCGTAGACCTGCATTTTCTGCGTGAGCAGCGGCAGGCTGTGCTGACCAGCAACAAAGCGATGATGGAAGCCGCAACCCTGCGCAAAGTGCAGGAGCTGGGCATTGCCCGCAAAGCGCACAAGACCCTGCTGGTAAGCCCGGTTGAAATTGAGCTGTTTCGCAAGGAAGCGCCGGATGTGACGATTGCACTCCTGTCCAACATCCATGCTGCCCAGGGTCGGCAAGTTCCGTATGGCGAACGCCGCGACATCCTGTTTATTGGCAGTTTTGAACATCCCCCGAACGCAGATGCGATGCACTGGTTCATCGACACGATTTTCCCTCTGCTCCATAGGCGCAAGCCGGATCTGAAACTGAAAATTGTCGGTGGCTGCGCTCCGAAGAGCCTGCTGGCCAAGGGCAGTAGCCACATTGAGTTCACGGGCTTCGTCGAGGATATCGCCCCGCTGTTCAACCACATTCGACTCTCGATTGCGCCGCTGCGTTACGGTGCGGGAGTGAAAGGCAAGATCAACTCCAGCATGGTATACGGCGTGCCGGTGATTGCCTCGACAGTTGCTGCTGAAGGCATGGGTCTGGTACATGGATTGGATGTGCTAATCGCTGACGATCCTGAAGATTTCACCAACCTGATCGTGCTGGCTTACGACGACGAGCAACTCTGGTTGAAACTGTCAGACGCAGGTCTCGCCAACATTGATCGCTGTTTCTCGTTTGAACTGGCGGCGCAGCAGTTGCGCGAGATTCTGGCTTAAAGCAGCGTCAGGCTAAAACAGCGCCCCAGCCCCGCACGCGACTCACACACCAGCGGCCCAGCGGTACGCGGCAGCCGCCGTTGCAGACGCTGGACTTCAGATTGCGGCAGCGCCTCTTCATGACTGTCCTCAGCAACAGACAGGATCAGTGTTGCACTGGTGGCACGCAGTGTTACAGTCAGCGTGCTCACCCGGGGTTTGTGCATGGCATGGCGGCCATGCGCATCCACCGACCGGTCGAGCAGCATGAACTTCACCAGCGGCCGAAGGCAGTCGACCACCTGCGCCACTCTGCCTTCATCAAGCCCCACACCGCCCATATCGAGCTGCAAACGTACCGGCCTTTCCAGCACTGTTGCAAGCGGGCCGAGATGGGCCAGTAGCTGCTCGCGCAGTTGCAACGCACTTGTGTTCATAGCATGCGCCTCCATGCCAGGCATCGGTTCGCGGCTGACGCTGCGGTGCGTGAGCCAAGCCTCAAGCTCCCTGATCAGAGATTCATCGCACTGCGCTTCCTGCCAGGCAGCCGACTGGTCCAGCATATTTACCAACTGTCTATGTGCGGTTTGCAGCAAGGTGGCCGGCAGCACTGCAGCCTCGCGCAAATGCGCTTCGAAAATGGCGATCAACAACGTACACAGTTGTTCGAGCGGCCACACTTTCATTGCGGCTGCGCCTTTTTCGAGTAGAGTCAATTCTTGTAATAATTGCCTGGAGACTTCCGAAGCGGGCGACTCCCCGAAACTTTCTGCCGGCACCCACACCAGCGTGGCGAAAGAACCAGACAACAACAGCGGTACCGCATCAAGCGGCATGGCTCGCTCTGCATCGGCCTGTAACGCAATGACACGTTTGCCATCACCGGTCCAATTCGGCCAGTGCTGCAACAAGCTTTCGCGCCAGTTGCGCAATGTGTCAGGGGCAACCGGAGTATCCAAAGCAAGCCACATGCGCCAGAGCACAGCATGGCATTCCATCGGCAAGGGCTGTTTGATGCGCCAAAACTGCACCGCCACGCGATATGCACAATGACTAAGACGCGCCCAGTGTTTACTGGCAGCGGCTGTGAAGATCCATGTTGCTTTGTAAAGCATCGTGATCAGGTGTGCGGTAACCCGTAACGGCGCTCCCTGCGCAAGCGTTTCCAACACTTGCGTTCGGTAATGTGCAAGTTCCTGCTCATACGCTACCTGTAATACGGGATCGAGCACAGGTTCAGCGGGCGTATTGGATGAGGGTTCTGCAGCCCTCACACGCGAGGTTGTGAATAGTGTGACCAGCCAGTCTTGCACAAGGTCAGCATGCGGTGTGGTTCCCGCCAGGTGCAGGTCGAGACAGTTATCGCCTGCAGCTGCCAGCCACTCCGTCTTTGCAGCATCACCGGCGAAAGCTGGCAGCCACCGTAACTGCCACAAGCTGCGTGCCAATCCCGATTGACAGAAATAGCCCAGACTCCAGTCCGATGCGGCATACAGCACTGCGCAACGGTCGCGCGATTCCTCTAACCAGGGCGTTAGCACTTGCTGTGCCGCCGTCAGCTCCGGGTGCTCAGCGGCAGCGGCCAGCTCCAGTTGTTGCTGCCACTTGTATAGCTGTACCAACGACGACAGCCGCGCTGGGGGTAGCGCCGGTGTTGGCAATTCTGGCAGAAAGACCGCCAATTGTTGCAGCCGTTGCAGGCAGTCCACACCGTGCTCCGTGCCTGGATTCCTCAGCGTTTGGTCGATGCCGGCTTGTACCATATCTTGCAACTGCTGCTGCAGCGCCGCAGCCGGCGTACCGAGCAGATCCTGGCGCACACGGAAATAATAGTGCAGCAATTTGCCGGCGACGGCTCCGCGCGGCTCATGCACCAGCGGCGGCCATATCATCTCCAGTTGCTTGCCGGCATTGCGCACCCGGTGCTCCGCCGGGAAAAAACGGGTCAGTGCTACCAACATTTTCAGTGCCGCATGCGTACGCGCTGTGGGTGCGGCACGTCGTTCCCGACCAGCGCCAAACAACGGCAGGAACTGCGGTTCGAGTTGTTGCAACTCTTCCTTAAGCGCGGCTTGCAGTAACCCCGCGGTGGCTACCGGCATCATGGACATGCCTCCCCACAGCAGCCCAGTTGTTGCAACGCCGAGTGCAAGGCGCTTGCCTGTACCGGCCGGGTCAACACGGCGCGTGCACCGGCACGCAAACCCCAGTGCAGATCAGTACTGCGGCCCGTCCCGGACAGTAGGATGATAGGACAGGAACAGGAGGAAGCAAGTTCGCGCGTCACCTGAAAACCATTCGCGGCAAACTGTTGCAGTTCGATCAACACGACTGCCGCGCTGCCGGCCAGTGTCAGTAGTTCTTCCCTGCTAGCGGTCCTTTGCGCGCGCAAACCCAGTGCGCCGAGCTGCTGCGCGAGATGCAGGGCTAGAAAGGGTGAGTCGTCCAGAATCAGAGCCAGCGGCTGGAGGTCTGCGTTCATGCTACCGAGACGCCCTGCGCGCGCTGAGAATGCCCAGCACTTCATCTACGGCAAAGGGTCTGACCAGAAAACATTCTGCGCCGGCGGCCTCAGCGCGCGCCCGCTCCACCACGTCGTCACGGTTGCTGCTGACTATAAGACGCACATGCCGGTAGTCGGGATGCTGGCGCAACAGTGCGCTGAATTGCCACACGCTGAGCGGGCCGGCATCGGCATCGATCAGTACTGCTTGCGGAGCATGCTCCACCACACAGCAGAGTGCCGACAGCGTGTCGGTTGCTGTAACACAGGTCCAGCCGCTGCTGTGCAGGATGCTGTCGAGGGTTTGCAGGAGCGCCGGGTTGGCATCCACGACCAAAGCCACTTTGGCCGCAGGCGCAGCGCCGGCCCGTGGTGATTGCACTTGCAGTCGTGTTTCCATACACAATGTCCTGTCGGGTTTCGGGTGCGTCTTCGTAATAGCACAGGTCTGCAATTCCCGCCAATTTCATTGCTGGTGGATTCTGGACATCACCCACTTTGGGCTTTGCCGCGAGAGGTCGGAACCGGTGGTGCGTTGCGGGGACGTGTGAGGGCCATGGATGGCCCGAGTCGAAGTGCACATGGATGTGCGCCTACGGTCCCGGCAACGCACCACCGGTTCCGGCCTCACAGGGCAATGGTTCAGGTGGGTGTCAAGACTTAAGCTTGCTGGCGGACAGCCGCAGGTGGGTGCCATGTTATACTTCGACACGATTTTTCCCCGATTCAGGACGCCATGACAGTCAAACTCGCGGTCGTGATGGACCCCATCAAAGCCATCAACTTCAAGAAAGACTCCACGCTGGCCATGCTGCTCGCCGCCCAGAAGCGGAAGTGGGAGCTCTGGTACATCGAACAGGACGATCTCTATCTGGAACATGGCGTGGCGATGGCCGAGATGTCGGCCATTGAGGTGCACTACGACCCGCACAAGTGGTACACCCTCGGCGAAACCATCCGTCGCCCGCTGGCCGAGATGGATGTCGTCCTGATGCGTAAGGACCCACCCTTCGACAACGAATTCATCTATAGCACCTACATCCTCGAACGCGCCGAAGAGCACGGCGCTTTGGTCGTCAACAAACCACAAAGTTTGCGCGATTGTAATGAGAAGGTATTCGCCACCGAGTTCCCGCAGTGCTGCCCGCCCGGCCTTGTCACCCGCAGCAAGAGCCTGTTGCGCGAGTTCTACCACAAGCACGAAGACGTGATCTTCAAGCCGCTCGACGGCATGGGTGGCACCAACATTTTCCGCATCAAACCGGGCGATGCCAACGTCAGTGTCATCATTGAAGTGCTGACCGAACACGGCACGCGCCAGATCATGGCGCAGAAATTCATTCCTGAAATCAAGGACGGCGATAAACGCATACTGATGATTGACGGCCAGCATGTCGGTTACGCGCTGGCAAGAATTCCGGCCTTAAATGAAACCCGCGGCAACCTTGCTGCCGGCGGCACCGCACGCGGCCAACCGTTGACGGAGCGCGACAAATGGATCTGCGCGCAGGTGGGCCCCACGCTGAAAGCCAAAGGCCTGATGTTCGTCGGCCTGGATGTCATTGGCGACTATCTGACCGAGATCAACGTCACCAGCCCCACCTGCGTACGCGAACTCGATGCCGCCTTTAAACTGGATATCGCCGGCGACCTGATGGACTGCATTGCAGCAAAACTTCAGAAGAGGTGAACTGAAGCATGGCCACGCTGGATATCGAGGGAGATTCGCTGGGGCTGACGCAAGAGCGTTTCGGCTTCACGGTGTTCCTGTCCGTGTGTGTGCATGTGATGCTGATCCTCGGCCTCGGCTTTACCGCTGTGAAGGAAAGCAACAACACCTCCTCCCTGGAAGTTACGCTGGCATCGTACCGCAGTGCAAAAGCACCGGAAGATGCCGACTTCATCGCGCAGGCGAACCAGGAAGGCAGCGGCAGCGAAGATGAAACGTTGGCGCCAGCCACGCCTTTTGAATCGCGCTTCAACGACAACGAAATCCGGGAAGTCAGCGACTATCTTGAGGAACGCCCCACTGCACCGCCACAAGCAGCGGAACAGGTGCTTACCAGCACCAACAGCGACATTCCCTTGCCGGACACTGCCGAGAGCGAACCCGCCCCCCCGGCCGATGCAGGCCCGGTGACACCAGTCGATCGCAACGACACCATCTCCAGCCTCAGAGCCCAACTCGATCTGCGCCGTCAGGAATATGCCAAGCGTCCGCGCCGCTATACGATTTCGTCTGCGTCAACCAAGGAAGCATACGACGCGCTGTATCTGGACAATTGGCGCAAGCGCATTGAGGCCATTGGCAACCTCAATTATCCGTATCAGGCATCAGCAGAGGGAATTTACGGCACGCTGCGCGTGATGGTGTCCATCAATCCTGATGGCACCGTCAACGACATTCGCATCCTGCGCTCTTCCGGCGAACGCGTGCTCGACGAAGCCGCTATCAACATCGTCAAACTCGCCGCGCCCTTCGCCCCGTTCCCGCCTGAACTAAGCGCCAACGTGGACGTGCTCGAAATCATCCGCACCTGGCAGTTTCATCAGGGGGATACGTTCAGCAGTTTCTAGAAAGGTGGAATCCAAGGGACAGAGTAACTTGGCTAGCAAATTACCCTGACCCTTTTGATTCTTTGGAATGCTTTTAATCCAGGCGGATTAAAGCGGTTTGACATTGTTTGCGCATGGACCTTTCTGGCCCTGGCCAACTTCAAATTCAACCTTCTGGCCATCTTTCAAGGTAGCAAAACCGCCGCCACTCTTGATTTCCGAATGATGGACGAATAAATCTTTGCCGCCATCTTCCGGAGTAATAAAACCAAAGCCTTTATCCGCGTTGAACCACTTCACTGTACCTTTGCTCATTTTGCTTTCACTTTTTAATTGGTGAATGATATTGATATTTCCCTTCCCGAATTCACCGTTTCGGGAATGGACTGTTTGAATCGCCCTGTAATAAATACGATCCTACCGCCTATTATTCGTTATTACAGTGTGTTACGCAATAATCCGCCTCTGACACCTGCTATTTCTGGCCCTTTTTTGCCAAAGCCAGGGCAATAATTGCCCTGATTTCGCCGTCAAGCCCCAGCAACAGGCCCTGGATTTTGGAGATTAAAAACCCTCCGCTTGGTTCAGGTATTGATCCTGACACCTCATATTCGGCTTAGAACAGCTCGTCTCTTCAGTGCCAAGGCATAGAATGACAGCAGGATGGCAATCACAACAATGATGATCGTGGCGACCAATGCACCCGTATTGGCGAACACTCTTGAGGTGGTGCCTGCGGCCAAATCATGGAAGTTGGCAACTTTTCCCACCAACCAAAGATGCCAAGGCCGTTTCGTTGATGACGCAACCGCTGATTCTTAATTCGCGCCCCCCCCAGCTACGCGCCAATGTCGACCCGCTCGAAATCACCGACAAGCGCACGCTCTATGCGCCGATCCGGCGCCGGCCAAACCAGCGCAACCAAAACGTAGAGACTCAGTGAGATCCACTCTGAAGCGTTAATCAATTGCTGCAATAACCAAATGTTAGCAAGCGATCCTGCGCAGGCCGGAATTATAAACCACCCCTGGTGAAAACCGGGATCGATTACATTTCCGGTAGTCCGCTCCCAATTGCTTCTGGTAGGCTAGCGCCATGAGCCCCACGGAACACACCTCCCTCGTCGACCACTTCCTGATTGCCATGCCGCAACTGCAGGATTCCTATTTTGCGAACACTGTCATTTATATGTGGCGGCACACCGATGAGGGCGCACTGGGACTTGTCATCAATCTGCCGATCAAGCTGGAGCTTTCTGAAATTTTCGATCAGCTCAGTATGGATGACACGCGCGGGCCGGCGGCGAGCCAGATTGTGTTGTCGGGCGGGCCGGTGGAAACGGAGAAGGGATTTGTGTTGCATGACTCTGCGCCACGCTGGCCCTCCTCGATGGTGATCACTGATGGCATCACCATTACCACTTCCCGCGACATTCTCGCCGACATTGCCCGTGGTGAGGGGCCGGATAATTATCTGGTGGCGCTTGGCTGCTCCGGTTGGAGTCCTGGGCAGCTGGAGCAAGAGCTGAAAGAAAATTCGTGGCTGACCTGCCCCGCCACCAAAGACATCATCTTCTCGAAAGACTTTGCCCAAAAACCCAACATGGCCACTTCCACTCTGGGCTTCTCGTTCTCGCAGCTCACGTCTGAAGTCGGTTACTCCTGAGTTGCCAAACAATCACAACACTCTCAACACCCCCAACAACCCCGTGCAAACCGGCACCGCCCTCACTTTGTTCGGCATCGACTTTGGCACGCGCAAGATTGGCGTGGCTGTAGGGCAGACTGTTACGCGCACAGCGATGGGCCTTGCTGTGGTACCCGTTCGCAACAACGAAGTCGCCTGGGCTGAATTCGACAAGCTCGTACAACAGTGGAAACCCGGCGCTTTCGTTATCGGCATGCCTTACAACATGGATGGCACTGACAGCGACATGACCGGGCGCGCAACCCATTTTGCGAAGCTGCTGACCGAACGCTACGGCAAACCCTGCCACAGTGTTGATGAGCGGCTCAGCACACGTGCCGCGCGCGAGATCACGCGTGTGAATGCCGAACTGATTGGCAAGCGCCCCAAGGCCCGCACCGAAGTGGATGCCATGGTGGCGCAATTGCTCCTCGAGAGTTGGTTCTCTGAAGCGAGGTCAGAGTAAAAATGGGATAACATCCATATAGGCTTTCCCTGATACTGCATCCTATTTTTACTCTGACCCCAAATGACAAAGTTCTCTGAAGTTCCCGCTCTTCCCCTCAGCCTGATCCAAGCTACCGACGCCCTCGGCTACCTTGAGTTGACCGACATTCAAGCTGCTGCGCTGCCACCCATGCTGCAAGGTCAGGATGTCGTCGCCCAAGCACTTACCGGCAGTGGCAAGACGGCTGCTTTTGGTCTTGCGCTGCTGGCCCTCCTGCAAACGGACAAGATTCGTCTGCAAAGTCTGGTGCTGTGTCCCACGCGTGAGCTCGCCGACCAGGTGAGCAAGGAAATTCGTGCACTGGCGCGTTTCATTCCCAATGTGAAAGTGCTGAGCCTGTGCGGCGGCACGCCCATTGGTGTGCATCTGGCGTCACTGACGCATGAGCCGCACATCATTGTCGGCACGCCGGGCCGTATCCTTGATTTGTGCAATAAGGAAGCGCTGCGCTTCGATGCCTTGCAAACCGTGATACTCGATGAAGCCGACCGCATGCTGGACATGGGCTTTCTGGATGACGTCACCGATATCCTCAAGCGTACTCCGGACACGCGCCACACCTGGCTGTTCTCTGCCACGTATCCCAAAGAGATCCGCGCGCTCAGCCAGCAGTTCCAGAAGCAGGCGCTGGCTGTGACGATTGAACGCAAGCACGACGCCAGTGTGATTCAGCAACTGTTCTATCAAGCGGAGATCGACGCCAAACCCGGTGCCGTGCTCACCTTGTTGCTGCAACAGCAACCCGAAAGTTGCCTGATTTTCTGCAACACCAAGATTGATGTGAACGAGCTAAAGGATTTTTTGTGGAAGCGCAGCATTCCGGCGCTGGCGCTGCACGGTGATCTGGAACAACGCGACCGCGACGAAACCCTGGTGCAATTTGCCAATGGCAGTTGTCGCGTGCTGGTCGCCACCGATGTGGCCGCGCGCGGCCTCGACATCAAAGCCCTGCCCCTGGTGCTTGCCTTTGAATTGCCCAACAGTGCGGATATTCATACACACCGCATCGGCCGCACGGGCCGCGCCGGGGAAACCGGTGTGGCGATGAGTCTGGTCGCTTCAAGTGAAATGAGCCGCGTGCCAAAAATTGAAGAGTTGCTCGGTACCAGGCTGGTATGGAGCAAGCTTCCCGCGAAGGGTGGCAGCAGCGCAATGTTGGCGCCTGCCATGCGCACACTGGTCATCGATGCCGGCCGCCAGGACAAATTACGGCCTGGCGATATTGTGGGCGCACTTACCGGTGACGGTGGTTTGCAGAAAGAGCAGGTGGGCAAGATCGACGTGTTTGCAACCCGCGCCTATGTAGCCGTGACGCGGGAGCTGGTAGATGTTGTATTGGAAAAATTGCGCGCGGGGAAAATCAAGGGCCGCAACTTCAGGGTTCGCAAGCTGTAATTCGATTTGCTTGCCGATTTGTCTGGATCATAGCGTGTCCGGCGACTTCGCTTTCAGTTTTGCTTCGTTTCTGTCGACGATGCCTTTCTGGACCATGGTTTTCAGACACTGGTCGAGTGTCTGCATACCTACTTGTGCACCGGTCTGGATGGCGGAGTACATCTGCGCAATCTTGGCTTCACGGATCAGGTTACGAATGGCGGGGGTGCCGATCATGATCTCGTGCGCGGCAACACGGCCGCCGCCGACTTTCTTCAACAACGCCTGCGACACTACGGCCTGCAGCGATTCGGACAACATCGCACGCACCATGTCCTTTTCCTCAGCAGGAAATACGTCGACGATACGATCGATGGTTTTCGCAGCGGAGGTGGTATGCAACGTACCGAACACCAAGTGGCCGGTTTCGGCGGCGGTGAGTGCCAAGCGAATGGTTTCAAGGTCGCGCAACTCGCCCACCAGGATGATGTCAGGGTCTTCGCGCAAGGCGGAGCGCAGCGAGGCCTGGAAGCTGTGTGTATCACGATGCACTTCGCGCTGGTTGATCAGGCACTTCTTGCTTTCATGCACGAATTCGATCGGGTCTTCAATGGTCAGAATGTGGTGGTAGTGGTTGGCGTTGATGTAGTCGACCATCGCGGCGAGGGTAGTACTCTTGCCCGAACCGGTCGGCCCGGTGACGCAGACAAGGCCGCGCGGGTTTTCGGAAATCTTCTTGAAGATTTCTCCCATGCCGAGCTGTTCCATCGACAGGATCTTCGACGGGATGGTACGGAACACCGCACCGGCGCCGCGGTTTTGCACGAAGGCGTTAACCCTGAAACGGGCCAGGCCCGGAATTTCGAAGGAGAAGTCAGCCTCTAGATCGGCCTCGTAGTTCTTGCGCTGCTTGTCGTTCATGATCTCGTAAATGAGGGCATGGACCTCTTTGTGGTCCATGGGCTCGACATTGAGGCGGCGGATATCGCCGTCCACACGGATCACCGGCGGCATGCCGGCGGAAAGGTGGAGATCTGATGCTTTTTGACTGACGCTGAAATTCAGCAATTCCTGGATATTCATGGCCGGGTGTGGCTCCTATAATCCGTGTATTGATCCGCGCGCTATGTCGGTGTCATGTCGGTGTCATGTCGGTGTCATGTCGGTGTTGTATAAAGTGAGTGTTGGGAACGATGACTTCTTCTACTGCTGATTCCGTAGCCACCCTGCTGGAAGCTGTGCGCCAACGCATTGCCGAAAGTGAGCGGGAGTATGCGCGAGTCCCCGGTTCCGTGCAATTACTGGCCGTCAGCAAGACCCACGGCGCCGACAAGCTTATGGCGGCATATGACGCGGGCCAGCGCCACTTCGCGGAAAACTACGTCCAGGAGGCGCTGAATAAAATGCAGAGCCTGCCCACAGACATCACTTGGCATTTCATCGGCCCGATCCAGTCCAACAAGACCCGCGAATTGGCCGAGCACTTCGCTTGGGTGCATACCGTGGACCGGGACAAGATTGCGCGCCGCCTGAACGACCAGCGCCCGCCCGGCACAGCGCCATTGAATGTGCTGATACAGGTAAACGTTAGCGGCGAAGCCAGCAAGTCCGGCATTAGTCTCGGGGAGCTCCCTGCCCTCGCCGATCTGGTCAGCACCCTGCCCCATCTGAAACTGTGCGGGTTGATGGCCATCCCTGCACCCGCCCCAGACTTCACCACCCAGCGCATAGCCTTTCATCTATTAGCCCTTGCTTTGGCCGACTTGCAGGCCCGCGGCCATACCGAGTGCCGGGAACTGTCGATGGGCATGAGTCAGGACTGCGCGGCCGCGATAGCCGAAGGAGCCACCCTGGTACGCATAGGTACAGATGTATTTGGCAAACGGGGACAGACCACTTTTTCGCCTTAAGAAAAAGTGCTCTGTCCCCCTTCGTGCGCTTCTGTACAATGCCCCGATGATTTCCGCAGACACCACCATCGGCTTTATTGGTGCCGGCAACATGGCCGCCGCACTTATAGAAGGGCTCCTTACCGACGGGGTCGCACCCGCACGCCTGTGGGCTTCCGGTACTGATACCGACAAACTCGCCGTGCTTGCGGCCAAAGGTGTACATACCACGGCTGCCAATGCGGACCTTGTGCAACACTGCAGTGTCATTGTGCTGGCCGTCAAACCCCAAGTCATGGCCGCGGTGGTCAGCCCCCTGAAAACGGCGCTGGTCGCCAAGTCTTGCCTCCTTATATCCATTGCTGCCGGCATTCAAATCGGCAGTCTCCAGCAATGGACTCACGCCAAGCAGGCCATCGTGCGCTGCATGCCGAACACGCCGGCACTGGTGCTGGCCGGAGCGACTGGTGTATTTGCCAATGCGCAGGTCACTCTGGCGCAGCAGAAAAGTGCCGACGCCATCCTCAAAGCCGTGGGCCTGGTGTGCTGGCTGGATACTGAAGAACAACTGGATGCTGTTACGGCCCTGTCGGGTTCCGGCCCGGCCTATTTTTTTCTGATGATGGAAGCCATGGAAGCGGCGGGCACCAAACTCGGACTGCCAGCCACTGTGGCCAGAGCACTGACACTGCAAACAGCGTACGGCGCCGCGAAGCTTGCCCTTGGCAGTGATGTGGATACCGCGGAACTGCGGCGCCGTGTGACTTCTCCCGGCGGCACCACCGAAGCCGCAATTAAACAGTTCGAAAGTGAAGCCTTCGGCGAGCTCGTGGAGCGTGCGCTGGGTAAAGCTGCCGCGCGCTCCAAAGAGCTGGCGGCAGGTAAATAAAAATTTCTTGTATAAAAAATATAGAGCACCGCGATTCATGGGCGCATCATTGTCACAAACCCTGTCACTAATCATCACCAACCTGGGCGGCCTCTACATTTTGGCGGTGCTGGTGCGCTTCCTGTTGCAGGCGGTGCGTGCCGATTTCTACAACCCGGTGTCGCAGGCCATCGTCAAAGTGACGTCGCCTGCACTAAAGCCGTTCCGCCGCGTGATTCCCGGCTATCGCGGCATTGACTTCGCATCACTGATCCTCGCGCTCGTACTGAGCTCTGCTTTCACTGCGCTGCTGATTTGGGTCGGTGGTTACAACCTGCCCAGCATCGGCATCATCGTGGCCTGGGCTTTCGTTGGCCTGGTCGACTTTATCCTCAACATCTATTTCTATGCGCTGGTGATTTCGATCGTAGCCAGTTTTGTCGCGCCGTTCAGTGGCAATCCGCTGTTGTTGGTCGTTTACCAGATTCTCGAACCGATCTACTCGCGCATCCGGCGCATCATTCCGCCGATGGGCGGGTTGGATCTGTCGCCGATTTTTATTTTCCTGGCGATTAACGTGACCGAAATCATGGTGGTGGGCACGCTCGCACGCGGCCTGGGTCTGCAACCCGATTTCGTCATAGGCATCTGATGACAAGCCCCGGCAAACAGATTCCCGCGGATTCAGTTGGCCTCGTCAAACCGAACAAGCTGCATTTCGACCAGCCGCTGACCCTGCGCAGTGGCCGCATCATCGAACGCTACGACCTGATGGTGGAAACCTACGGCACGCTGAACGCCGAACACTCCAATGCCATCCTGGTCTGTCACGCGCTCAGCGGCGATCATCATGCCGCTGGCTACTACGACGCGGAAAACCCGAAAGAAAAGCCCGGCTGGTGGGACTATTGCATCGGCCCCGGCAAACCCTTCGACACCAACAATTTCTTTGTCGTGTGCCTCAATAATCTGGGGGGTTGCGCCGGCAGTACCGGCCCCTCATCGATCAATCCCGACACCGGCAAACCTTTTGGCCCTGATTTTCCGATCATCTCCGTGCGCGACTGGGTCAACAGCCAGGCACGTCTTGCCGACCGGCTCGGCATCCAACAATGGGCAGCGGTGATCGGTGGCAGTCTCGGCGGCATGCAGGTAATGCGCTGGGCAATCAGCTATCCGGATCGGCTGCGCCACGCGCTGGTGATTGCCGCCGCACCCAAGTTGTCGGCGCAGAACATCGCCTTCAATGAAGTGGCACGCCAGTCGATCATGAGCGATCCCGATTTTCACAAGGGTCGTTACTATGACTTCAACACCTATCCACGCAAAGGTGTGATGCTGGCGCGCATGGTCGGCCATATTACTTATTTATCAGATGCACTGATGCGCGAGAAATTCGGCAAAGACGCAACGGCCGGCAATTTTGGGCGCGACATGCGCAACGGCAAGCTCAGCTATGGCATCGATGAAAGTGATTTCGAGGTGCAGAGTTATTTACAGTACAAGGGCGAAGCCTTCTCGAAGAACTTCGACGCGAACACGTATCTGCTGATCACCAAGACCCTCGATTACTTTGACCCGGCGGTGGATTACGACGGCGACCTTTCTCTGGCTTTCGCCGGCAACGCCTCCGCCAACAGCAACTGCAAATTTCTGGTGATGTCGTTCAGCAGCGACTGGCGTTTTGCGCCGGAGCGTTCACGCGAGCTGGTCGAAATTTTATTGAAGGCCAAGCGTGATGTCAGCTATCTCGAAATCGAGGCCGATGAGGGCCACGACGCCTTCCTGCTGCCGATCCCGCGCTACATGGCGGCTTTGCGCGCTTATCTCGGTCGTGTGGCCATTGAGTGTAACCCTGCACGAAAAACAGGAGGAAAGTCCTGATGCGCGCTGATCTCCTCTTGATTCAGGACTGGATCACCCCCGGCAGCCGCGTGCTCGATCTGGGCTGCGGTGATGGCTCCTTCCTCGCCCATCTCAAACATACCAAGCAAGTGCGCGAGTTCGGCCTTGAAATCGATTCGGAGAACATTCGTCTTTGTCTCGAAGCGGGAGTCAACGTAATCGAGCAAGACATGGACAAGGTAGGCCTCTCCAATTTCGAGAGCGGCAGCTTTGATACCGTGGTGCTCGCACAAACCTTGCAGGCACTGCACAAGCCGGACGTGATCGTTGATGAAATGCTGCGCGTCGGCAAGAACTGCATTCTGACCTTTCCGAACTTCGCGTACTGGCGCCATCGTATGTCGCTGCTGAGAAACGGTAGCATGCCGAAGTCGCCGTCGCTGCCTTACGAATGGTACAACACCCCAAATCTGCATCACTGCACGATCAGCGACTTCGATGGGCTCTGCGCGCGCAAGTGCATCAAGGTGCTGAATCGCACCGTGGTTGACGACCGCCATCGCGGCAGTTTCCTGATGCATTTGCGGCCCAACTTCTTTGGCATCAACGCGATTTACCACATTACCCGGTAAGCAAGGGTGTCAGAGTATTGTTACAACCTGATCCACGTAGGCACTTTATGCGCAACATTTCTCTGACACCTTTCGCCTTCCTGCTGCTCATGGCCTGCCACACCGCGCGTGCCGACGAGCAAACTTTCGGCGACTCTTTTCGCAACTACACCGTGCACTACATCGCGGTGAACAGCACCTTCCTCACGCCAGAAATCGCAGAGCAATATGCCATTGCGCGCGCCGAGCGCCGGGCCTTCCTGAACATCTCGGTATTGCGCAATGAAGCCAACGGCTCTACCACGCCAGTCACTGCCGTGCTCACCGGCGGCAAAAGCAACCTGATGCAACAGTCTTCTGAAATTACCTTCACCGAGATCCGCGAAGGCGACGCCATTTATTACATCGGCCAGTTTGATTTTTCCAATGCGGAACTCCTGCGCTTTACGGTTGAAGTGCAGCCCGAAGCACTGGGGCCAGCGCATGAGATCAAGTGGGAAACCCAGCTGTACGCACAATGAAAACCATCGTCCTCGCCAGCAACAACCGCAAAAAGCTGCAGGAACTGCAGGCAATTCTGCAGCACATGCCGGAGGCTGTAACGCTGACACCGCAATCTGCTTTCGCCATTCCTGAAGCCATTGAGGACGGCCTGACCTTTGTCGAGAACGCGATCCTGAAAGCGCGCCATGCAAGCAGTCTGACCGGACTTCCCGCCCTCGCTGACGATTCCGGCCTGGAAGTGGATGCGCTCGGCGGCGCACCCGGGATCTATTCCGCACGCTTCGCCAATCTGCACAGAGCCGGCAATTCCAGTGACGCCGCGAACAACGCGCTGCTACTGTCAAGAATGGAAGGCATCCCCCGCGCCAAACGCACCGCGCGTTTCCAATGCGTCATCGTGCTGCAGCGCTTTCCGTCCGATCCCATGCCGCTGGTGTGCCAGGGCACGTGGGAAGGCTTGATTTTGGAGGCGCCTTCCGGTGCTCAAGGTTTTGGCTACGACCCGCTGTTCTTCGTGCCCACGCATCATTGCAGTTCCGCTGAATTGCCCCCTGAGGTAAAGAACACGCTCAGCCATCGCGGTCAGGCACTGCGGCAGTTGCTGGATAAATGGGAGATAAATGGGGACAGACCACAATTATTCAGAACCATCGCTGACCTCATCTAACCAATCGCTATGAATAATTGTGGTCTGTCCCCATTTATCATGTCCCCATTTATCCACCCATTTATCCCGCTAAGCCTGTATATCCATATTCCGTGGTGCGTGCGCAAATGTCCCTATTGCGACTTTAATTCTCATCAGCGCGATGGTGATCTGCCCGAAGTAGAGTATGTGCAGGCGCTTCTCGCCGACTTGCGCGCGGACTTGCACCCTGACTTAAACTATATTCAAGGTCGCACCCTGCAATCCATTTTTATCGGCGGTGGCACGCCGAGCCTGTTTTCACCTGTGGCCTTTGCAAGCCTGCTGGCGGAAATCGAGCACCTGATTCCCTTCGCTGCTGATATAGAGATCACTCTGGAAGCCAACCCCGGCACCGCCGAGCTGCAGAAGTTCACCGGCTTTCGTGCAGCCGGCATCAACCGCCTGTCCATCGGCGTGCAAAGTTTCAATGCCGCCCACCTGAAACAACTCGGCCGTATCCATGACGGTGACGAAGCACTGCGCGCCGCGGACTTCGCCCGCAACGCCGGCTTTGATAATTTCAATATCGATTTGATGTTTGGGCTGCCGGGTCAGGACACCGCACAGGCGCTGGCCGATCTGACGACAGCAATCACGTGCGCCCCCACCCATCTGTCCTGGTATCAACTGACGATTGAACCGAATACCGAATTTTTCCGGAGACCGCCAACCCTGCCGCAGGATGATGCGATTGCAGAAATGCAAGAGGCTGGCATCGCGCTGATGGGCGAGCACGGCTACGCACGTTACGAAATCTCGGCCTACTGTAAACCGGGACGACAGGCGCGGCACAACGTGAACTACTGGCAGTTCGGCGACTACCTCGGCATTGGCGCCGGTGCGCATGGCAAAATCACTTTACCGTCATCTCAAGAGCAGTCGCAGCAAATTCTGCGCACGCGCAAAACCCGGATGCCTGCCCACTATTTGTCTGCCAACACTTTGGATCCCGCAGTTGAGTTCACAGCGGAAAAGAAAGCCGTGCCACAAGCAGAGTTACCGCTGGAATTCATGATGAATGCGCTGCGCCTGAGTGAGGGAGTTCCCTTGCAGAGTTTCACCGAGCGCACCGGCTTGCCACTGGCCGCCATTGAGGACGCCTTGGCCTCCCTGCGCCGGCGCGGCTTGCTGCAGCCCGCAGCGGCCAAGCTGCAAGCAACCGAAACTGGCCTGAAATTCCTAAATGAGTTACTGCTGGCCTTCGTGTAGGAACGCAGTGGCTACCGGTATTGCCCCAGTCTCAGCACAGCAGGCTCAGGGCGCCAGCCCCGCCACCCGCAACAGCGCTTCCACCGTGTAATACTGGAAAGTTCTGTCAGCAGACATCGCTACGAACAAGCCGCCAGCAAACCCCGGCAATTGTGCAGTCGTGATGTCGCTGCCATCGCTTTCGAGAGTGGCCAAGTTCACCCGGGCGAGCAAGGTGTGTTCATGGGGATTGGTCGTTGAACCCTCGCGGGCATAGATATTGATGCGGTTGGCCTGCTGATCCGAGACCAGCAGGTAACCTGAGCCGTCCTCGCGTTTGTAGAATGAAAGCCCCTCGTGATCACGCGCGAAGTCATTGCGCCCGAATTCCGCAAGCTGTTCATCGGCATCCTCCGCCAGCGGATCCGCGTGATACTTGCGAATGCCGTAGGTTTCATCGCTGTAATACACATAGCCAAGTTCGTTGTCGACCGCGACAGCTTCGATTTCCTTCAAGCCGCTCCAGGCACCAAAGGCACGGGTGAAAATTCCCTGCAGGTTGCCAGTGCCGTCATCCGCCAACCGATACTGATGCAGATAGCCTGTAGTGGGTGCAAAGGCATCGGAGCGACTGACAATAGCAAACACAGCGCCATCTTGCGGGCGGGTGAAAAGCGCAATACCCATAGCATCACGGGCACGTTCACCTGCGAACACCGGAATACCGCCGCCGTCGATGGCAACCATGTCCGGCAAACGATAAACACGCAGCCGGTGTGCCAGCCGTTCCGCCACCACGGCGATATCCACCCGTTGGCCGCCAACACTTACATCGTAGGCGATGTCGACATTGTTGGGACGCAGCAGGCCACGCACCACTTTGTCCTGCACAACCTTGCCGTTGAGATCGAATACATAAAGAGCACCGTCAGCATCCTTGTCGGTACCGATAACCAAACTGGCGGCTGGATCCTTCCGGTTGATCCAGATCGCCGGATCGTCAGTGTCGTGACGTACCTGCTCTGTAACGAGAGCAGGGGTCAGCACTGGCTCGGCAGCAACACCGCCGAGCGCAGGCAAAAGCAGCAGCACTCCAAAGCCACTACGCATTGCTGGTCTCCGCAACTGCGATCAATAGTTGAATCGGAGCCCGGCAATGTAACGCGGCCCGAATTTTTCATACTCGATCGGGAAGCTGGACTGATCGCCGTAACGCCGCGCACCCATGTCGGTCAGGTTGACTGCATCCATGAACAGTTCCAGCCCGTTGTTAAGCTGATAACGCACGGAGAGATCCAGTTCTTCGTCGGTGTCCCAGAAGACGTCACCGAGGTCGACCGGATAAACCGCGCCATCGATGACGCGATAGTTGCCCACCGACTGACCCCAGGGTGTACGGTACTGATAGGCGAGCCGCACGGTGAGGCCGTACTTTTCGTACGTGCCTTGCAGGTTGTACACCTCGTCCGAGGTGCCCAGCACGTTGATGGTGCGGGCCGGGACGACACCTACTGAAGGCAGGTTGACTTCAGACGCGGTCCACGTGCCGGAGAAGCTCATGCCGAAGCCTTGCGTCCATTCCGGCCAATCAAGACGTTGAGCCAGCTGTTCCACAGTGGCGGAGTAGGCAAGCTCAAGTCCGCTCAAATAACCTTCGCCAGCATTGCCCACGCTGGTCTGCGCGTAGCCGGAGCGGTCGATACCAGCCACATCCAGTGTATCCAGACCGAAGGTATTGGACTGTTGTACCAAAACATCCTGAATATCCTTGTAGAACACGCCGGCTGAGAAGAAGCCACCATTCTGCAGGTACCACTCCAGATAGGCATCTGCGCCGAGCTGTCGTTCGGGTTCTGCTTCCGGGTTGCCGCCGGAAATTGTCTGGGCGGCATCGTTGATGGTGAAGTTGGGGCGCATGTCATCAAAATCAGCGCGCGACGCCGAAGTGGTCAGGCTGTAACGCACTTTGATGTCGTCGGTAGCGTTCCAGTTCAGGTGCACACTCGGATACACCAGGGTTTCATCGCTTGAGGTGTTGACGAGGCTCGTTTGGGCCGCCGTGGTGCCAACGGCAGGGAAATTCACATACGCCTCACCGGTGTTTTCAATTTGCTCTACGCGTGCGCCATAGACCACATTACCCCAGTCGAATTCACTGGTGGCCATGGCATAAAACGCCGTGATTTCTTCGGTGACTTCCCAGTAATTGCCCCGGGTATCCTGCTGGGTGGCAACGCCGGAGCGAATCAGCTCATCCATGAAATCAGCGGTCATGGCCCGGTTGGTGTAGCGGAAGCGGTAATTCAGATCCTGACCGCCCAGGTAGCCGGTGTCGGTAGCAAAGGTGCCAAACGTCGGAATAGTGCCGGTGGTGAAGCTGCGCGACCAGCTGGTTTCTTCCGAGGTCTTGGTGCGGTCCGTGTACAGGCCGCCAATCGCCACGACTGTATCCAGCCCGAACAATTCCAGCGCATGATCCAGATCGAGCTTGAAAGTGTCGGCGCGGGTAATGTCGCCGCCCATCAGCTGCCCCATGCTCTGCATCGGAAACTGGAAGTCTTCAATGTTGGTTACCTGCGCGCCTTTGGTACGGGCAGCAGTGACACCACCGGTACTGAACAAGCGCATGGTGTTCACATCACCATTGCGGAAATCGTATTCCACGGTCGGACGCAGCAGAAAACTTGACGGGCTTTGCAGCGCAGCGGTTACCGGCGTGTTGCGGCCGTCATCCGTGTGGGTATGGTTGAGACGCCAGGACACATTCCAGGTGTTCAAATCATGTTCGCCACCCAGTGTGTGGGTTTTGGTCAATTCCCTGCTATCGCGATAATCGATGCGGGCATTGATGCGGGCGCCGTATGAAGTTCCTTGCGTTGGCGTATTGGCATTGATGTAGGCGGCACTGGTGTAACTTGCGCCTGCGGCATCAGTACCCTGATCCAGACGCACGATGAAGTTGTCACGCAATTCATCATCGTGGAACAGGGTATTGATGGTACTGGCAAATACCGAGTTGCTCTCATCGATGTTGAAATCAAGACGGGTGCTGAACGAATAGTTTTCGCGGGTCAAACGATAATGTTTGTTCTCGTGCTCGCGGGCAAAGCGTTTGGTGGGCGTAGTGGTATTGCTTAAATAGGGGTCGGTCTCCCAGTTGTCGGTCGCCATTTCCCGGCTGTAGAACGAACCCTGCGTTACCAGCCCCAGTTTGCCGTCCATGAACACATTGGAATACACGAGCGAACTGTCGATCTCGTCGCCACCGCCAAGATCAACCCGGCCTAGCCCCAATTTGCCGGTAATTTTCTGGCCCGGATTGTCGAAAGCGCGGCGCGTGCGGATGTCCACGTTACCGGCCACAGTGTTGCCGGCCATCGAAGGCACAATGGCTTTTTCCACGGTGATCTGGCTGGCAATGGCGGAGGGAATGTTGTCGAAACGGGAAGCGCGGCCTTCAGGGCTGACCACGCTCAAGCCGTCGAATGACAGCGTTGTCCAATACACCGGAGCGCCGCGCAGATTCACATAGCGGGCCTGGCCCTGGTCGCGTTCGATGCCAACCCCGGGCAGACGCCCAACGGCAAACGCTACGTTCTGGTCTGGCAGATCACCGATCAGATCAGCAGAGAGCACGCTAACCAGCGAGTTGGAATTCCGCTGTGCCAGCAAGGCGGCAGCGGTGCTTTCTGCCAGAGGTCTGCGGGCAGTAACGGTTACTTCTTCCACACCACCGTTGGTTTGTGGTTCCGCTGCCATGACGCCGGCGGCGTTGCCCGCGGTGTTGAGAATAGCTAGAGCCAGTAATGTATGGCGCAGGGGATGCCCGCCATGTGCAAATTTATTTTGCATTGGAAACTCCATCAGGTGTTAAAGGAAATCTACAAACAGCCAGCAGGCCATCACCGAAGCTCGGCACTGGTTCAGGTCGACACTTTAATCACCCGAGTCCGTTCAGCAATAAAAGTTCCAACAAGTATCGATTAAATGTTGCCGCGACTTTTGTTGAGGGGCTGTAAAGAAGTGGGAACTGAAACGGCGGAAGCTCAAGTACAATCGTTCGCCATGAACCTCCCCCTATATATAGTCGATGCCTTCACGGCCACCCTGTTCCGCGGCAACCCGGCGGCCGTGTGTCCGCTGGATGCCTGGCTGCCAGAAGCGTTGATGCAAAGTATTGCCGCCGAAAACAATCTGGCCGAAACGGCGTTTCTGGTCCCTGAGGGCAAGGGCTGGGGCTTGCGCTGGTTTACGCCGCAAGTGGAAATTGATCTGTGCGGTCATGCCACGCTGGCGAGTGCTTTCGTATTGGCAAAGCTGCTGCCGGCTCAAACGGAATTCCACTTCCAAACCAAAAGCGGCGAGCTTGTAGTCACGCGCACAGGCGAACTCTTCACTCTGGATTTTCCCGCCTTTGAATTGGCAAAGCTGGAACCGGAAAACCTGGCTGCCGTTGCTGCCGCACTGGGCGCACCGGTGTTGTCATTGACTCGCTTTTCACGCACCTGGCTCGCGGAACTTGCCGACGAGCAGGCAGTACAAACGCTGCAACCAGATTTCCGCGCCATCCTCGCGCTGGGCTGCCGCGGTCTGGTCGTCTCCGCACGCGGCACCCAGTGTGATTTCGTTTCCCGGTTCTTTGCGCCGAAGATGGGTATCGATGAAGACTCCGTTACCGGTTCCGCGCACTGCGGCCTTGTGCCGTTTTGGGCGGCACGCCTTGGTCGCAACACCCTGTTGGCGCGCCAGATATCGACACGCGGGGGTGAGCTGCGTTGCGAGCTGCGCGGCAAGCGTGTGTTAATAGGTGGCTATGCTGTGCTGTACAGCACGGGGACAATACATTTGCCCTGAGGCAGCGCTTTACGCTGGTGTAAGCGAGGACTACTACTCGGTGTAGTAGCCCGCCACGTGCAGGCGCACCACAATGTCTTGGTCACTCTCGTTATTCAGATACCAGCCGTGGACCCCGGTAAACGGCGCTCGCAGAGTGCCACTCTCCTTTCCGTCTGTGTGCATCTTGTAGAACATTACCGTGCCAGGTTCCGTACCTACCCGTTCGGTGTGGCCATGAAACTCAGCAGTCAGCAGTGAAGGATCGTCCATCGCAACCGTCCAGTTATAAATCACCATATCACCAGCGTTCATGGTGAGCATGTGTTCCAACGCGACGCCGGCCGCAAGCGGGATTTCGTGCACGCCAGTTTTCCAGACTGCCGTTTGTTGCCACCAGGTTTCCGGGCTTAGCGGCACATCGATCCACTCGGGCGGGGGCGTGGCAGCCGTGTCTCCGGATTGCTCGGCCACTGCAGCACAGCCGCCAACCAACAAAACCAGTGTCAAACCAAACGAACGTTGCAGCATGCGGAGGTCTCCCTTGAGAACGAAAATGTGATCGAGTCGCGTCATAGTAGCCACAAAGCGCTTGTATAAACAGTCTTGCAGTGCGCGTGAGCCCTTTGCTTGTCACCCGACACTCTCTGGAATTTCAACGTGTTGCCTGCATCATTAACGGGTTTTAACCGTTAACTAAACCGTTCTGTAACTCCCGGAAGCTCGGTTTATGGCGAGTGGCGGTCTACGATGCGCGCCTCGTTTCATCACCCGCGATTTCATCACAACCTTGGGAGAACAGGGGCATGCGCAAGACAACACTCAACACCGCCATTTTGTTGGCGCTCGGCACCGTCGGCCTTTTGCAAACTGCTCAGGCGGCCAGCATTGAAGAAATCGTCGTCACCGGAGGCCGCATCGAGGAGAGCATTCCGCAGGAGCTGGCCCGCTACGGTAATCAGGTCGAGGTGATTACCGCTGAACAGATCCAACAGTCAGGCTTTATCGATGTGGCTCAGACACTGCAAATGCTGGTGCCCGGCCTGCATATCCGGCCCAAGAACGGCCAGTTCGATTACTTCGATGCGTCCCTGCAGGGTTCGCGCACCGGTGACATCCTGTGGTTGATCGACGGCGTGCGTATCAATAACCGCTTGTACAACGGCACCACCCCACTTGATACCGTGCCCGCGCACATGGTTGAACGCATTGAAGTACTCAAGGGTGGCCAGGGGATTTACTACGGCACGCAGTCAGTGGGCGGGGTTATCAACGTGGTGACCAAGAGCTTGCAGCAGGAAGCTGATGGCCAAGTCGGCGCCAACCTCAACACCAATTCCGGACGGGGCATGAATGGTTACTACCGTGCCGGTACCGACCAGATGCAGTACGTGGTCTATGCCTCTAAAGACGAAGTAAGCGATGGTTACCAGCCCTGGCGTGACAGCGACATACAACCCAGCGCTGTCGACCGTGAACGCGGTTACGACATCAGCATGGCCGGCATGAAATTCGGCTTCACTCCCACCGAGAGCTCGCTGCTGTCCCTGCATTACCAGCGCACAGAGGGCGAAATGGATTACGTAAAACCGTATATAAACGTCAGCAGCTTCAATGACCGCAAGGAAGACATCTTTACACTCAAGTACGACCTGCAAGTGAATGACAACATCGGCCTGTTTGTAAAAGCTTACCGCCACCAGTGGGACACCCACTTCACTGATATTCGCAACACCCTGAGCGGTGGCGTAGTCACCGGCGCCCTGCGCTATATCAGCAACGCCGCGTTCTGGGGCTACGAAGACAACGGCTTCAATGCCATGACCAAGATGGATTTCGGGCTGGGCTTTGAGTACATCGTGGGTTTTGACCGGCAGCAGTTCTCCGGTTCCGATGAGGTATGGCGAATTGCTGAACTCGAAGAGACCGTGAATGCCGGCTTCATGCAGGTACGTACCACCGAAGACCTTCTCGACAACACCATGCTGGCCTTCGGCGTGCGCCGCAATGAACCCGACAACGTTGCGTCCAAGACGGTGTGGAATTTCAGCGGCAAGCACACCTTTACCGACAACCTCTATATTCAGGCCAACATCGGCACGTCGTTCCGCCTGCCCGATGCCGAGATGCTGTTCCTCAATGAACTCTATGACGACAACAAAGACGGCGTGCCAGACGACTACTTTTCGGTAGGCAACCCCAACCTGAAGCCGGAGGAAAGCGAGAACGTCAACGTCAGCATCGGCGGCAGCTTCGGCAATCTGCAGGTTGAATTGACACGCTTCCAGCGCGACATTACCCACTACATCGAGTCCTACACCAGCTTCTACATCGCCGGCGTGGAGGGCGAGAGTTTCTCCAACACCACGGACGAAGTTGAGGTAGCGGGTTATGAACTGATCACCTCGCTGCGCCTGACACCGGCACTGGGCACCAGCTTCAGTTACACCAACTCCAGTGCCGAGCTCAACGGCAACGGCGCGCAACAGCAGGGCATTCCGGAAAACGAAAGCAAACTGCAGCTGAACTGGCAGTCACAGGTACAACCTTTGGGTGTGTCGTTCACTGTGGATCATGTGGGTGATCTGAACGAGCGTCGGGGAGAAAAGCGCGGCAACTATACGGTGATGGATTTGTCCGGACATCTCGAACTGGGCAACGGCCGCGAACATAGCCTGGTGCTGCGCGTGGAGAACCTGGCCGACAAGGTGTACGCCACACGTGTAGACCGCGGCACCCGCGATACTACGGGTGTCGGCTACAACTATGACAACCTGGGCATGGAGCGCACCTTGCACGCCAGCTACACCTACCGGTTCTAGAGCAAGCGGTCTCAGCCGTTCCGCAGCGGATACGAGTCAGGAGCATTGTTTAAAGGCTCGGGGCGGGGGACAGACCGCCCCCCTTTATTC
This sequence comes from Klebsiella pneumoniae, assembly GCA_945902215.1. GTDB lineage: Bacteria > Pseudomonadota > Gammaproteobacteria > Pseudomonadales > Pseudohongiellaceae > CAILUG01. Next base: position 17,679 of record CAMDML010000020.1, on the reverse strand, counting down.
CCCTTTGGGTTAGAATGCCCAGGTCTGAACGCTTCGGGAAACTCTCCTCCCCAAGAGGAATACTCATGTCACTTGCAAGCAACACCACACCCGCCTGTACCCACGGCTTTATCAAGGCCTCTTGTGCTGACTGCAACCTGAAAGGGCTTTGCCTGCCATTGGCGATTGACATGAACGACATCGACAAGCTTGACCAGATCATCCAGCGCAGTCGCCCGATCCATGCTGGGGAGCATCTGTACCACTCCGGTGACAAATTCCATTCCGTGTATGCGGTTCGTTCCGGCTCAATCAAGACCTACCTTGTCGATGACGAAGGCGTAGAGCAGGTCACCGGCTTCTTCCTGCCCGGCGAAATCCTGGGCTTTGACGGTGTCGGCTCTCCTGACCACAGTTGCAATGTGGTGGCGCTTGAAACCTCCACCGTTTGCGAGATTCCCTTTGAACGGATGGAAGAGCTCTCACGCAGCATGCCCGCGCTGCAGCATCACTTTTTCCAATTGATGGGCAAGCAGATCGAGAACGATCACCAGATGATGCTGACACTCGGCAAGAAGAACGCTGAAGGCCGCATCGCCACCTTGTTGCTGAGCCTGTCGCGCCGTTATGGCCGCCGCAACCTGTCACCCAATGCCATGCGGCTGCCGATGTCGCGCATGGACATCGGCAACTTCCTCGGCTTGACCATCGAAACCGTGAGCCGCACCTTCAGCCGTCTGCACAAGGAAGAAGTCATCAGCGTCGACGGCCGCGAAATCGTCATCAAGAATCACCAGCGACTGAACGAGCTCTGCCACTCGCATTAATTCTGTTGGTTGACCTGCGTCTTTCGTTGACATGCATCAAGGCTGCCACGCCGCTTTACTCCGAAAATTCCTCCCCAGCACACGCAATCCAAAAGAGGAGGCTGTCATGCCCGCTGCGGACGACCCTCATACCAGCATACCCGCCACTCACATCAGCAATGGCAGCGCGGCCAAAAATGGTTCTGCGCTGAACAGGTTGTGCCACTCCCTGCATTTGGCGGACAACCGCAAAAAGTTCAAGGCCTTTCCCGATGCCTACTGCCGGAGCTATGAACTCTCGCAAGAGGAAATGAACGCTGTAACCGATCTCGATGTGCTGCGTATTTTGCGGCTCGGCTGCAGCATTCATTACCTTGCCAATCTCACCGGTATTTACGGCATGAGCGTACAAGACCTCGGCGCTGAGCAAACCGGCAACACGCCAGACGAATTCCGCGCACTGCTGGCTCGGTTCAGTCAAACGCTTTGAGCATGGCGGGATTGTCTCTACAATCCCGCCATGCTGCGTCTGCTTCTCTTCCTGTTACTGTTCACCGCTCCGGTTCTGGCCCAGGAAGCGCCACGCCGTATCGTCAGCATGAATCTGTGCACTGACCAGCTGCTGCTGCTTCTGGTCGACACAAGCCGCATCGCCTCACTGAGTTACTTCGCGTCCAATCCGGACTACTCCTCGCTCGCGCCGCTGGCACATGGAATTCCCGCCAATCGCGGCCAGGCTGAGGAAGTGCTCGCCTTTGAACCCGACCTGATCCTGACCAGCCAGTTCAGCGCCACGCTTGCTGCGAATCTGCTGGAACGGCTCGGGCACCCGGTGGCGCGACTCGGCTTCGCGACAACAGCAGATGAGGTCTACACACAGATCCGACAGGTTGCTGCTTTGACAGGAAGCGGCGCGAAAGCTGAAGCGATGATTGCGGGCATTGCAGCCACAATCCGCACGGAACAAGCCCTGCTGCTGCCGCAACTGCAGAACAAGAGCGCCGTATTCTTCGCCAGCAACGGCTTTTCCTATGGCGCAAATTCGCTACAGCATGAATTTCTGACCAGTATCGGCCTGCGCAACATCGCCGCAGAGGCAGGCTTGTACGGCCCCGCCCCACTTTCTCTGGAATTGTTGCTTGCTGCAGAGCCCGACTTTCTCTTCACTGACCGGCGTAGCGTGCTTGATGCTCAGCTTGCCCATCCGCTGCTGCAACATCCTGCGCTAGCCGCATTGCGCGGCCGCACGCGTGTGCTGGAGCTGCCGGATACTTTGTTCCAGTGCGCTGGTCCGCAACTGGCCGCTGCGTATCACACTTTCTCTGAACAACTGGCCAGGCCACTTACCGATGACCGCTAACCGTTTTGTCTGGCTCTTGCTGGCCTTACTGCCGGTGCTATTCGCACTGGAACTGGTGAGCGGTCCTGCGGCCATCGATCTCAGTACCGCGCTCGGTGACTGGTTCGCAGGAAATGTCACGAGCGGTAGCATCATCCTGGCAGAAGTGCGTTTGCCGCGCGCGTTGTTGGCGCTGCTCGTAGGCGCATCGCTGGCAATCTCCGGTGCTGCGCTGCAAGGTTTGCTGCGCAATCCCTTGGCCAGTCCCGACATTCTTGGTGTATCGCAAGCAGCCGGGCTCTGTGCGGTGCTTGTGCTCTACTACGGTTTCGCGCAACTGGCCTGGTTCGTGTTGCCGGTCGCGGCACTCTTCGGCGCTGTACTCGCAGTGCTGCTGATGCTGCAACTTGCACGCCGGGTTGCCGGCACCAATGCCATCATTCTCGCCGGCATTGCGCTCAGTGCCCTGGCAGGTTCGCTTATCGCGCTGGCATTGAACTTCGCACCCAATCCGTATGCACTCCAGGAAATTTTTTATTGGATGCTCGGCTCGGTAGCAAACCGCAGTATGAATGAAGTATGGCTGGCGCTGCCGTTCATGCTGGTCGGCTGGGTATTGTTGTTGCGCAACCGCCGCTTTCTTGATGCGCTCAGTCTGGGTGAGGACACCGCGCACAGTCTTGGGTTTGCCACGAAACAGCACACATGGCAGATCATCCTTGGTGTGGCTTGCTGCACGGGCGCATCGGTAGCGGTCAGCGGCAATATCGGTTTCGTCGGGCTTGTTGTGCCGCATTTGTTGCGACCGCTGGCTGCAGCAGAACCTGGGCGCTTGTTGTGGTTCGTATTGCCCGGTGGCGCCGCACTCCTGCTGCTGGCCGATGTGCTGGTGCAGGTCTTGCCGGGCGCGCAGGAATTGCAGTTGGGCGTCATTACCGCCGTGCTTGGCGGGCCTTTCTTCCTGTATTTGCTGTTGAAGAAACAGCATCTGTTTATATGAGTGCTTTTTTTATGAATAGGGGGGCCGCTCTGCTTTCTGCCAACGGACTCACGGTGCGAGCCGGCAATGTCACGCTGCTCGATAGTGTTGACTTGCAACTGCAGGCGGGCGAAGTGCTGGGCATTGTCGGCCCCAATGGTGCCGGCAAATCCACTTTGCTGAAAACACTTGCCGGGGTGCAAGTCGCTGATGCGGGCACTGTGCTGTTCGATGACAAACCAATTGCAGCTCTGACTGCTGGCAAGCGTGCGCGCCAACTGGCGTATCTTGAACAGCGACCGTCAGTGTACTGGCCGCTGACGGTTCGCCAGGTGGTTGGCCTCGGGCGGCTCCCGTATGGCTCTGTTGCCAACGTGCAGGCGCAACTCACCATTGATGCGGCGCTGAGCGGCACGGATATCACCACCTTGCAGACCCGCGCTTTCCATACGCTTTCTGAAGGGGAGAAGATGCGTGTGCATCTGGCGCGCGTGCTGGCCGGCACGCCAAAATTGATTCTGGCTGACGAGCCCACCGCTGCGCTTGATCCCTGGCACCAGTTGCAGGTGCTGGAACTCTTGCGAGCCGAGGCCGCACGTGGCACCGGTATTTTGCTGGTGATGCATGATTTGGCATTGGCAGCGCGCTTCTGCAACCGGCTACTGCTGCTTGATCAGGGTCGCGCAGTGACTTGCGGTGCGCCAGCCGAGGTATTGACCGCAGCCACCCTGGCGGCGATCTGGCGCATCGACGCCACGCTCGACTCTGCTAAACTAAGCCTTGTGATCAACGGTCGGCTTTCGTGCTGACGCGCTACAGCCTGACAGGCAGGAATAGTTGATGGCGATCTGGAAGAAACAAGCGACTCTCGAACAGGTAAATGCACTGTGCGTTGGCACCATGTGCGAGCACGTGGGTCTCGTTGTCACTGAAATTGGCGACGACTTCATCAAGGCGACTCTGCCGGTTGATAGCCGCACGCAACAATACATGGGCATCATCCACGGCGGGGCATCGGTGGTGCTTGCGGAAACTATTGGCAGTATTGGTGCCACGTTGTGCTGTCCCGAAGACCACCACATCGTCGGCCTCGACATCAACGCCAACCACGTTCGCGCCGGCAAACCACCGTATGTCACCGGCATTGCGCGCCCGCTCCACATCGGTGGCACGACAATGGTGTGGGATATACGGATTCACGACATCGACAACAAGCTGGTCTGTATCTCGCGGCTGACCTGTGCTGTCTTGAAGAACAAATAGCTGAAAATCAAATACGCTGAGGCAACCATGAACAGCCTGGCCGATCAAGACATCGTGTTATGCAAGAAAGGCACGCTGCCACTCACTGAACCTGAGTATGCCGGCTATGTCATGCAGTTGCCGGGCTGGGAGGTTGTGACGGTCGATGGCATCGAGCGATTGCAGCGCATCTACTTCTTCCCTGATCCCTCCGACGCCGCCGCGTTCAGTCGCTTTCTCAGTGCAATTGCAGACGAAGCAGATCATCACCCTTTTCTGTTTGCTGAAGAAAATCGCCTCACCGCTGTCTGGTGGACCCACAGCATCAAGGGTCTGCACTTGAACGACTTCATCATGGCCGCCCGCAGCGACGAAGCCTACGGGCTTTGAGTTCGGCCGTAGAATTCGATCCACAGCAGATACCCACTCCAAACATTACTCAACACCAGCACCAGCGCACCCAAGGTGAAACACGTTTGTGCGTAAGCCGCAGCCGCATCCAGCGTGCCGCTCATGCTCAGCAGGTTCCACCAGTCGTGGCTGTCATCCTTGCCATTGATCAGCGGAATCGCGCGCAGCGGGGCATCGGCGATGTAGGGAGACACATCGATCAGGCTCTGTCCGCTCCACCACAGCATCATCGAGGCAGCAAAATTGTCGCGCTGCCACACCATGAAATAGCCTAGCGGCAGCAGCGGCAGCAGGACCTGGAACAGACTCCCGCCAAAATACATCCACCAAGTGCCAAATTGGCTGAACATGACATGCCCGTATTCATGGAAAGGCAGGTTGACCTTGTGCAGGAAGGAACTGCCGATCCACAGCCAGTCGATCCCGTGCAGGATGAAACTCCAGCCCCAGATCACAAACACGATATAGACCGCAGTGTGGGCCCAGAAGGCGCCGATATCCCCATCGCTGGGCATGAAGCAGGTGTAAAGATGGGCGCGTTGCCAAAAGGTTTCCACCGGAATGAACCGCGCCTCTTTATCAAGGTCGGTTTTTGCGTTGGGGTATCTGGGGTCGATCATCAGCCAAGTATAACGCGAGGCGCTGTCACCTGCCCCGGCCTCATGTTAAATTTGTGTATGAGTTATCCCTGCTCTGGTGCTGTGTGAGTTCTGACTTCCTCAACTTGTTCGACACGCTGTTGCGGCTGCCCTCGGTCAGTTCCGCAAATCCTGCGCTGGACATGGGTAACCGCGCAGTCATCGAGCTGCTGGCCGAAACCTTTAATGCGCTCGGCTTCAAATGCGAAGTGTTGGACATTCCAGGGCAGCCGCACAAAGCCAACCTGATCGCAACGAAAGGCAAAGGCCCCGGCGGCCTTGTTCTGGCCGGACACACCGACACTGTCCCCTTCGATGAAAAACTGTGGCGCATGAACCCGCTGCAGGCCACCGAGAAAGACGGCAAGCTGTACGGCCTCGGTAGCACCGACATGAAAGGCTTCTTCGCCATTGCACATAAAGCCATCCAGGAATTCGCTGCAGTGACGCTCAAGCAACCGCTGATCATCGTCGCCACGGCCGACGAAGAAAGTTCCATGGATGGTGCGCGTGCGCTGGCAAAACTCGGCCGGCCCAAAGCACGCTATGCCGTGATCGGTGAACCCACGGGGTTGAAACCGGTCAATCGCCACAAGGGTGTGATGATGGAACGGCTGCATGTGCAGGGGCAGAGCGGTCACTCGTCGAATCCGGCGCTGGGGAAGAATGCGCTCGAAGCCATGCACCAGATGATCGCGGAATTACTGGCGTTTCGTCAGGAACTACAAATGAAATACCGCAATCCGCATTTCGCGCTCGACATGCCCACCATGAATCTCGGTGTCATTCACGGCGGCGACAACCCCAATCGCATCTGCGGCCATTGTGATCTTGAGTTCGATGTGCGCCTGCTGCCTGGCATGGCCAGTGCCAACCTGCGTGATGAGATCCGAGCGCGCATTGAACCGGTTGCCACCCAACACAAGGTCGCCTTTACCTTCACGCCACTGTTCCCGGGTGTCGAAGCTTTTGCCAATGACAGCACCGAGCTGTTGCGTGTCTGCGAAAAGCTCACGGGCCACGGTGCCCAGAGCGTTTCCTATGGCACTGAAGCGCCCTTCTTTCAGGAGCTCGGCATGGACTCAATTGTGCTCGGCCCCGGCTCTATCGACGTGGCCCACCAGCCCAATGAATACCTGGCGCTCGATCAGGTACAGCCCTGTATCAAGCTGCTCCGAAGCCTGATCCGCCACTTCTGTCTGTAGCCCTGCCGGCTATAGAACCTGCGTCTGTGGGGTCGGTTCAGTATTATCAGGTAGAATGGCCCCCTTTTTTCCACCGGCGAGCTTTGGTTATGTCTCTGGACCTGCAGCAATACGTCAACTGGTTCCGGCAATCCACTCCATACATCAATGCCTATCGTGGCAAGGTGTTCGTCATCCTGTTGCCGGGAGAAGCGCTCGCGCACGATAACTTCTTCAATATCGCCCACGACATCACCCTGTTGAACAGCCTCGGCGTCAAGCTGGTGCTGGTCCATGGCGCGCACGTGCAGATCGAAGCTGCCCTGGCGGCCGCCGGGCATAAAAGTGAGATGCGGGAAAAACCCAACGGTCAGTACCGCAACACGGTACGCATTACCGATGCCACGAGTCTCGAAATCATCAAGCAGGCTGTGGGCACATTGCGAATCAATATCGAGGCGACGTTCTCGATGGGACTGAGCAACTCGCCGATGCATGGCGCCGACATCAACATTACCAGTGGCAACTTCGTCGTAGCCAAACCCTTCGGTGTGCAAAATGGCATCGACTACGGCCTGATGGGAGAAGTCCGGAAGATAGAGGTTGATGCTGTGCGTAAACAACTCGACAACGGCAACATTGTGCTCTTGTCCTGCCTAGGCTATTCCCCGACCGGTGAGGCATTCAATCTGACCGTTGAGGATGTGGCATCCGCAGCAGCAATCGCGCTGAAAGCCGACAAGCTGCTTATCTATGGCGACGAGGCCGGCATTCTCGACGAGGACGGCGAACGCATCAGCAAGATGAGCGCCGAAGAAGCGCAGGCACTGATCAAACAGAAGATCGACCAGAACGGCATCGATGAAGAACTGCGTAACCTGCAACTCGCGGTGAAGGCCTGCATGGCCACCGTGAAACGCTCGCAGGTGATTTCGTATGAAGACGATGGCGCACTGCTGATTGAGCTATTCACGCGCGACGGTATCGGCACGCTGATTACCCAGGAACTGTACGAGCAGTTGCGACCGGCAACCATCAAGGACGTGGGCGGCATCCTCGAACTGATCGAGCCGCTTGAAGAAGAAGGCGTGCTGGTACATCGCTCACGTGAGCTGCTTGAGTCTGAGATCGAACAGTTCATCGTCATCGAGCGCGAAAGCATGATCGTGGCGTGCGGCGCCTTGTATCCGCAAGGCGGCCAAAATGCCGAACTTGCGTGCATGGCAACGCATCCGGATTACCGCGATGACGGCCGCGGTCAGAAGATTCTTGACCAGATCGAGAAGAATGCACGCAAGCTGGGCGCAAGCAACTTGTTCGTGCTCACGACCAAAACCCCGCACTGGTTTGTGGAGCGGGGCTTTGTTGCCAGTTCGGTCGAGCAATTGCCGGAAAAGAAAAAGTCGCTGTACAACTATCAGCGCAACTCGATGATTTTCGTGAAGCCCCTGTAACCAAAAAAGTGCAGGTAACGCAACCTATAACAAGAAGGAGCCCTGAGTATGCAAAAGCACGCGCTGGCTATAACTGTTTCCACTTGCATTTCCACTGCCCTGTTTGGCTTGGGCAGCCATACCGCAATGGCACAAACTTTTGCCAACGCGAGCAGCTCCGCCAGCAACTATGCCACCGGGACCATTGTGCCCGGCACAAGCTGTGAAGGTCTGGCGACACTGGAACTGCCGGATGTGGTGCGCCTTTCTGCCCAAATGATTGCTGCCGAGGGTGCCGTTCCAGCGCATTGCCGCGTTGACGGCATGATCGCTCCCGAAGTTGTGTTTCAGGTAAACCTGCCGGACAGTTGGAATGGGCGCTTCTATATGGTGGGCAACGGCGGCCATGCCGGACAGCAACCCAACGATCCCGGCCAAGCTGCAAACCGCAATGCCGCACTCGCCCAACATTTTGTAATGGCGGCGACTGACACCGGGCATAACGGCACCCAAGAACCCGGCGCCAGTTTTGTGATGAGCAATCCGCAGAAGGCGGTCGACTATGCCTATCGCGCGGTCCATGTCACGGCGGTTACGTCCAAGTTGATCGCGAACGAGTTCTACGGCCAGCCGGTTGCTTTCTCCTACTGGAACTCCTGCTCCAACGGCGGGCGGCAGGGCTTGCTGGAAGCCCAGCGTTATCCGACTGATTTTGACGGCATTGTCGCCAACGCCCCGTGGGTCGACCAGACCGGCTTCACCATTGGCGGTGTATGGAATCAGCAGGCACTGGCACAAACCCCGCTGACCAACGCCAAACTGGCGCTGCTCGGCAACGCTGTCATGCAGAAATGCGATGCCATCGACGGCCTGGTCGATGGCCTGATCGACGATCCGCGCAATTGCACCATTACGGTTGCAACGGATGTGCCGAGCTGCCCGGTTGGCACCGACGCTGATTCCTGCCTGACCACAGCACAAGCCGACGCGCTGCAGAAAGTATACGACGGCCCGCGCAACAGCCTGGGCGAGCAAATTTTCCCGGGCTTTATGCCGGGCAGTGAACAGCAGATAACCGGAGCAAACGGAACCACCTCAAGCTCCTGGATGAACCTGATCGTACCGGCCAATCCAGAGGCAACACCCGCCGATTTCAATCTTGCACAAGGTACGATGCGTTACCTCGCGTTCGTACCACCGCGTCCCGAATATGATTACCGCACCTTCAATTTCGACAGCGATCCTGAACTGCTCGATTACTGGAGCCGGCTCGCGGATGCCACTGACACCAACCTGACCGCGTTCCGCGCCAACGGCGGCAAACTGATCATGACCTACGGCTGGGCCGACAGCATCCTGCAGCCGCTGATGGGCGTGAACTATTACGAGCAAGCTGTCGCCGCCAACAGCCCGGATGCCACCAATTTCATGCGCCTCTTCATGGTGCCCGGCATGACCCATTGCGCGGGCGGTCTTGGTCCTGACCAGAATGACGCAGTGTCAGCGGTCATCGACTGGGTGGAAACCAACCAGGCACCGGAACTGTTGGTCGCGAAAAAAATCGTCAACGGGGAAACCACGCGGTCGCGCCCCCTGTGTCCTTATCCGCAAGTGGCGCGCCACACGGGTCAAGGCAGCATCGACGATGCCGCCAACTTCCGTTGCGTAGCGCCGTAAATGGGCTTTTACGCCCTCGGGGTGCTGACCCCGTTTAATTCCTTTTAATTTTTCCCGTTTAATTTCAGGACAAGAGTCATGCCCAAGTATCGTTCGCATACCACCACACAGGGCCGCAATCAGGCGGGTGCCCGCGCGTTGTGGCGCGCCACCGGCATGAAAGACGATGACTTCAGCAAGCCCATCATTGCCATCTCCAATTCCTTCACCCAGTTTGTACCTGGACATGTGCATTTGAAGGATCTGGGACAGCTGGTTGCGCGCGAAATCGAGAAAGCCGGCGGCGTGGCGAAAGAGTTCAACACGATCGCGGTCGATGACGGCATCGCGATGGGGCACGACGGCATGCTGTATTCCCTGCCCTCGCGCGAAATCATTGCTGACTCCGTCGAATACATGGTCAACGCGCACTGCGCCGATGCCATCGTCTGCATCTCCAACTGCGACAAGATCACGCCCGGTATGCTGATGGCTGCGCTGCGGTTGAATGTGCCGGTCGTGTTTGTGTCCGGCGGCCCGATGGAAGCGGGCAAAACCAAACTGGCCGACAAATTCGTCAAGCTGGATCTGGTTGACGCGATGGTCGCTGGCTTCGACGACAAGTTCACCGACAAGCAGGTAGATGAATACGAACGCTCGGCCTGCCCCACCTGTGGTTCCTGCTCCGGCATGTTCACCGCCAACTCGATGAACTGTCTGACTGAAGCGCTGGGCCTGTCGCTGCCCGGCAACGGTTCCACGCTGGCCACCCACGCCGACCGCGAACAACTGTTCCTGCAGGCAGGCCGCACCATTGTTGAACTGTGCAAGCGCTACTACGAGCAGGACGATTTGTCGGTACTGCCGCGCAACATCGCCAACTTCAAGGCTTTTGAGAACGCGATGACGCTCGACATTGCGATGGGGGGTTCAACCAACACGATTCTGCATTTACTCGCGGCTGCGCAGGAAGCGGAACTGGATTTCACCCAGAAAGACATTGATCGACTGTCACGCTTGGTGCCGCAGCTGTGCAAGGTCGCGCCCTCTACGCCCAAATACCATATGGAAGATGTGCATCGCGCCGGCGGTGTGTTCGGCATTCTCGGCGCACTTGAGCGCGGCGGACTCTTGCACACTGACGTCACTACTGTGCATAGCCCAACCATGAAAGCCGCACTGGAGAAATGGGACATCGCGCGCAAACCCAGTGCTGAAGTCGAAAAATTCTTCAGTGCCGGGCCGGGCGGCATTCCGACACAAACTGCCTTCAGCCAGGCCACGCGCTGGCCGACACTTGACCTCGACCGTCACAACGGCTGCATCCGCGAAGTCTCGCACGCCTATTCCACAGAAGGCGGGCTTGCCGTGTTGTACGGAAATATCGCGGTAGATGGTTGTATCGTAAAAACTGCCGGCGTCGATGAAAGCATTTTTAAATTTTCCGGCCCTGCGCGCGTCTTCGAAAGCCAGGACAGCACGGTGAAAGCCATCCTCGCTGACGAGATCAAAGCAGGAGATGTTGTCGTCATACGCTACGAAGGCCCGCGCGGTGGCCCCGGGATGCAAGAAATGCTGTACCCGACTTCGTACCTGAAATCGAAAGGGCTTGGCAAAGTGTGCGCACTCTTGACCGACGGCCGCTTCTCCGGCGGCACTTCCGGCCTGTCCATCGGTCATGCTTCGCCTGAAGCAGCCGAAGGCGGTGCTATCGGTCTTGTGCAGGAAGGCGACATCATCCAGATCGACATCCCCAATCGCACCATCAGTTTGGCGCTTAGCGATGCTGAACTGGATAAACGTCGCGCGGCAATGAACGCGAAGGGTGACAAAGCGTGGAAGCCGACCGAAGTGCGCGAACGCAAGGTGTCGAAAGCATTGCGCGCCTATGCCGCCATGGCAACGAGCGCAGACAAGGGAGCCGTGAGAAAGGTTGACTGAAAGCAGGTCTTCCGCGCGGCAGTGCGCAACAGCACGAGTCTCCGTCTGCTTTTATCAGGTATTGGCCCTATTGGCCCGGCTGGCACGTTTTCAATAGACAAGCGCGGCCCTCGCTGTTTATTCTGCCCCATCCTGAATTTTCTGAGCAATACCCGCTCTTGATCCGGCGCTTTCGTCTGATACGGATCCATACGGACATGACATGAAATCCGAAACTCTGTGGTTGCTGTCCACTGCTGTGTTGTATGCCCTGCTGACCCAGGCGGGCATGGCTTTTCTCTCGATGCAACCTGTCAACCTCGCCCTGTTGTGGCTGCCATCCGGCATTGGGGTGCTAATGTGGCAACGGGGTGGCTGGCGTGCATTCCCGTGGTTGTTTGTCGCAAGCTACGCCGCCAATTATTATGCCGGCGTGGTCGCTGCCGAGCCGGCGCGCTCATTGCTGTATTCTTTACTTCACATCGGCGTACTGGCATTGGCCTACAGTCTGATGCCCTGGGTAGCTGTCATCATGCTGAAGCGCCACCTGCCCGATGGTCTGGTGGGTGTAAAAGGGCTGTTTCCCTTCGTCATTTATGTGTGTTTGCTGCCCAGTGCGCTGTGCGCGCTGGTTATCACCCTGAACCTGGCGCTGGGTTCGACTATTGAATGGAACGAGATCATGCTCGCGGCACGCATGCTGGTTTTGGGCGACAGCCTTGGCATCCTGCTGGTGTATCCGCTCTATCACGTGCTCAAAACGACCCCCTATCCCAAATCGTTCGACCTGATGTGGGCGCTGGTGCCGGCGGTGCTGATTCTGGGGGTGATCTATCTATCGTTCAGCTCGATGCCGGGGCTCATCCACCTGATCACCCCCTTCCTGCTGTATCTCGCGCTGTCCGATAAGAGGGTGGAAACCCTCGCGCTCCTGCTGCTCACAGTAGTCGCCATTCTTTACAAGAGCACGGCGGGGCTGGGCCCCTTTGCGGTGATGAACCCCGACGATGGCCTGTTCCTGCTGATGACTTACGTTTTTGTGCTCACACTGATTTCGCTCAGCATGATGCTGCACAAACAGGAACTGCAAACCTCGCTGACGAGCAGCGATTTGTGGCGGCGCCGCGCCGGTATTGACGAGCTCACCGGCTTGAGCAATCGCTACATTTTCATACCAATCCTGGAAGCTGAATTCGACCGCACCCGCCGCCACCACCGCACCTTCTCGCTCGCCATGATCGATATCGATCATTTCAAGGCCGTCAACGATAGTCGCGGCCACATGTTTGGCGACAAGGTGCTGAAGTCTCTTGCCGATTTCATGCAGTCAGAAGTGCGCACCATCGATGTGTTGTGCCGCTTCGGCGGCGAAGAGTTCTGCATTCTCTTGCCGGAAACCTCGCTGACCTATGCCGCCTATGCGATGGAGCGTTTGCGCGAAAGGCTGGCGAAGGAAGGGTTAACCGTTGACAATGAGCGAGTGATGCTCACGGTGAGCCTCGGGCTGGTGTCGTTCAGCGGCGGCGACGAAACGCCGGAAGCCCTGCTCAAACGTGCTGACCTACTCATGTATGCCGCCAAGCATGGCGGGCGCAATATCCTGATGATCGAAGCCCAAGACCAATAGCCATGCTGTCCTATCGCCACGCCTTTCACGCCGGCAATTTTGCCGATGTCCTCAAGCACCTGGTACTAACCAATACGCTGCTCTATGCAACACGCAAAGCGGCGCCACTGTTTTATCTGGATACGCACGCTGGCGCTGGACTGTATCGGCTTGCCTCAGATGCTTCACAAAAAACCGGCGAAGCAGCGGCGGGAATCCGCAGACTGGATTTCACAGCATTGCTTGCCCGGGCAGGCACTGAAGGCAAGGTAGCGTTACAGGCCTATCAAGCCGTGCTCGCCCCCTTTCTGAACCGTGGGCAATATCCTGGCTCGCCGCTGCTCGCTGCTGCGGTTTTGCGGCGCCATGATCACCTGCGTCTGTTCGAACTGCATTCGACCGACTACCGTCTGCTGCTCACCAACACTGAGCAGGACAAGCGCCTGCACTGCGAACAGGAAGACGGTTTTCAGCAGCCGGCAACACTGCTGCCACCAGTACAAAAACGCGCGGTGATCCTGATTGATCCATCTTATGAACTGAAAGGGGATTACTCGCGCTGTGTCAAAGCCCTGGTGGAGATCTACCAGCGCATGCCCACCGCGCAGGTACTACTGTGGTATCCGGTGGTGCAACGCAGCAACATTGACTGGATGCTGGCGGCACTGCTGAACAGCCCGCTGCGCGATCTCTGGCAGGTGGAGCTTGGCGTACAGCCCGACACCGATTCACACGGCATGACGGCGAGCGGGCTGCTATTGCTCAATCCGCCGTGGACGCTTGCCGCGCAACTACGCGAAGCATTACCCCATCTTCAGGAGCAACTCGCGCCCGGCACCGGCCATTGGTTGGTAAAAAATCTGGTGGCGGAATAGCGTATTCACAGCTTCCTGTGCGCTGCCCGGATTAGTTGTGCGGTATTCCCTGCCGGGCGAGCCAGGAGTCAATCAAGGCATTGCCGAGATCCGGAAAACTGTAGATGCGCGCCGATAGGGGCATCCTCAGTGGCGCCACTTCTCCTGCAGGTAACTGGGCGAACTCTAGCCCTTTCCTTATAATCATTTGGAATAATAAAAGACCTAAATGTTCTTACAGGCGTAGAAACCCGACTGCTATAGTGCGCCCCTCTTTTACTGGGGTGTGTATGTCTATCGGTGCTTTATACATTGATTGGGGTTACGTCATTGCCGGCTTTGTCGTGGGCTGGCTGGTCGGTCTGACCGGCGTTGGTGGCGGTTCGCTGATGACACCCATCCTGCTGCTGGTGTTCAACGTGAAGGCGGCTGTCGCGGTTGGCACCGACCTGCTGTACGCCAGCATCACCAAGACCGCTGGCATCTTCGCGCATGGCAAACTCGGCAATATCGATTGGAAGATCGTCGGCACGCTGGCGCTGGGAAGTGTGCCGGTGTCGTTCATCACCACGCTCTACATCGGGGAATACGACACCAGTTCCGACGCCTTGGTCAGCAGCATCAAATTCTGGCTCGGTCTCGCCTTGCTGCTGACCTCACTGTCGGTGCTGTTCCGGCATGAGCTGATGAAGTCGGTCAAACACGACGACATCATCAACCCGAAACTGATCCCCGCATTGACCCTCATTCTCGGCATGGTGCTGGGCTTCATGGTAACGCTGACTTCAGTTGGCGCCGGCGCGCTGGGTGTCACTGCCCTGTTGTTGCTGTACCCGAAAGTGCATATCAACAAGATCGTCGGCTCGGATATCGCGCACGCCGTACCGCTGACGCTGGTCGCAGGCCTGGGCCACGCCAGTCTCGGCACGGTGGATTACGGTTTGCTCGGCACGCTGTTGATTGGCTCGATTCCCGGAATCTGGATTGGCAGTCACATGACGAGCGTCGTCGGTGAGCACTGGGTGCGCAACATGCTCGCGTTGATTTTGGTGTATGTGGGACAGAAACTCGCGTTCCCGGAACTGAATCAGCTTTTGGGTCTCGGGATTTTGCTCAGCGTAGTTGTAATCAAACTGGTGCTCGATTCCAGAAAACCGAAAGCGGCACCGAGCGAGTCCTGAACCAGGCCTTAGTCTTCGATATCCTCATACGCTTCCGGCCGGAAGCGCGGCGAACAGATCGCGAGAAATACCAGATCCTCGTCACCGATGTTGGTGATACGTTGCCGGCAGTGCGGTGGAATCAGTACGACCGCACCATGCCTTACTTCCTGTGGCGGTAGTTCTCCTACTTCCACGCGCCCTTTACCGGACAGAATCACATACCGCTCAGCAATGTCGCGCAGCCGATGCCAGTGAGTGGCCACACCCGGCGTAACCCGGGCAAGCGCAAGCGAAACCGCGCCATCGTCAGCTGAATTTGACAATTCGTTGATGTGACAACCTTCCTCGAAGTAGTACTCTGCTTGCGGTTGCAGGGGGCGGATCAGTTCGCGCATGAGATAAACGGTCCTTATAAAATGCCGCGGCATTGAGGCCAAAGAGGCAAGGTGATGGAAGATGGCAGTGTTTTGTTGTGGGGCATGCTGTTTGGCAGTCTTGGCCTCGGCTATTTAACCTATGGCAAGCGCCAGAAGAAAGTCATGCCCTTTGCTTGTGGCCTGGCGTTGATTGTCTTTCCCTATTTTGTGGCCAACCTCTGGCTGTTGCTCGGCATCGGTCTAGTGCTTTCAGCGCTGCCGTATTTCATCCGACTCTGAATGGTTTGCGCCAACTCACAACAGTACTGACGTCAACCAGCGCTCCAGCTCAGCACTGCGCGCCAACTCACAACGAAACGCGAGATAACCATCGGGGCGCACCAGATATAACTGCGGGGCTGCCTGCAGATTCAACAATACAGCCGGTGCGGGCGCGAGCACCTGGGTGACAAGGCCTGGGCGCGGGCTCTGCTTTAATGTCGCCGCATCCTCTTCTCGTGCCGCACAGACCAGCAAGGTATAACCACTGTGCCGGATGAGATCTGTCAGCCACTTGCCGCTGTGTATGCCGGACAAAGCCACATTGGGCATGCGATCTCCTGCGCGCAGAAGTCCATCGTCAGTAGCAGCCTCGCCTTCGGGATGGTAGTGGTACGCGATACCGGACACTTTGCTGACCAGCTCTGCCAGAAAGCCCGATGTTTTCAGCGCGAGCAGCGCATCCGGCCCGCTGTTGCGCCCGGCCATGAACAGCTCATGAATCGCGGAGGCGGCAGCGATCACCTGCTGGCCTATCGGCTTGCGTTCGCTCTCGTAGGTATCCAGCAATTCCGGGCGCGCCTGGTCTTTCAACACCAGCGCCAACTTCCAGCCGAGATTGAAGGCATCTTGCATGCAACAGTTCATGCCTTGACCACCCGCGGTGGAATGCACGTGCGCAGCATCGCCGGCGAGAAACACATTTCCTTTCCGATACGTGTGCGCGAGCCGCACCTGGCTCGCCCAGCGCGAATGCCACTGCGTGTTGCCGAAACGGATGCCATCGAAATGCTGTGCCAGTATGCCGCTGAATATTGCTTGCGGGGTTTCCGCGACATCTGCCTTGTCAGCTGGCTGGCTCATCAAGAGGCGAAAGAAACCGCTAGGTAGTTTGACCACCATGACGAAATGGGCCGGTCCCATGCAGTAATGCACCCACTGATCATCGTCCGGGAAACCGAGCAGTTCCACATCGAGGTTTTGCAGCACGGTAGCGGCGTAATCGCTGCCTTCCTGGGCAAGCGCGAGTTGTTGCCGGATACGTGAATTGGCGCCGTCGCAGGCAACCAGATACTGGCAACGCGTGGTTTCCTCCGTGCCATCGCTGTGCTGCAACGTTGCATCAACCTGATCACCGCTCTGGGTTACCGAGGTGCAGGTGACGCCCCACTCAGTACCCCGTCCGTACTTTTCCATCAGGTAAGTGCGCAGCGTGGCTTCGGTATCATTCTGGCCGTGCAACAAGAGAAAGGGATACCGCGAGGGCAGCGCGGTGAAGTCCAGAGCGGAGCGCACATCGCGGCGCAGGCCTTTGGGGTCAACGAAATGCATCACGTAACCAGGACTGTGGGTGCCACGGTCAAGATAACGCTGCACCAGTACCGGGTCGATCTGTTCGAAAATTTCAAGGGTGCGTGCATGTACTGTGACTGCGCGCGAAAATTTTGATGGCCCTGGTTGCCGGTCAACCACGCGCGCCGCTACACCATGCCGCGCCAGTTCTAACGCCAGCATGGTGCCGGCTGCGCCACTGCCAACAATCAGAACAGGGATTTCAGTGATCTTTTGCATGCCTCTCCCCCGAGAAAGCTGATCTGGATGAGCCTGCCGCAGCTGATTTTGTATTTACTCAGTAGATGCTATGTGTGGCGCCAGCAAGAAGTCCTGCATAGCTGCCAGCATACTCTCGTAAAACGGATTGAACGCAATCCTTTCCACAACACCCAGCGCCAGATTTTCGTCCGTAGCCTCTCCGTAATAATCGCGCTGTCCCGCTTTACATTGCACGAACAGGGGCTCGTCTGTGGTGCCGTAGTGGCCGCAGTTGCGGTAG
>CAMDML010000019.1 GCA_945902215.1 Klebsiella pneumoniae | reverse complement strand
TTTCAACGACTCGACCGCGCGGCAAACCGCCAACACCCAGTGCGATATCGAGGCCAAGGGAGCCAGTGGAAATAACTGGAATCGCGATGTTTTCGTTGGCACCAAGGCGCATCATGGAGCCCTTGCCGAACTGGCGTTCGATCTGCGCCAGCGCTGCTGTGAGTGCCTTCTCTTTATTGGCGTCTTTTGTGGAGTCTTTGTTGGAGTCTTTTTCTGCCATTGCCGTTATCCTGAAATAGAAATACGCGTGAATTTTCGGTTTTTTGTGAATTTTCCGTCCGCGTTCGGGAATGAAAAACAGAAGCTTTAAATAGCTTCCGGCACAGTCTTCATTAAAGCAGATAAACCCTGTTTCGGCAAAAATGATTTCGCGGAAATAATCGCCTTTGGTGACAAGGAATTATCTGGAAAACTGCGTGTCAAGGTTCTAAGGTTCTGGACAGCCACTTGGGTTGAATGGGGCGCGCTGATGCAGTTGGGAGGGCCTGGCCGGGGATGTAAGACAATAATTAGAGGGGAAGTGGGAAGCATGCTTGTCTGTTCTGACACAGAACTGACACCCGCCGGACGTGCAGTTGACGCACAACTGACGCCCACCGGAATTCCAGTTGAAGCTTGAGGGGACGACTTGGGGTGACGTTTTGCGCCAAACAGCGGAACACTTGCTTTGATGCAGCAACAGGCTTGGGGTAGTATCCAAAGCCTTCCGAAAGTCCGTCAAAAAGCCCGAACACTTGAACACTTCCCCGTCCCAGCACACCCCGATGATGCAGCAATACCTGGCAATGAAGGCCGAGTATCCCGCGGTCCTGTTGTTTTACCGGATGGGCGATTTCTACGAACTGTTTTTCAATGATGCCGTGAAGGCCTCCGGGATTCTGGGTATCACGCTGACCGCGCGCGGCAAGTCAGGCGGGTCGCCGATTCCGATGTGTGGTATTCCCTACCATGCCGCCGATCGTTATCTCGTCAAAATCGTTGAAAGCGGCGAGTCAGTGGCAATCTGCGAACAGATCGGCGACCCGGCAACCAGCAAGGGACCGGTCGAACGCAAGGTCGTGCGCCTCATCACACCCGGAACACTAAGCGACGAAGCGCTGCTGAAGGAATACCAGGATCAGCTGCTCGCAGCACTCTGGCAACAAGAGGGCCCCGGAGATAACAAGAAGTACGGTTTGGCAGCCCTCGATGTCAGCTCCGGTCGTTTCATCGTGCTCGAAACCGCGAGCGAGAGCGGCATGCTGGCGGAATTGAACCGGCTCAATCCGGCCGAGCTCTTGATAGCAGACTCACTGCCGCTGCCGCCAGCGCTGGAACAACGTCGCGGTTTGCGCAAAAGGCCCGGCTGGGACTTCGATCTCGACACTGCACTGCGCAGCCTGACCCGCCAGTTCGGCACTGAAGGTTTGGAAGGTTTCGGTTGCGCGCATCTGCATCTTGCATTGCGCGCCGCCGGTTGTGTACTGAATTACGCGCGCGAAACCCAGCACAACGAACTTGCCCACTGCCAAAGCCTGCGCGTGGAGAATGCCGAAGACAGCCTGATTCTCGACGCGATCAGTCGCCGCAACCTCGAAATCGACATCAACCTGGCCGGCACGCCGGCCAATACCCTGGCCTCGGTGTTCGACCACTGCACCTCACCCATGGGCAGCCGCCTGTTACGGCGCTGGCTGCACCGGCCGATCCGCGACCGGCAGACTCTGCTTGCCCGGCAGGAAGCCGTCGCCGCACTGCAACAGGGTTATCGTCATGAAACATTGCAACCTCTGTTAAAAGAAATCGGTGACATCGAACGTATCCTGTCCCGTGTTGCCCTGCGCTCTGCACGCCCACGTGATCTCGCCCGCTTGCGTGATGCGCTGTTCAGCCTGCCTGAACTGCAACAGCGTCTGGCCGATATCGATTCGCCGCCGCTGAAGGCTTTGGCGCAACAAGCACGCGAATATCCGGAACTCGCCGCCCTGCTGCAGCGCGCCATAGTCGAAAACCCGGCAGTCGTACTGCGCGAAGGCGGTGTGATTGCTGAAGGCTACGATGCTGAGCTTGATGAACTGCGCAACCTCAGCACCAACGCCGGCGACTTCCTGATCCGTCTTGAAGAACAGGAAAAAGCACGTACCGGATTGTCCACGTTAAAAGTCGGCTACAACCGCGTGAGCGGCTACTACATTGAACTCAGCCGCCTGCAGTCTGAAACCGTGCCCGCACATTTCATCCGCCGGCAAACGTTGAAGAATGCCGAACGCTACATCACGCCCGAGTTGAAGGAATTCGAGGACAAGGTACTGAGCGCCAACAGCAAGGCGCTGGCACGCGAGAAGCATCTGTATGACGCTCTACTCGACGCCTTGCTGCTGGAACTCGCGCCACTGCAACAGAGTGCCTACAGCCTCGCCGAGTTGGATGTGCTGGCGAATTTCGCGGAACGCGCACTGGTGCTTGATCTCCGCTGCCCGGAACTCGTTGATGCTACCGGTATCCACATCGTGGGTGGCCGTCACCCGGTGGTGGAACAGGTCACCAGCGAGCCCTTTGTTGCCAATGATCTTCACCTCGACAGCGACACCACGATGCTGGTGGTCACCGGCCCGAACATGGGCGGCAAATCCACCTACATGCGCCAAGCGGCAATCATCGTGCTACTCGCGCATACCGGTTGTTTTGTGCCGGCAGTCTCTGCACGCATCGGGCCCATCGACCGCATCTTCACCCGTATTGGTTCTTCAGACGACCTCGCCGGCGGTCGCTCGACCTTCATGGTGGAAATGACCGAGACTGCGAATATCCTGCATAACGCAACGCGCAACAGCTTGGTATTGATGGACGAGATCGGGCGCGGCACCAGCACCTTCGACGGTCTGGCACTGGCTTGGGCAAGCGCGGTGTATATCGCGACTGAAATCCAGGCCCTCACCCTGTTTGCCACTCACTACTTCGAGCTGACCGCACTGCCCGATGATTATCCCGGCGTGCAGAACGTACATCTCGATGCCGCCGAACACGGCGACGGCATCGTGTTCCTGCATGCAGTAAAGCCGGGGCCGGCGAACCAGAGCTACGGCCTGCAGGTGGCGCAGCTTGCCGGTATCCCGCGCAAAGTGATCCAGCAGGCGCGCGGCAAGTTGCAGCAACTGGAAAAAGACGAAGGTTTCAAGAGCGGGCTCGCGGCCCAACAGCAGGTTGTGCAGAACGATCTGTTTGCCTCACTGCCCGGTCATCCGGCGCTCGACATTCTGGATGCCACTGATCCGGACCAGCTCAGTCCGCGGCAAGCCCAGGAACTGCTGTACCGGCTCAAGGAACTGCGTCGCAAGGGCTGAAATGGCTCCTATAATGCTGCTAGAATGCCGCGCCGCGCCGAACCCCGGCGGTTTCCGGTTTAGCAGCAAGCAAGAGAATGAGGAGTACACACCATGACTTTCATCGTTGGCGAAAACTGCATCAAGTGCAAACTTACCGACTGTGTCGAAGTATGCCCGGTGGATTGTTTCTACGAAGGCCCCAACATGCTGGTCATTAACCCTGACGAGTGCATCGACTGCGCCCTGTGCGAACCCGAGTGCCCGGTGGGTGCGATCTTTGCCGAGGACGAAGTACCTGATGCTCAGGTGGAGTTCATCGCACTCAACGCCGAACTCGCCAAATCCTGGCCCAACATCACCGAAATAAAACCCGGCTTTCCCGATGCCGAGGAATGGGACGGCGTCGAAAACAAGAAACAATACCTCGAACGCGACTGGCCAACCTCTTCATGAACCGGGCATAGGGCCACCGGAAAGAAATTGGCGCCGATTTTTGCACGGTTGCTTCGAGCGCCGCGGGCGCTACCTTTGTACGTTCAGTCCTTCAGACAACCCGCAGAAAAACCATCGCGCTCCATCATACGGCGCAACTTGTCGAGCGCCTCGATCTGAATCTGGCGCACCCGCTCCCGGGTAAGACCGATTTCCCTGCCGACTTCTTCCAACGTACCTCCATCGTGGCCACGCAAGCCGAAACGCCGGGTGAGAACTTCACTGTGTTTGGCAGACAAACGCCCGAGCCACTGCTCTATACTCTCCTGCAGGTCTTGTTCTTGCAGAATCTCCTGCGGATCGCAATGAGTTTCATCCGGCAGGTTGTCCATGAAAGTGCTGTCGGTGGCATCGGGCAGCGCCGCATTGGCAGAATAGATCTTGGTATTGGATTGCAGCAGCCGCTCCACCGTTCGCACTGGCTTGTCGATGTGCTTGGCGATTTCCTTCGGTGACGGGTCGCGACCCAGTTCTTCGCGAAGCAGGTCGAGTGCCCTGAGACACACACCAAGATCCTTCAACACATGGATGGGCAAACGGATTATGCGGGCCTGGTTCATCAGCGCACGATCAATGGTCTGCTTGATCCACCACGTGGCATAGGTGGAAAAACGGAAACCAAGCTCAGGATCAAATTTCTCAACCGCGCGAATCAAGCCAATGTTACCTTCGGCGATCAAGTCAGCCAAACTCAGGCCACGATGCTGGTAACGTTTCGCAATAGCCACGACCAGCCGCAGGTTCGCTTCAATCATCTGCTTTCTGCTGCGAGCATTACCCCGCAGCGCTTCGCGTGCCAGCGTGACTTCTTGCTCGGCATTGAGCAGGGCTGTGTAGCCGATTTCATTGAGATACAGCGTGGTGGGATCTAATGACTGCAGTGCAGGTTTTGCCTCTGCCTCACCTTCACCGGATGCTTCGAAGGGATCGGCAACACCCGCTTCATCACGCGCGGCCATGCTTTGATACACCGCGCCGCCATCTTCTACTACCTGGTCTTCAGGAAAATTGCCGCTACTGGCATATGGACCACGCAATGACGTCATGGGAAAGTCCTTTTGCATGCAAAGCATGCTATCCATCAACCGGTTGTTATTGTTTTTGGCCAAGCTGCTACCGGAAAAATACCAGTTTTCAGCCGGAAAACCGCTGGTTTTATTGTTGCCAGAAAAGCACTGACAACTGCCGCAGTATAGTACAGGCTGAAAAATTTTCCGGAATTTCCACCTGGAAATTTTCGCTGTCAGCGTGGCGGCAAATACTGAAGAGGATCTACCGGCTTCCCGTCCTGCCGAATCTCGAAATGCAGCATGTCGCGATCGATGCCGGTGGAGCCGAGGTGAGCAATCTGCTGGCCGCGGGTAACTCGGTCACCTTCTTTTACGGTAATCACCTTGTTGTGCGCATAGGCGCTCAGAAAACGCTCGTTATGCTTGAGGATCACAAGTTCCCCGTAACGTAAAAGGCCGTTGCCGGCGTAGACGACTTCACCATCGGCGGCAGCCATGACCGTTTCACCTTCACTGCCGCCCAGCTTGATGCCCTTGCCGTCCGGATCAGTGCTGGAATAGCGGCCAATAATGTTGCCTCGTGCGGGCCAGTCCCAACGGATAGGCTCTTCCGCCAAGGGTGGTAACGGGGATGGCTCCACCTCTGGCGTCGTGGCGGCAGGCGGAGGCAAGGTGCGAGCCGGCAAAGGTTCAGTGCTGGCTGGCGGCGGTGTAGAAGCAGGCGTCTGGGATTCCGGAACCCCTTGAGACGCTGGAGCCGCCGGCGGCAGCGCTTGGCGGGTAATGGGCGTGGATTCAAGCGGTGCCCGCTGAATACCTGTCGTCACTGCCACTGCCGTGGTGGTGGCAGTACCAACTACCCCCCTTTGGGTTTGCGGCGTGCCGCGCAAATCAACGGACAGAATCTGTCCCGGCGCAATCGCATAAGGTTCGCGCAGATTATTGGCGCGGGCCAGGGCGGCAAAATCGAGGTCGTACATCCACGCTACTACATAGAGCGTTTCGCCATCATTGACCCGGTGCGTACGACCGCTGTCGACGAAGCGCGGCGTTTCATCCAAATCGTCCACCGGTGCCGAATAGCGGCTGCTGCATGCACTCAGCAGAACTCCAAAAAAAAGCAAACTCGCGGCAAGCAATCTGGGCATGAGGCGTTAAACGGTTAAGGCAGGGTTTGACTGGCACAGAGGTTAAAGCATAAGGCCGCCCTTGTCAGCGTATAGCTGCGGCATACATGCAATCCGCACACATGCAATCCGGATTCAGAAGGACCTGCCTGCATTGTCCTTTCGCTTGCGCCAAAGTGGGCTTGCGCTAAAGTGACACGAGTTTCCATAAGGAGTCTCCATGCAACTTGTGCTCGCCTCATCCTCGCCGTATCGGCGCGCATTGCTGGAACAATTGCGCCTGCCCTTCCATTGTGCCAGCCCTGACATTGACGAGACGCCATTGCCGGGTGAAACGGTGAGCGCACTGGTAGAACGGCTTGCGCTTGCCAAAGCGCGGGCGCTGGGCGGCGCCTACCCAGAGGCCTTGATCATCGGTTCAGATCAAGCCTGCGCGCTCGACGGACGCATCCTCGGCAAGCCCGGCAACTTCGCCAACGCCAAAACGCAACTGCTGGCCTGCAGCGGCCGTTCGCTTGTGTTTCATACCGGACTCGCCTTGTTTGATGCCCGCAACCAACGCTGGCAGCACAGTCTCGACACTTACACGGTGCAGTTCCGGAAACTAAGCGCAGCAGAAATTGTTTATTACCTGGAGCAGGAGCAACCCTTCGACTGCGCGGGGAGTTTCAAGGTGGAGGGGCTGGGGATTACGCTGTTCAGCGCACTGGAAGGCCAGGATTTCAACAGTCTGATTGGACTGCCTTTGCTTAACCTCTGCGCCATGTTGCGCACGGCCGGGCTCAACCCGCTTGCGCCAGACTCTTCAGCGCCTGACTGAACCCGGCGTCGTAGTCCGCTTTGATTTGCACAGTCTTGCCGGTCACTGGGTGAGGAAAACGCACCTCGGCAGCATGCAGGCACAAGCGCTTGATCCCAAGTTTGGCGAATGCTGCATTACTGTGCTTGTTGTTGTATTTGTCATCCCCGGCGAGAGGACAACCGGCCCAGGCGGCATGTACACGGATCTGGTGGGTGCGTCCCGTCAGCGGTTTGGCTTCGACCAATGTGGCCATGCCGAAACGCTGCACAATACGGAAATCGGTGCGCGCTTCCTTGCCATCTTCGTCAATTTCGACACGGCGTTCGCCGCCCCGCTCTGCCTGCCGTTGCAAGCTGACGTCAACTATCTTCACCTGCTTCGGCCACTCGCCGGCAACGATGGCGTGGTACACCTTCAACACTTGATGCTCACGGAAGGCTTCAGTCAGGCCTTTGCGCGCGCGCCCGGTCTTGGCCAACAGAATGCAGCCGGAAGTGCCCTTGTCGAGCCGGTGTACCAGCTCAAGGCCCGGCAGTTCCGGGTACATCGCGCGCAAGGCCTCGATCAGCCCCAGCTTGACCCCGGTGCCGCCATGTACTGACAGGCCAGCGGGTTTATTGAGGACCAGCACGGCGTCATCCTCGAACAGTACCGCATGCTTCAACAGGGCCTGCAATTGGGCCCCGGGCTGGTGTAATTCTTTCGCCGAGGGCAGCCGTAAAGGGGGGACGCGGACCTTGTCACCCGTTTCCAGCTTCTGGTCAGGCTTGGCACGCTTGCCGTTGACCCGCACCTCACCCTTGCGAATGATCCGGTAAATCAAGGTCTTGGGTACGCCCTTGAGACGGGCCACGAGGAAGTTGTCCAGCCGCTGCTGTTGCTGATGTTCGCTAACCTCCAGCAGTTGGACGGCACTTTTGTCAGCCTGTCGTGCGCTAATCGGTTCGTTCAAAACGGGGCCTTTGGGGGTCCATAAATGCAATCGGGTCGCGAGTATAACAACCCAAGCTAATGGTCGCCCGGGAAAGCCACAACCGGACTTAAGAAAAGGGGATAAATATTTGAAGGGACTTAAGTTTACTGTTATTTGGGTTTACTGCTATATTGCCGCCCGGTGACGCTCCTGCCCCGGCTATTGCATCCGCATTTATTCATTGCACTTGCACCCGCGACAGGAATATTCATCCCCCACTGAACGCAGTGTACGAAAGCAGTAAATGTAGTCCTCCGTGACCACACCGGCAGTCCCTCTGCACCGGCACACCGTGCCGGACTGATCCTTTCAGACCTGAGTGCAGGGCTCCTAGAGCCTAAAAGTACTCAGAGGCTGAATGCTCAGAAGCAGTCGACCGCCAGCATGTGAAAGCATCCGCTTCCATTACAGGATGCCGGTTAACTGGATGACTTAAACCAAGCCCGGGAAGCTACCGGGTAACCAGAAAGAAATTGATGGCAGTCAGGCGCAGGCCTGAGTGCAGAACAGGTGAAAAACACCTGCTCACAGAACCGAATAGCAGCTTTTTAAACCTGAGTGCAGGGCACTCAGGGGCTGAGGGCTCCAGACTTGAGTGCAGAGCATTCAGGAACCGGAACCCCAAGGGCTTGAACCTTGCAGACGCATAAGCACCAACGGTTTTGTTTGCAGCAGAATACGGCTTCCCCTGTAATTGATTTAAAATATTTATATAAATCAAAAGATCAGGACTTTACCCTGAGTTAATTTCTAGAATCTGGTTACCAGGTTTCCAACCGGTTTAAAAACCGCTTAGAAACGGAATGAAGGTAACTATGAAAAGAATGCTCGTTAACGCAACCCAAAAAGAAGAGTTGCGTGTCGCCCTCGTCGACGGCCAGCGCCTGTTCGACCTCGATATTGAAAATCGCAACCGCATCCAGAAAAAGGCCAACATCTACAAGGGCCGAATAACCCGTCTGGAACCCAGCCTCGAAGCCGCCTTCGTCAACTACGGCGCCGACCGACACGGCTTTCTGCCGCTGAAGGAAATCGGCCGTGAGTACTATCGCAAAAACGCCTCCGACAGCCGCGGCAATATTCGCGACCTCATCGCCGAAGGCACGGAAGTCATCGTCCAGGTGGAAAAGGAAGAGCGTGGCAACAAGGGCGCAGCGCTGACCACCATGATCAGTCTGGCCGGCCGCTATCTTGTGCTGATGCCGAACAACCCGCGCGCGGGTGGCATCTCGCGTCGCATCGAGGGCGACGAACGCTCGGACCTCAAGGACGCGATGGACTCGCTCGAAATCCCCAGCGGCATGGGCATCATCATCCGCACCGCTGGCGTAGGCAGGGCGTCTGAAGAGTTGCAATGGGATATGAACTACCTGCTGCAGGTCTGGTCTGCGATCACCAAGGCCTCCAGCGAACATGACGCTCCTTGCCTGCTGTTCCAGGAAAGCAACGTGGTGCTACGCGCCATCCGCGACTACCTGCGTCAGGACATCGGTGAGGTCATTCTCGACACTCAGGTTGTGTTTGACGACGCTGTAAACTTCGTCCGTCAGGTGATGCCGCAGTTCGAAAGCCGCATCAAGTTGTACCAGGGCTCTACCCCGCTGTTCACCAATTATCAGATCGAGAACCAGATCGAGAGCGCCTTCCAGCGTGAAGTGAAACTGCCCTCCGGCGGCTCCATCGTGATCGACCCCACTGAAGCACTGGTGTCAATCGACATCAACTCTTCGCGCGCTACCAAAGGTTCGGACATCGAAGAAACTGCCTTGATGACCAACCTCGAAGCGGCCGATGAAATTGCCCGGCAGTTGCGCTTGCGTGACATGGGCGGCCTGATTGTCATCGATTTCATCGACATGATGTCGCAGAAGAACCAGCGCGATGTTGAAAACCGTATGCGTGATGCGCTGGAAGTGGACCGCGCCCGTGTCCAGGTCGGCAAGATTTCGCGCTTCGGCTTGCTGGAAATGTCGCGGCAAAGACTGCGTCCCTCATTAGGCGAAACTACCGCTACGGTATGCCCGCGCTGCAATGGTCAGGGCAGCATTCGTGATATTGAATCGTTATCGCTGTCGATCCTGCGCCTGATTCAGGAAGAATCTAACAAGAGCAACAACCGCGAAGTGCGCGCCATTGTGCCGGTCAGCGTTGCCTCTTACCTTCTCAACGAGAAGCGCACCGAAATCATCGCGATTGAAACGCAGAGCCACAAGCGCGTGATGATTGTGCCCAACCAGCATATCGAAACTCCGCATTACGACATCCAGAGCAGCACCAGCGAATCCACTGAGCGCAGCTACGAGATTGAACCCGATGAAGATGTTGTCGTTATCGAGGAACACAAGCCGCGTCCGCCGGTTGTGGCTGATGTGCCCGCCGTGCAAACGTCCCGTCTGCATGCGGCACCGCCGCCAGTGGTGGCAGCCCCTGCCGCCGCTGCGCCTGCTGCCAAGAAACGTGGTTTTATGGGTGCTCTCTTTTCCATCTTTGGGATCGGTGATGACGAACCTGTTGCTGCAGCGCCAAAACCCGCCACAGCCAACCAGCCTGCACGTGATGGCAGGCGCCACGAACGCCAGGGCGGCAAGCGTCGGCACGAACGTGATCGGGATGGCCGCGGTGGTGAAGGACGGGGAGAAAATCGTGGTGATCGTGGTGAAAGCCGCGATGGTCGCGACCGTAACCGCCCGGTAGCAGATTCAGCGAACAAGGTTCCCCCAGTCACGAGTGGAGACGCCGCTGGCGCTCCCGGTGAAGATGATACGCAACAGGCACGCAAGGAAGGCAGCCGTCGCCGTCGTGGTGGCAAGAACCGCAATCGTGGTGAACGTGGCGAGCGTAGTGACAGTCCACAGGCACCCATACCGCAGGATTCACAGGCACCCGAGACCGTTGAAGCTGTTACTGACAGTTTTGAACAGGCAGCAACTAGCGGTGATAACAATCCCCGTGCCGGCAAACGTCCTGCAGACAAACGCGGCCGTCCGCCGCGTCAGCGCCAGCGTGGTTCGCGCGAAGATCTGCAACTTGAAGGCAATGTAGCGACCGATACCGGTATGGCCCAGCCGTTTACGCGTACCGAAGAAGTTACAAGCGACAGCGGTGTTGCTCCGCTAGCTACTGCTGATTTCACTGGTTCATCGCTCAGTAGCGAGTTCACTCAGGCGAGTCTTGTGACAGACACCATGGCCTATGAGGAAGCCTCAACGCCACTGGTGCTGCCTGAATTCACCGTGATAGATACAGGCCCCGAGGCAGATCCAATACCGACTGCAATTACTGTGGACACGCTCGAAGAACCCTTCGTCTTGCCTGAAGCGGTTACCAGCATGATGGAAGACGCCAGCAGTAACAGTGTCCCGCAGGCCAGCTTTACCGCAGATCCTGTGCCGGTGGTGGAAGTAGTCGTTGCCACACCAGTAGAAGCCGCGCCGGTGAAAGTACCGGTTGCACCAACTCCGGCACCTGCACCGATGGCAACAGAAATAGCGCCACGCGAACGCCGCCGTGCACCGAACGATCCGCGTAACCGCATGTAGCCTGCTGTAAAGCAGTCACAAAAAAGGGCAGGTCCTTCGCAGGACCTGCCCTTTTTTTATGAACCCGCAATCACGCCACTGGCAAATAGCGGGCGCTGATATGATCAGTTCGCTGCGAACGCCGCAGGCGCTGTTGGCTTATTGCATGTTGTACACCAGCGTGAAGTCGACAACGATGTTCGGGTTGATGGACGGTAGTCCAGCCAAGTTACGCAACTCTTCCACGCCCTCAGCCAAACCGAAGGAGACCGCGCCGACCAGAAGTGGTTTGGTCAGATTCACCAAGATCGAATCCGCATCAAGCTTGATAACCTGCAGATCCGCTGCGTATTCCGCACTCAAGCCATGCAAATGCACCGTTGCTGTGTAACTACCGACATTCAATGCGCCGGGAGCCATGGCTTCAAGCGCTGCCGCATCGATCTTGACGGTTATGTCCGCCGATGGATACTCGGCAACCTGGAAGACAATGTCGCGCATACGCTGGTCACGGACTTCAATGGTGGTGTTGACTGTAGCCAAATCGATAGCCAGCGTCGCGGTGCCGTCATCGGTAATACCGCCGCTCAATCCGCCGAAACTGTTCACTTCCGACACGGCCGCCGCTTTGCTCGTCACGTAGTAGAACGACGACGCGGCACCGTCGAGAGTCCACTCGGCGTGCGCGCCAGTACTCAGCAGTAATGCCACTATTCCTGTTTTCAAAGCCTTGAATTGCATGTCCGTCCCCTCGCCTCGTTAATGAAACCTGCTTTACAAACGCGCCGTCAAATCCGGTATTGCCTCAAACAGGTCAGCAACCAAGCCATAATCGGCCACCTGAAAGATCGGCGCTTCCGCGTCTTTGTTGATCGCGACTATCACTTTGCTGTCCTTCATGCCGGCCAAATGCTGGATGGCTCCAGAAATCCCAATGGCAATGTACAGATCCGGTGCCACCACTTTGCCTGTCTGTCCAACTTGCAGGTCATTGCCGACATAACCTGCATCGACCGCCGCGCGTGACGCACCAATTGCCGCACCGAGTTTATCAGCCAGCGGCTCCAGCAGTTTGAAATTATCTGCGCTCCCCAGCCCGCGCCCGCCAGAAATAACGATACGCGCCGAACCCAATTCCGGCCGTGCGCTCTTGCTCAGGTTTTCGCCCACGAAGCGTGACTGGTCCTGCTGTGCAACAAAGCTGACTGCTGTCACGGCAGCTGAACCGCCACCTCCGGCCGCAGCAAATGCTGAGGTGCGTACTGTCAGCACTTTAATTGCATCGGCAGATTTGACCTTAGCCAAAGCGTTGCCGGCGTATATCGGTCGCACAAAGGTTGCACGGTCGACGACTGCAATGACTTCAGAAATCTGGGCCACATCCAGTTTGGCGGCCACCCGTGGCAGGAAATTCTTGCCCGTGGTGCTCGCAGCGGCCAGCACCGCACCGTAGGAACTGGCGAGAGACAACACCAGCGCCGCCAAAGATTCGGCCACTTGCCGTCCATAACAGGCATTGTCAGCCAGTAATACCTTGCTGACACCCTGCAAAGCGGCAGCGCTGGCGGCAACAGCTGCACAGTTTTCACCGGCCACCAGTACTTCGACTTCATCGGCTGTAAGCAGGGCGGCAGTGACAAGCGCCGCAGTCGCACTTTTCAGTGTGTAATTGTCGTGTTCCGCAATAACCAACGCTTTCATGCGAGCACCTTGGCATCGTTCTTGAGTTTTTCGACAAGTTCAGCGACGCTCTGCACTTTGATCCCGGCCTTGCGCGGAAGCGGCTCGGTAATGGATACAACGCTGAGATGTTGTTTCAGGACAACTCCTAACTGGTCAACAGTGAGGATGTCCACCATCTTCTTCTTCGCCTTCATGATGTCAGGCAGCTTTGCATAGCGTGGCTCATTCAGGCGCAGGTCGGTGGTGA
The DNA here is from genome assembly GCA_945902215.1 of Klebsiella pneumoniae. Taxonomy (GTDB): domain Bacteria; phylum Pseudomonadota; class Gammaproteobacteria; order Pseudomonadales; family Pseudohongiellaceae; genus CAILUG01. Next base: position 33,181 of record CAMDML010000019.1, on the reverse strand, counting down.
TGACTGCGGGCAAGCTGACGCTGAGTACCTGTTCGCCGCCATCCACTTCACGGCTGACTTCAGCACGCCCATCCTTCAGTATAATTTTCGACGCGAAGGTGGCCTGCGGCAAGTCGCACAGCGCGGCCAGCATCTGGCCCACCTGATTGTTGTCAGAATCAATGGCCTGTTTGCCCAGCAGGATAAGCTGCGGCTGTTCCTTCGCCACCACAGCCTGAAGCAGTTTGGCGATGTTGAGCGATTCAAGGTCGTCTGCAGCCAGCACATGGATACTGCGGTCTGCACCCAGCGCCATCGCTGAGCGTAACTGCTCCTGGACCTTGTCGGAACCGACGGAAACAGCAATCACTTCAGTGGCAAGGCCCTTCTCCTTCAAGCGCACAGCCTCTTCCACCGCGATTTCGCAGAAGGGGTTCATGGCCATCTTGGCGTTGGCCAGGTCGACCCCGGTATTGTCAGATTTGACGCGCACTTTGACGTAGGCGTCGATGGTTCGTTTAACAGCGACCAGAATTTTCATGAGCACTACTTATAAACTAGCGTTGATTGTGAGGTTATCGGCTTGGCGCTGGATGACAGAAGTTTCACCCAATCTGCGGGCGCGCAATTATAATGGGGGCCGATCCCCTTTTGATACCCAAAGGACCCGGTTTTGTCCCCCACTCCCCCTACTGCTGCTCCCGTCGAGCGCGAAAGCATGGATTTCGATGTCGTCATTGTGGGCGGCGGCCCTGCCGGGCTGGCCACCGCCTGCCGCCTGGCACAACTGGCACAAGAGAAACAGCAGACCATCAGCATCTGTTTGCTGGAGAAAGGCTCTGAAATCGGTGCCCATATTGTCTCCGGTGCCGTATTCGAACCACGCGCGCTGGACGAACTGTTCCCCAACTGGCGCGAGATGGATGCACCCGTCACCACCCCGGTCACCACCGAAAGCATTCACTACCTCTACTCGTCTTCAGCTGCTGTGCGCGTGCCCGATCTGCTGATTCCCGCTGCGCTGCACAACCACGGCAATTATGTGATCAGTCTGGCCAACCTGTGCCGCTGGCTCGCAAAGCAAGCCGAAGCACTGGGTGTGGAAATCCTCAGTGGCTTCAGTGCAGCCTCATTACAAGTGGATGCCACGGGTCGCATCACTGGCGTCATCACTGGCGATCAGGGCGTGGGCAAAAACGGCGAACCCGGCGCCAACTACACACCCGGTTATGCGCTCAACGCGCGCTATACCGTACTGGCTGAGGGCTGCCGTGGCCATTTGGGCAAGGACGTGATCAAACGCTTCACCCTCGACAAGGACGCAACACCACAGCATTACGGGCTTGGCATCAAGGAAATCTGGGAGATTCCGGCCGACAAACATCATGCAGGTGAAATCCTGCATACGCTTGGCTGGCCGCTCGGCCACGGTCGCACCAGTGGCGGCGGTTTCCTCTACCACATGGACAACCTGCAGGTGGCAGTTGGTCTGATCACCGACCTCAACTACGAAAATCCCTGGCTGAATCCCTTCGAAGAATTCCAGCGGATGAAACTGCACCCGGTTTATGCAAACCTGCTGCGAGGCGGCAAACGTTTGTCTTATGGTGCCCGCGCAATCGCCAAAGGGGGTTTGCAGGCCTTGCCCAAACTGGTATTCCCCGGCGGGCTGCTGGTCGGCGACGATGCGGGCTTTCTCAATTTCCTGAAGATCAAAGGCAGCCACACTGCGCTGAAGTCCGGCATGCTCGCGGCAGAAGCGCTCAGTGAGGGTTTGCGCCAACAAAACGCTGCGCCAGCGCTGCTCGCCAGCAATCAACAAAAATTCACCGCCTCCTGGCTGCACGAGGAATTGCATCAGGTACGCAACTGCGGTCCCGCCGTGCACAAATTCGGCACGCTGCTTGGTGCGGCGTACAGCTTCATCGACCAGTCATGGTTCCGCGGCAAACTGCCGTTCACATTGAAAGACATGACGCCCGATCACGCCACGCTGAAGCCGGCAGAGAAAGCGCCGCACATCGCGTACCCAAAACCCGACAATGTGCTGACCTTCGACCGCCTCAGTTCAGTGTTCCTGTCCAACACCTTCCACGCTGAAGACCAGCCCTGCCATCTGGTGCTTGACGATCCTGATACGCCGGTGCAGTTCAACCTCCCGCAATACGACGAGCCGGCGCAGCGTTACTGCCCGGCCGGGGTCTACGAAATCGTGCGTGATGACAAGGGCACACGTTTGCAGATCAATGCGCAAAACTGCGTGCATTGCAAAACCTGCGACATCAAGGACCCGACCCAGAACATCCGCTGGGTGACGCCCGAAGGTGGCGGCGGGCCCAACTACCCCAACATGTAAGGACCTTGCGCATGCCGCTGCAGCTGGACCGGATGGCAGAACTGGACGCAGCGCTCTCTGGCGGTGCGCTGCTGCTGGTGCCGAACTACCGCAGCAGCGACCAGTTGGTTGACCAGCTCTGTCGCCATCAGCAACGCATGCAAGGCAGCAGTGTGTTTCACCGACCGGCCATTCGTGCCATCGACTTGTGGCTGACTGAACTCTGGGATCAGCTCACTCTGGCGCACAACGCCGACATTCTGCAATGGCGTGTGCTGCAACCGGCTGAAGAGCAGTTGTTGTGGCAGCAACTGATCAGTAAGGCCTCTCCCGAATTGTTGCTGCTGAACCGTGACGGCACTGCGACTGCCGCGGCGAGTGCAGCGCGCCTCCTTCAGCAATGGCAGATTCCCTTGCCCGAATTGCGCCGCCACCTCGGCTTGGCCAGCGACCCCTCCCAGAAGGACGATCGCGAATATGCCTGGCAATGGTTGCAGGCTTTCGAAGAACTGTGCCGACGCCAGCGCCTCTTGAGCTTCAGCGGCATGTTGCATCAACTGTTGCAGTTCGTGGTGGATGGCACGCTGGCGACGTTACAACTCTTACCGCATACTTTGCTGCGCGCCGGCTTTGACGCACCACCGCCGCTGTATCAAGCCTTGTTCACTGCAATGGCCACTCACGGCGTGGCCATCAGCGACTGGACTTTCACCGGCTGCAAACCCCTATTGCAGCAGCAGATCTGTTCTGTCCCTGCAGATGAATGTCGTGCCGCAGCGAACTGGGCACAGGTCGTTCTACAGCAAGATCCTGCTGCCAGCATTGGTATCATTACCGCTGACAGCGCCTTACTGAAAGGCGAACTCGAGCGCAGCTTCTGCCAGGTGTTCACCGCAACACCTGATGTCTTCAGCACAACCCTGAGCGACGCACTGGTAGATGCCACGTATGTCCACAGCGCCTTGGGCAGTCTCGCCCTGTTGCAGGACGAACTTGACACAGCGGAGTGCTGCGCCCTGTTGCGTTCACCCTGGCTACTGGCGGCCGAGACTGAACAGGATGGGCGCGCGGAACTTGAACTGCGCTTGCGCAAGTCGCAGTCCCTGCAGATTCTTACTGTGGAGCTGCGCCAGCTTTGCCTGCAGGAAAACCAACCCTGGTACTGCCCGGTGTTGGGCGCCAGTTTGCTGGCACAGCAACAAGCGTACCTGCGGCAGCCGCGGCAACAGTCGCTGCAAGGGTGGTTGCAATTCTTCACAAATTGCTGGGACATCCTGCTCCCGCGCAGCACGCTGCTGCAGAGTGGCAACAGAGCGCTGGTCAAAGCCTGGGAAGGCTTGCTGAAACAAGCGCAGCTGAGCAGTAGCCTCTTCGGCCAGCAGAATTTTGCTGAGGCAAGTGCCTTGCTGACCCGCTTGGCCCGGGCCAGTACGCTAGCCACGGCCAACACTCAGGCCCCTGTGCAGTTGCTCACACCAATCACGGCAGCCGGTCTGCATTTCACCCACTTGTGGTGTATGCAGATGACAGAAACCTTGTGGCCCGGTGAACAACAACCGCATCCTTATCTGCCGCTAAACTTGCAGCGGGAACATGGTCTGCCGGGTATCGACCGCACTCAGCACCTGCGCCAGAGTACTGAGCTATTGCAGGGCTTTATCCGTAGCACCACGCAGGAACTGGTGTTCAGTCATGCCGGCAGCGCTGATGATCTGCCACAGCGACCCACTGCGCTGTTGCCGGCAGAGATGCAGCAACAGACAGTAGCAACGCAGATGCTGCCTGGCGGCCTGCATCCGGCTCTGGCAAATCTGGCAGGCACGGATCTGGAGATTCTGCAGGACTGCACCACAGTGCTTTTGAGCGAGGTAACAACGTTCGAAGGCGGCTCCGGCGTATTGACCAGCCAGTCCGCCTGCCCTTTTAAAAGTTTTGCGCAGTACCGCTTGCAGGCACGTGAACTGCTGCAGCCCGTATATGGCATACCGTCGAGGGCCCTTGGTGAGTGTGTGCATGAGGCGCTGCAGGCATTCTGGATCAGCATGCAAAGCCGCTCTGCCCTGCTTGCTGCGGACGAAACCAGCCTTCAACAGGCAATCTTGCAAGCACTGACACCAGCGCTCAATACTGTGGCGCGCCACTACCCCACTGTGCTGACACCTAAACTGCAAGCCCTGGAAACCAGACGCCTAAGCGCCTTGCTGCTCCGCTGGCTTGATGTTGAATGCAAGCGTGGGCCCTTCACGGTAGTTGCCACGGAACAGGAATTGTTCTGGTCGCTGCCCCGCCTGCAACTGCGCCTGCGCCTCGACCGGATCGATCGTCATGCCGATGGCAGCACCGTAATCGTCGATTACAAAACCGGCAAGAATGCTACGACGCGCTGGGAAGACGAACGCCCGGCCGCACCGCAATTGCTGCTCTACCAACTGGCCGTGGATAGCGGCGGCAGCTTGCCGCAAACGGGTGCGCTGCTGTATGCCCGTATCAATGTGGAAAATCCTGTCTACGAAGGCATTGCCAGCGATGACAGCATTTTCCCCGGACTGGCCTTCACTGAGGCCAAATCTGTCAGTCAGCCTGACTGGCACAGCCTGAAGCAACACTGGCAGCGAGTCATCGGCCTGTTGGCCGACGAATTCCTCCAGGGCTATGCCGCCGTGCAGCCTGCCCGGCGCGACAGTTGCAACTACTGCCATCTGGGCAGTTTGTGCCGCATTGATGAATTGCATATAGAGCAGCGCGACGAACAGCCCAACGTAGAAGAAGCACAGAGGGACGTAATATGAGTTATCGTCCCGGCGACAGCAGCCAACGCGAACGCGCACTCGATATCACCGCTTCCTTCTGCGTGCAGGCACCGGCCGGCTCTGGCAAGACCGAACTCTTGACCCAGCGTCTGCTCAAACTGCTGGCCCATGTACAGCAACCGGAAGAAATTCTCGCTTTTACTTTCACGCGTAAGGCCGCTGCCGTAATGCGTGACCGCCTGTTGAACAGCCTGCATGAAGCACAGGTACTGCGCAGCACTGCAGCTGCTGATTGGAGCACGCTCGAAGAACACAAACGCCGGACCCTGCAACTGGCAACCGCTGTCCTTGAGCAAGATGAACGGCAAGGCTGGCAACTGCTGCATAATTCGCAGCGGCTGCGCCTGAACACGATCGACAGCTTTACCGCGTGGCTCAGCGCCCAGTTGCCACTCAGCGCCAGTCTGGGCGCCAGGGCTGTGATCACCACCGACATGGAACCGGTGTTTGCCGAAGCGATCCACAGCACGCTGGCCATGCTCGAAACAACCGGGCCGGTCAGTGACTCACTGCAGCAACTGCTGCCGCATCTGCAGAACAACCTGCAAACTGCCGAAACCCTGTTGCAGACGTTATTACACCAGCGCGACCAGTGGCTGCCACTGCTCAAGAAACTGGAGCATGAACCCTCCGGCGCCCGTGCAGTCATGGAAGCAACACTGCGCGACATGGTGGAGACACAATTGCGCGACACTGCCACGCTGCTCGCCCCTTTCCACCAGGAGCTACTCACCCTGACCGTTTTTGCTGCAGGCAATCTCCAAGAGCAACCCGGGCACGAACTGCACCTGCTTGGCACTGCAATGCACTTGCCCGGCAGCGCAGCAACGGATGTAGCAGCATGGCGCAGCCTCTCCCGCTTCTTGCTGCTCGCCAACCTCGATGGCTTGCGCAGCGCCAAAGGCTTGCAGGCGAAGCACGGTTTCCCCGGCCAGAAGGAAGCCAAGGGCAAGGAGCAGCAGGAAACTTTCAAGACGATGAAAACCGCATTCGGGGAACTGTGCACCAAACTGCTTGATGCCGGTTGTGTGCCGGTGCTCCAGATGGCGGCACGCCTGCCTGACGCCCATTATTCAGAGAGCCAATGGGAAGTGCTCAATGCCCTGTGCGCCTTGCTCCCGGTGCTGGCGGCGCAGCTCAACGTGGCGATGCAAAGCAAGGGCGTGGTCGACCATACCGAAACCAGTCTGGCCGCGCTGCGTGCGCTCGGTGACAGTGACGAGCCCACCGACCTCGCACTGCGTCTCGACTATCGCATCCGCCACATTCTGGTCGATGAATTCCAGGATACCTCTTCGATGCAGTTTCACCTGCTGGAAAAACTGACGCTGGGCTGGGAAGGTGGCGACGGCCGCACCCTGTTCATCGTTGGCGATGGCATGCAGAGCTGTTATGCCTTCCGCAATGCGAAGGTCAGCCTGTTCTTGAAGGCGCGCAATGAAGGCATCGGGTCGGTGCACCTGCACCCGCTCGATCTGCAGGTCAATTTCCGCAGTGACAGTAGTGTGGTCCAGTGGGTAAACACCGTGTTCAACCAAGCGTTCCCCCTCATTGATAACCTTGCCCGTGGCGGCGTGCGTTACAGTCCCAGCACAGCGCGCGTCCCGGAACCCCTGACACCCGGAGTGCATGCACATTTGTGGGTGGATGCAGAGGGCACGACGACTAGTAGCGGCATACGGCAGCAATTGGAAGCCGCTGCGATCGCACAACTGTGCCAACGCCTGCAGCAGCAGGACCCCTTGCAAACCATAGCTGTGCTGGTCCGCAGCCGTGGCCATTTGCGCGAACTGGTACCGGCACTGCGCGCGCAGGGGCTACGCTGGAATGCCAGCAAGATCGATCGTCTGCTGTCCTATCCAGACATCTCTGACTTGTTCACGCTGTTGCGCGCCCTGCTCTCCATTGCCGACAGTACCGCTTGGCTGGCCATGTTGCGCACACCCTTTATCGGTTTGGCGCTGAATGACGTACACACGCTCGCCGCGCACAGTAACGATCATAAGCAAAGCCTCTGGACCACCCTGCAGCAACATGCAGCAGTCACCGCGCTCAGTACCGACGGCTGCATACGCCTGCAACGGTGTGTCCCGGTGCTGCAGGAAGCCCGCATGCGGCGTCAACTCCAACCACTGCGGCAGGTACTCGAAGCATTATGGATTGCACTAGGCGGCCCCGCCTGTTTGCAAAACACCGCCCTGCTGCCGAACGTGGCCACATTCTTCGCGTTGGCAGAGCAGCATGCCCGGCAGGGCGACATCCTTGATATCCATGCGCTGGCGGAAGCCCTCGACCGCACTTACGGCAGTGCAGTTGACGCCACGGTTAAACTGCAATTGATGACAATCCATAATGCGAAAGGCCTGGAATTCGATGTGGTGCTGATACCGGGCCTCGACCGCCTACCCCGCGCCAACGACAAGGAATTGTTGCAGTGGCATGAGCATCTGGACAGTGCAAACAACAGCCGGCCCTTGCTGGGACTGCTGCCGGAAAAAGGCCAGCCGAATGATCCCTTGTATGACTACCTGCGCTTCGAACACGAACAACGCGACGCACTCGAAGCCACGCGCCTTCTTTATATTGCCGTCACCCGTGCCGCGCGCGCAGCCTGGTTGTTTGGTTATGTGAAAACAGGCAAGGATGGACTCAAAGCACCGTCTTCCTCTTTGCTGCAAAAGATTTTGCCAGCACTGGCAGCACAGCCTGAGGCATTACAGTTACTTCTTGAGCCGCTCCTCCCAGGCGCCCCTGCTGCAGAACAGCCTGCGTATTCGCGCCTGGAAACCCAAGCGTTGCGGCGCTTGCCCACGCACTGGCAGAACCCGGTTACGCAAGTACTGTGGCCACCGCGCGCCGCAGTAATTGAAGACGACCCTCTCCATCAGCAGTTGCTGGCCCGCAACATCGGCGACCTTGTGCATCTTGGTTTAAAATATTGCGTTGAGCGTGGCCACGCATGGCTGCAAAATAAAAATGACCCACCACTGTGGTGCAGGACACTGGCTCCTTTGTGCCAGGAACCCGCTGCACTGGCAGCTGCGCTGGCCTCGGTGCGCAAACAGTTACGCTCCTGTGTCGAAAGCGCTGAACTGAGCTGGTTGTTCAGCGACAGGGAGCCTTCAACCCCTGATGACTCTGCACTCAGATCTACACTGCAGGACGATGCTTGTGAACTGGCACTGGTTGCCTACACCAAGGGCTACCGGCGTGACCATGTCATCGACCGCACGTTCATCGACTCTGACGGTGCGCGCTGGATCATCGATTACAAGTCAGCAGCACCGGCCAAAGAGCAGAGCCTGGCCGCATTCCTGCAGGAACAGAGCACACGCTATCGTCAGCAGCTACTCGACTATGCCGCACTGTTTCAACCGCAGAAACAGCCCCTGAAATTGGCCCTGCTGTTCACTGCATTGCCGGCCCTGCACATCCTCGAAACATAGACTTTGGTGCGGGGGATGATTATGCTCAGCCCCCACTACGATGGGTAGTCGTCACCTTTACCAGAGCAGGATTCCTTATGAGCAACGTTCTCTCACGCCGCAAATTATTGGCCGCCGCCGCCGCCTCGCCCTTTTTAGCACCCCTTGTCAAAGCGGCAGAAGAAGCTGTAGCCGCACCACCAATCAGGCAGGGCCGCCTGAAACAAAGCGTGATGGGTTCCGTGTGGGGCCAGAACAGTCCCTTCAGCATTGAGGAGCGCTGCGAAATCCTGTCTCTGCTTGGCTTCTATGGCATGGACCTGCCCCAACCCGCGCAATTGCCGGTCATGGTCGACTACGGACTGGTACCGACCATCATGGGCGGTACCGGTACCAATTTTCAGGAAGGCCTGATTCGCCGCGAAATTCATGACCAGATTGAAGCCGCCACCATTGCCGGTATCGACGCGTGCGTAGCCGCCGGTTGTCCCAACCTGATAGCACTGCCCGGCGAACGCCGTGGCATGTCGCGCGAAGAAGGCGCGGCGAATGCCATTGAAATTCTCACGCGTGTGGCCCCCTATGCCGAAGAGAAAGGTATCAATGTCTGCATGGAAATCACCAACTCGAAAGTCGTGGCTGACCAACGCACCGACCAAGTGTTCGATGATGTGTACTGGGGCTTCGAGGTGTGCAAAGCCACCGGCTCATCGCGCATCAAGGTGGTGTATGACATTTACCATGTGCAGATCATGAACGGCGATGTTGTGCGCACCTTGCGCGACAACCTCGACCTCTGCTGTCACATCCATGTTGCCGGCGTGCCAAGCCGCACGGAAATCGATGGCACCCAGGAACTGAATTACCGCTTCATTGCACAGCAGATCGCCGACATGGGCTATGAAGGATATGTTGCCCATGAATGGCGTCCCTCCCCGGGGCGCAATCCGCTGGTTAGCCTGGCCACCTGTTTCGAGATTCTGGTGGTTTGAGCGCCATGACGGACAGCAGCACCGAAAATGTCAACATTTCCGCCTATCAGGCGCTGATCACGCCCGAAGCGCTGAAGGAACGGCTGCCGCTATATGGCAACACGCTGGAACATGTGCGCAGAAACCGGCAGATCATCCGCGATATTCTTGACCGCAAGGATCACCGCATCTTCCTCGTGATCGGCCCCTGCTCGATCCACGACATCGATGCCGCGCTCGACTACGCCACGCGGCTGAAGCAACTCGCCGATGAAGTGCAGGAAACGATGGTGCTGGTGATGCGCGTTTACTTTGAGAAGCCACGCACGTCGGTGGGCTGGAAGGGTTTGATCAACGACCCGGAAATGAACGACAGCTTCAAGATCGAGAAAGGCCTGCATACCGGTCGTCGCTTACTGCTGAAACTGAGCGCACTCGGTCTGCCGACTTCAACCGAAGCACTAGACCCGATTTCCCCGCAGTACCTGCACGATATCATCACCTGGTCCGCAATTGGCGCGCGTACCACTGAATCGCAAACGCATCGGGAAATGTCAAGCGGGCTGAGTTCGCCTGTTGGTTTCAAGAACGGCACTGATGGTGGGCTTGAAGTAGCGATCAATGCACTGAAAGCAGTCTCCAGTCCGCACCGCTTTCTCGGCATCGACCCTAAAGGCCAGGTGTCGGTCATTCACACCACCGGCAATGCCTACGCCCACATCGTGTTGCGCGGCGGCAACGGCGTAACCAACTTCGATGCACAGAGCGTTGCTAGTTGCGAAGCGCAGTGTAAAAAGGCCGGCGTCACCACCAACATTATGATCGACTGCAGCCACGCCAACTCCAGCAAGAAACCGGAACTGCAACCCGAGGTGTTCGCCAACGTGGTGGAGCAGATAGTGGCCGGCAACAAGTCGATCATAGGCGTGATGCTGGAAAGCAACATCCACTTTGGCCGCCAGGACATTCCTGCAGATCTGACACTGTTGAAATATGGCATCTCTGTCACCGACGGCTGCATCGACTGGGCATCCACGGAAAAAGCGCTGCGTGATGCGCATCTGAAACTGAAAGCCATATTACCGAAGCGCTAGCCGCCGTTACAAAGCGAAGTGCTGGGCGGCAAGACTTACTATCTGCACAGGCACTTCTCCAGCAGCAAATATGTGAAAATTTCTGCAAAAAACTCCCCCATGTACCCCTTGATTCCAAGATTTGATCTTTATTTTTTGCGGAATAGTTAATAGTTTGATATATATTGCGACAAGAATCCGCCCAATTGCATGCATAATGCCTACATTACGGAAGGGGAAATTACGTCCTTATTAGTTTTCTGATGATTCTCCCCACCTCAAGAGATTACAGTCAGAACACACCAATAAAGCACAGGAATCACTAATACCCAAGCGGTCCAAGCTTATGTATAAAACCGATGCTTCTGCTGTTGCATATTCGTACAATCTCTTGCTGCTTGTCTTGCTGTTTGGCACGAGTTTACCTTTACAAGCCAAAGGTACCAATGCCATTGGCAAAGTGCTCACTGCCAAGGGCCTTGTTGAAGCCCGCGATGCCAATGGCCTCTTGCGAGCCCTGACTAGGCGCTCGGAAGTATTTGAGGCCGACACAATTCTCGTCGGTGCCGATGGGTTTACCCAAGTCAGAATGGTTGACGACGCCCAGATATCACTGCAAGCCAATACTGAATTTTCTTTCAACACCTAAGCCTTCGATGCCAATTCCGCCACGCCCGACTCTGTAGCGATGTCAATGATCCGCGGCGGCTTCAGAACCATCTCTGGCACCATCGGTGATGCAGACGAAGACGGCTATCGGCTAGACACTCCGTATGCCAGCATCGGGATTCGCGGAACAGCACACAGCGGCGTTATCGTAGCTGGAGTGCTATACACTGGCGTATCTGAAGGTGGTACAACAGTCAGCAACAACCAGGGCAGCGTTGACGCCGGTATCGGCGCTGACTATGACTTCACCGAAACCCGCAGTGGCGAATCTCCGCGCGGACTTTTGGAGGCGCCGGCGGCACTCGCGCAAATCCAATTGACTCCCGCTGCAGCGGCGAGTGAAGAGAACGAAGCTAACCAGGTTGAAGCCGGTAACGACGCTGCGCCGGGCGCTGCAGCTGCGGGAGAGAATCGTGCTGCGGCCGGCACGGAAAACCCGGGAGTAAATAATGCCGGGGCAGGCGCAACTCCCACTGTAGCTACCAATAGCAACACCAACAACAATTTGCCCCCTCCGCTGAATTTCTCCGATCAGGGGATACCCAGCGTTTCTGCGAGCGATGTGGTTGCTACCATTATTGCTGCACTAAATGTTGCCACCAACCCGGCGTCAGCAAATACCACTCCCGGATTTACCAATAATTTGACCGACAATCTCCCGGTTGTTGCAGTTACTGTGCCAGTAAGCCTGGAACCCAAAGTAAATCCAGTACTCTTCTCCAGATCCGCCAACGATCTGGGCGGCAGTAGTACTTCCGTCAACGCCAGCACCGATACCACCACTGCCAGCTCGACAACGGTTGTCGCCACCAGCACCAATACCACCACCGCCAGCTCGACAATGGTTGTCGCCACCAGCACCGATACCACCACCGCCAGCTCGACAACGGTTGTCGCCACCACCGCCAGCTCGACGACAGTTGTCGGCACCACCAGCACCGATACCACCACCGCCAGCTCGACGACAGGTGGCGGCACCACCAGTACCGATACCACCACCGCCAGCTCGACGACAGGTGGCGGTAATGGTAACTCCCTCAACAGCAACGCTGGCGGAGGGAATTCCAATTCCGGCGGTGGCAACTCCAATTCCGGCAAAACCAGCACCGATACCACAACCAGCACCAAGACCACGGGTAGCGGAAATGGCAACTCCGACAAAACCAGTACCGATACCACAACCAGCACCACGACGACGGGTGGCGGAAATGGCAACTCCGGCAAAACCAGTACCGATACCACAACCAGCACCACGACGACGGGTGGCGGAAATGGCAACAGCCCTACAACTCGAGGCATTGCAATACGTGCAACCGTCGAATTAGCAGGAACAAACATGGTGAGTTCATCCATTACTGCAGACCCAGTCAGTGTAGCGGGCGCGCAAGAATCATGGAGTACCGCCACCTTTGGAGAGGGGCTGTTGAACGCGGCAGCTGGGGTAACCAGCATCAGCGGCACTTTGGAAAACGGGAGTCCGGTTTCCGGCTCTTTCAGCAGTGAATTTACCGGTATCGGAACCTTGCAGGATTTTGTCTCAGGTGAAGTATTGCAGGCAGGTGACAATTTCGGACCAGGCGCTCCTGTTCTGGATGCAGACTGTTTTCCCTGCCAATAGACAGCAGCAACTCACTTCGTGACCGCAGGAATTGGAGCTGCCAGACCCGGAAAGGTCCGGCAGCTACTATCCATGCCAAGTCGCACGACGTTCCTGTCGCTCGCACGCCTTGTCAGAAGTTGTACTGGAACGTCACTCCATACTCGCGCGGTCGTCCACGAAAATCAGCTACCGCACTCCTTGCTGGCGCGCTGAGACCAGCACCTCCGGCGGGACCACCCTGCGTCCAGTAGCCACGCCCGAACGACTGTGCGTTGTTTGCGTAGACTTCATCGCTCAGGTTGTTGCCGTACAGCGTGGCGGTCCACTGGCCGTTTTCAGGAACATAGCGGAGCGTTGCGTTGACCAGATCGTAACTTGGCACCTCGTACCGGGAATCGATGAAAGTTGCAGAAAACGCACTGCATCCATACTGCGCCAATTCAGCGGCCGTAAAACCACCAGGATGAGTCTGCATCGGCCCGGTGTGGGCGTTGCTGACCGTCAGCACATAATTGCCGTTATTTGCCTCGAAATCATACGTACCACTGAGCGTGTAGCTGTCATCCATCGGCGGTGGGAACAAGAAGGGGCCGTTATTGATGCACACGTTGGCCATTTCATAATCGGCCCTGCCGGTTGCAGCTTCAATGCTGAAGTTATCAGTGACGGCAAACATTGCTTCAATCTCAGTGCCCCACAACTCCACATCGCCCTGATTCACCAGCTGGATGGCAAATCCGGTTGGTGCCGTCGCATCCACTACAGCCGATGCGCCCTGACGATCGGTGAAATCCATCTGGTAATACGTGGCGTTGATGCGCAGGCGGCCATCAAACCACTCCGTGCGCAACCCAATTTCCTCGTTCTCCAGGCTTTCAGGAGGTACAGCGCCTGGCTGCGGGCGCAGATGGTAAGTTCGGGTTCCTGCCGGTGCCACTGCTGCCGGCACGGTGAAAGTGCCTGAACGGAAGGCCTTCGATGATGTCAGGTACAGCATCATGTCGTCGTTGATGTGGTAATCCAACGTCACCCGCCAATCCATCTCACTCCAGTCGTCATTGGCGGCCACTGTCGTGGAAACGCCATCCTGGGCAATAAAGTTGTCAGAGGAGTACACGGTGCTGCTGAAATCCTTTTCGTCCCAGGACTGCCTGGCGCCGAGTGTCAGGTTCACTTTCTCGCCAAAATGGATCGTGGCATTCGCAAACAGACCGGTTGCGGTGGACTCCTGCTCGGTGGATCCGTCGCCTGTCACCCGTAGACGACGTGGAGCAGCACTGCATAAAGGCTGCGTGGTGCCTGCGCCTGCACAACCCCAGAGATTGCCGAAGGCGGTGCCGCCGGTGGTTGCGTTGAACACGCTGGAGCCGATAACTCCATACAAGGCTTCACGCGGGGAGCCGGACTCTTCGCTGAAATAGTTCGCGCCGGTGACAAAATCCACCCGGTCATCGAACAAAGCGAAGTTGAACTGCACTTCCTGATAGAAGGTTTCAGATTCGACCCCGTTGGGACGGAATTCCATCCCCATCAATTGCCAGTCACTGACACCACTGCTGCTGAAATCAGAAATGCCGGTGGTGGCCTGCATGGTCAAACGGTCGTTGATCTGCCAGTTGATATTCATGTCGAACTGCGTGTATTCAGCTTTGTTCCACTGTTTACACTGGTCATCCCAATCCGGATCCGGACCGTCAAGGAAGCACCAGGATGGCATCGCGTAATCGTCGCCAACCAGTCGTGGATCGTTGTTGCTCAACCGCGGCTGGCCTGCGCTTTGGAGGAAATCCGACACCCAGTCTGCGTAGTTGCCTTCCAGACAGTATGTCGTAACACCGGGAGTCAACGGACACACCGGGGCCATGTTGAATTGGGTCATGTCGGTAGGACTGCCATCTGATTCGGAATCGGTAACCATCAGCCCGAAATTCACCGTCAGATCATCGGAGGGATGCCAGCCCAATTGGATACGCCCGATCTGATCATCGTTGCTGCCCAACTCCTGGGGGCCACGACGCACGAAACCGTCCTGCTCCAATGTCGCTGCCTGCATGCGCAGGAACAGTTTGTCGTTAAGTGGCACATTGAACATCCCCGACACATCGAGGCGATTGAAGTTGCCCCCGGTGACGCGCACATAGGCATCGCGCTCCGGCCCGGCCTGCTTGGAAAAGACGCGAATCGCGCCACCGGTACTGTTGCGGCCAAACAGGGTGCCCTGTGGCCCACGCAGAATCTCGATGCGTTCGACATCCAGCACACGCATCACGGGTCCAGTAGTACGCGGCATGAACACGTTGTCGACATAAAAGCCAACACTGCGTTCACCGGTAGCGCCAGCTGCACCACCAATGCCACGAATCTGGAAAGTCGGCGAGGTATTGCCCGTGCCGCGCGAACCCTTGATATCCAGGTTCGGGGCAAAAGTGGCGAGGTCAAACATGTCGTCTATGCCCTTCGCTTCCAGTTTTTCGCCACTGAAGGCCATGATCGAAATCGGCGTGTCTTGCAAGGGCAACTCTCTGCGCTCGGCAGTGACGATGATTTCTTCCAATTGTTGGGCAACTGCATGGTTGGCAAGCGCGGCGAGAGCAGCAGCTATGCCGAGAAACAAGGACCTGCGGGAAGACGGTGAGTATGATTGCGGACGCTGCATAATGATCTCCTAAATGAAAGCAATTCCATTTTTTTTAGTTATTGTAAGCGAGCTGGTGTGTCGACTTCACCCAGTGGAGGAAAGCATGCCAACCCACATCCAAAGGTATTAGACTTGCTATTTGTATTCAAGCCGGAGCGGCTTAAACAGCAAGTATCTTCAATGGCACCGTTCAAGATCATTGAACCTGGCATCCACATATGCCACCTTTTCACCAAGGCGTAACACTTGTCAAAAACAATAACAAAACCAACCTGGAGGCTTCCCGTGACACTCACCCGCAGGGACATGCTGCTGTCCATCTCCGCACTCGCCGCAGCGACACTGACTGGCTGTCAGGAATCACCCGAACTTCCCGTAACAAGCCCTGAAGTGACCGGCGCTGCAGTGACACTCATCGGTGGCAGTGATCTCGACATTCTGGCCAGCGTGGCATACGACTTGTTTCCCTTCACCGCACTTGCGCCCGAACTGTATATCAAGTCTGCCACAGCGCTACTGGCATTGAACGATCCTGCCGTGGCGGATGGGCTGGCACAATTGCGCGCCGCCAGCGGAAACACCGCCTGGATGGATGTTCCGGAGTCACAACGGATTGCAGTGTTGATCAGTTTGGAAAGCAGCCCCTTCTTCACCGTGGCGCGCGCCACAACGATCGCAGTACTGTTCCGCGATAAAGCGGTCTTTGATCTCGTGGGTTACGGCGGTTCGGCCATTGAACAAGGTGGTTACATAAATCGCGGTTTCGATCAAATCACCTGGTTACCGGAGGCGCAGTAACATGGCAGCTATCTATGATCTGAACGATGCCTCTGTCGTTGTCGTCATCGGCTCTGGCGCTGGTGGCGGCACCATCGGCAGTGAACTGGCGAAACGCGGCATTGCGGTAGTGTGCCTGGAAGCCGGGCCGCGACTGACCCTGGGCGACATCCGCAACAACGAACCGGAAATGTTTGGCAAACTGAGTTGGCTCGACCGCCGTGTCGGCGCAGGTTATGCGCCGGATGGCATGCCGGTATGGAGTTGCAAAACTGTGGGCGGCACCACAACGCACTGGACGGCCTGTTGTCCGCGCTTCCATGACTTCGAATTCAAGGGGCTGAGCACCTACGGCGCACTACCGGACTCCAACCTTGCTGACTGGCCAGTAACGCTTGAGGACATGAATCCCTGGTATGAAAAAGCTGAATTCATGTTGGGTGTCACTGGTACCAACGACATCGCTCGTTTGCCGGCCAGCGCCAATTTCAAGGTGATGGAAGCGGCCGCGCGCAACATTGGCTATACCGATATTGACACCTACAACATGGCCATCAACTCGGCACCACGGGACGGCAGGCCCGCATGTCTGCAACTCGGCTTCTGTGCCAGTGGCTGCGCCAGCAATGCGAAATGGACCACGCTGTTCAACCACATCCCGCAAGCTGAAGCGACCGACTTCTACGAACTGCGGCCAGAAAGTATGGTCACGCAGATTGTCACCGGCGCAGACGGACGCGCGACCGGCGTGCGCTATGTCGACCGCGACGGCAATGAGCACGAACAGCAAGCCCGTGTTGTGTGTGTCGCCGCCAATGTTGTCGAGACGACGCGGCTATTGCTGAACTCGAAAACAGAACAGCATCCAAACGGGTTGGCCAACAGCAGCGACCAGGTCGGCCGCAACTACATGCGGCATGCGATGACCATGATCCTTGGCCTGATGCCGGGCGAGGTCAACATGTTCAAGGGTGCCCAATGCGCTGGCGTGATTCGCGACGAAGTGAAGCATGACCCGAGTCGCGGCTTCAGTGCGGGCTTCCAGTACCATTTGCTGGGCCTCAGTGTCGAACAAATGGCAAGCACACTCGACAGCAAGGGCTGGGGCAAGGACTACGCCGAGGTGCTGCTCAATTACAAAAACTTGTCCGGCGTGATTGTTACTGGAGAAGACCTGCCACAACAGGATAACCGCATCACCTTGCACCCTACTGAAAAAGATGCGCTTGGCCTGCCGGTGCCGGTTGTTACCTATAACCTGCACCCGAACACGCGGGCAATGCTGGACTATTCGATGATGAAGGGCCGCGCGATGTACGAGTCACTCGGCGCTACCCGTGTTTACACGATCGAAGGCTTCGGTGCGACCCACAACATGGGTACGGCGCGCATCGGTAACGACCCAGCCACCAGCGTGTGCAACTCCTACGGCCAGACCCACGACATCAACAACCTGTTCGTCTCCGACGGGAGTTTGTTCACGACCTCTGCTTGCGCCAATCCAACCCTGACGATCATTTCATTGATGTTGCGGCAGGCGGATTATTTGGCAGGACAACTTACATCCGGCGCGCTGTAGCGCAGCACGCCGGACCAAGATTCAGGAATGGAGGAGGCGTTTACTTGGCAGTTTTCGACTTGCTGGTCTGCACCAGCCACTTGTTGCCTTCGTAATACGCCGACCAGCCGCTGGGCTTGCCGTCAATTTCAGTCTGCACATACTGCTCGCGGGTCTTGCGGCTGAAGCGCAACACGGAGGGATGACCGTCGGGATCTTTCTTCGGCGCGCTGAGCAGGTAGTGGTACTTGGGATCAATCGCTGCCTTGTGGGGAATCAGTTCGACGACCAAAGGCGCGCGGGTTTCACGGTTACGCGGAAATTTGCTTGCGGCAAGGAACAGGCCTGAGGCACCGTCGCGCAGGATGTAGTGGTCGTCAACCTTAACGCACTTGAGTTCGGGCATTGGCACCGGATCCATTTTGGGCGGCGCTGCTTCACCACTGCGCAACAGCTTGCGGGTGTTCTTACAGGCGGTGTTGGTGCAACCGAAATACTTGCCGAAACGGCCTGTCTTCAACTGCATCTGGGCACTGCACTTGTCGCATTCCAGCGTCGGACCGTCATAACCTTTCAACTTGTATTTGCCCTCTTCCACTTCGAAACCAGAGCAACCGGGATTGTTGCCGCACACGTGTAGCTTGCGTTTCTCGTCGAGAAGGTAGGAATCCATTGCGGTATCACACAACTTGCAACGGTGCTTTTTGAGCAGCACGCGTGACTCAGCTTCATCGTCAGCGTCGACACTGATCGCTTCATCGCCGGCGGTCAGGTTCAGCGTGGACTTGCAGCGTTCTTTCGGCGGCAGGTTGTAGCCGGAGCAACCAAGGAATACACCGGTGGTGCCGGTACGAATCTGCATGTTACGGCCGCACAGCGGGCAAAGGATGTTGGTTTCAGACGGATCATTGTGACGCATGCCGCCATCATCAGCCTGCGCCAGTTTCAGCTGTTTGCTGAACTTCGCATAAAACTCGTCCAGCACCTTGATCCAGTTCAATTTGCCCTGAGCGATGTCGTCCAGATGCTCTTCCATGTTGGCGGTGAAATCGTAATCCATCAACTCACTGAAATTTTCGACCAGGCGCTCAGTAACAATGTCGCCCATCTTCAAGGCATAGAAACGGCGGTTTTCCAGTTTCACGTAACCGCGCTCCTGGATGGTTGAAATGATCGAAGCATAGGTAGAAGGCCGCCCGATGCTGCGCTTTTCCAGCTCTTTCACCAGACTAGCTTCGCTGTAGCGCGCCGGTGGTTTGGTGAAATGCTGCATTGGTTCAAGTTTTTCGAGTTTCAGTGCATCGCCCACTTTCAGATCGGGCAGCACCACATCGTCTTCTTTATCATTCGCGGGAAACACACGCGTGTAACCGTCAAACTCGGAGATGCGGCCTTTGATGCGTAGCTCGAACTCAGCGGCAGTGACATCAATGGTGGTGCTTTTGTAGCGCGCTGGCGTCATCTGGCAAGCGACAAACTGTTGCCAGATCAGGTTGTACAGGCGCTGCGCATCGCGCTCCACCGCTGAAAGCAGGGAAGAATTTTCAGTCACGTTGACATCGGAAGGGCGGATCGCCTCGTGCGCTTCCTGGGCCCCTTCACGACTGCTGTAGCTGATGGGCTTCTCAGGCAAATATTTTTTGCCGAAGTTGCTGTCGATATATTCGCGGCAAGCAGTAACAGCATCAGCACTCAACTGGGTCGAATCCGTGCGCATGTAGGTAATATGGCCGGCCTCATACAGCCGTTGCGCCATCATCATGGTTTTCTTTACGCTGTAACCAAGGCGTGTTGATGCAGCCTGTTGCAACGTTGACGTGATGAACGGCGCTTTCGGTTTGGAGGCGGTCGGTTTGTCTTCGCGCGCAGTTACCGCGTAGTTTGCACCTTGCAGTACTTTTACCGCGGCATTGGTCAGCGTTTCATTACTTGGGCGGAATTCTTTGCCCTTTTGTTTGATCACCTGGAAACGCACCGCGTCCTTCTGTTTGGCCGCGAGCAATTGTGCGTACACTTCCCAGTATTCTTCCGGCACGAACGCCCGGATTTCGCGCTCGCGTTCAACCAGCAAACGCACGGCGACTGACTGCACGCGTCCAGCAGACAAGCCACGCGCGACTTTCGCCCAGAGCAGCGGTGACACCATGAAGCCAACTACACGATCAAGAAAGCGCCGTGCCTGCTGCGCTTCAACGTGCTTCATGTCCAGAGTGCCTGGTTTGGCAAACGCGGCATCGATGGCCTTCTTGGTAATTTCGTTGAACACCACGCGGCTGTAGCGCTTGGGATCGCCGCCAATGGCTTCCTGCAAATGCCAAGCTATGGCTTCACCCTCCCGATCCAAGTCAGTTGCGAGAAAGATGTGGTCGGCCGTTTGCGCGAGCTTCTGCAGTTCGCTGACGACTTTTTCCTTGCCGGGCAGAATCTGGTAGCGCGCCGCCCAGTGCTTCTCGGGGTTGATGCCCATGCGGGCGACGAGTTGTTCTTTAGCCTTGCGCGCCTTGTGGGCGACCTTCTGGGTGGGACTCAGTTTGCGGGTCTCGGCGGCGGCCGCAGCACGGGCCTTTACATCGACTCCTTCCCCGTTGCCACCAACCGGTAAATCGCGGATATGGCCGATGCTGGACTTCACAATAAAGTCCTTGCCCAGGTACTTGTTGATCGTTTTCGCTTTGGCGGGCGACTCGACGATGACTAAATTCTTGGCCATTAGCTGTTGATTTTCCTGAGGTTTTTGCTCGGTGGCGACGGCGCTTTCAGTACTAAACTGGCGCCGGCCGGGCTCCCTGCCTGAAAAGGGCCGGGATTAAACCATCGGATTTTGGAAAAGGAAAGCGAGGGGCCAAGGAAGCCTTCACACTTTCACTTCAGGGGTCCAGCCAAAAGAGTCGGGGCGCTCGCCCTTTTGAATCTGAGACAGGCAGTCGTAGAGACTGTGCATGACCGGTCCCACTTTTTCACCGTTACCGTGGAAAGTGTGCCATTGATTGTCGAACCAGATCTTGCCTACCGGCGAGAGTACCGCGGCGGTGCCACAGGCGGCGACTTCAACAAAAGTGTCAACTTCCTTGCGTAGATCAATCGGGCGCTCTTCGGTATTCATGCCCAGCTCCTCTTTCGCAATATCCATCAGCGAGCGCCGGGTGATGCTGGGCAAGATAGCGGCAGATTTGGGGGTGATCAGTTTATTGCCAGATAGGGAGATGATGACGTTCGCGGATCCTGCTTCTTCTATATAGCGATGTTCGGCCGCATCCAGATACAAGGCTTCATACGCACCCAGCTCCTGGGCCTTGCGGGTTGCGTACAAGCCACCAGGATAATTGGCTCCGGCTTTGACATCGCCAAGACCGTGCGGCGCGGCACGGTCGAAATCGGATACAGCGAGCGAAATGACCGAAAGGCCACCGGTTTTGTAATACGGCCCCACTGGGCAAACCATTACGCGGAATTCGTACATTTTAGCCGGGCGCAAGCCCATGTTGGGGCCAACACCGATCAAGAGTGGACGGATGTACAGCGAGGCTCCGCTGCCATAAGGCGGTACCCAGGCAGCATTGGCGCGAACGGCTTCGTGCACCCCGCGCAGAAAGAGTTCAGCGGGAACGCGCGGCATCGATAGCCGGTCGGCGGTATTGGTCATGCGTTCGGCGTTGAGTTCGGGGCGGAACAGCAGAATGCGGCCGTCTTTTGCAGTCTGGGCTTTCAGGCCCTCGAAACATTGCTGGGAGTAATGCAAAGCCGGGGAGCCTTCATGCAATTGGATAATTTCAGACGTGATCAGCTCACCGTCATTCCACTTGCCGTTTTCCCAGATGGCAGAAAAGCGATAATCGGTTTTGGTGTAATCGAAACCCAGCTTGCTCCAATCGATATTCTTTTTTGGTATGGCTTGATGCATGGATGTGCTCCGGCTCCCGGAAAGGGGCTCCCCCGAAAGTGCTGCGAAGTATAGCCACCTTTTCAAATAAGGGACATCCTTGTTGACCAATATGTGAAGTCTGCTGGCATATCCCATAACCAATCCCTACCATCCTCACATTGTTGCGTTCCGCACTTTATTGGTCACTTTACTGGAAGTCCCATGAGCACCCCTTCGCCCCTGATTGATATCGGGGTAAACCTTGGCCATGACAGTTTTGACCATGACCGTGCGGCCGTAATGGCCGCTGCCCTGCAGGCTGGCGTCGTCCAGATGGTCCTCACTGGCACCAGCGTAGTCTCCAGCCAAAAAGCGGCGGATCTGGCCGGATCCCAGCCCGGGGTATTGTTCAGCACAGCCGGTGTACATCCGCACGATGCCAGTGGTTTCGGCATCGACACCAGCGCTCAACTGCATCGTATCCTTCAGCAGCCACAGGTAGTTGCCATCGGTGAGACCGGCCTGGATTTTTACCGTGATTTCACCCCTCGCCACCTGCAGGAGCAGGCATTCGCGGAACAACTCACCATGGCGGTGCAATGCCAAAAACCGATCTTTCTCCACCAGCGCGATGCACACGATCGCTTTATGGGCTTGTTGCGGGAACAGCGTGATGGGCTGGCGCGTGGTGTCGTCCATTGCTTCACCGGCACGCGTGAGGAACTCTTTGATTATCTGGATCTCGACATGTATATCGGCGTTACCGGCTGGATCTGCGACGAGCGCCGCGGGCAAACCCTGCAGGAGCTGGTAAAGGACATTCCGGCCGACCGCCTGCTGCTGGAAACCGATGCCCCTTACCTAATGCCGCGCAATATCCAGCCCCATGCGGCAGGCCGGCGTAACGAACCGGCCCACCTGGTCTGGGTGCTGGCAATGGTGGCGCAATGCAGTGGCCGGGACGCCGCAAAAATAGCCGATGAAACAACTCGCAACGCAAGGGATTTTTTCGGCATATGATCTTTGGTATAGTCCCCGCATATGAAAAAACGAACCTTCCTGAAGGCCTTGCTGGCCACCGGTAGCGTAGTCCTTGTAACCGACCGCTTCCTGCCCAGCCGGCACAGCACTCCCGGCATCCTGCAGGCACCTCCTTCGCTCGAACCCCAGATCTCCCCCGCACCCATACTTGTTGAAACCACAGCCGAAGAAGAGCTGCAACTGGTGATGCTGCAAGAGAGCGAATTGAATCCCAACTACCAGCATAATGAGCGGGCTGTAGATCAAGTGAGAATTCAGGGGAGCGTGCAAAACGCACAGGATGTCACCGATCAGCTGTCCGAAGAAACAGTTGAAGGCTATCTGGACAAAATTCGCAACTTTGACGCTAATTTCGCCAGCGACATCCATCTCAACGAAAACAATAGCGCCTTGCTGCTACCCACACTGTCCCGGCTTGATCGTGTGCAGAGTTTCGTTGGCTTTGCCAACTTCAATCTGATTGGTTTCGAGGAAATGCTGTATTTCGCACGCAACTATCCGGATATCGGCAACTTCGAAAAGCCAGAGCTGGATTTCCTGGATGAAATTTTCAACGCGGATGCGACTCAGTACGGCTTTTTCGGTGAGAAGGTCACCCCCGAGCTGAATCATCGCATCGTGCAGCGCGATGTCGAGAAGATCGGCGGCAGCGGCCACTACTTGCTCAAAGGCGAATCACTGAACCACTATTTGCAGATTCGCAAGGATATCGGGCAGGAACTGCTGCTCACGTCAGGCATCCGCAACAACGTCAAACAGATGCATCTGTTTCTGGCGAAGGCCTACCAGTGCGACGGCAACCTGTCACGTGCCTCGCGCTCACTGGCGCCGCCCGGTTATTCCTTCCATGGTTCGGGAGATTTTGATGTGGGCAAGAGCGGTTTGGGTGAGATGAATTTCACGGCTGACCTTTCCCATACCGACGAATTCAAACGTCTTATCAATCTGGGTTACGTGGACATTCGCTACACGGACAGCAACCAGTACGGCGTGCGCTACGAACCTTGGCACATCAAGCTGGCCTGCGACGACCACGGCCACACCTGCGCCTGATCAGCTGAATAAGGCGCCGTGAACGGCCAGTCTAATTCCTGCCACACACCCTGCCCGTCATACCCACCCAGTACCGGAATACGCATGCCATAGCGTCGTACCAGATCCTCATCATGACTGATTTCCACAACCTGCAGATGCAGCTTTCCTGTCCGTAACATAAGTTGCAACAGGGCTTCCGCCTGTACGCAAAGATGGCAAGCGCTGGTGCTGTATAAAAAGAGGGAAGTAGCCATCAAGAGCCGGTTCTGTTAGCCGCATACACCGCCGCTTTCAGCAGGTCCGGCCCTTCATAGATGAAACCGGTGTAGATCTGCACCAGCTTGGCACCGGACTTCAGTTTTGAAATCACATCGGTCCCCAAAAAAATACCCCCAACGCCGATGACCGGGACTTTCGGCCCCAATGCCTGGCACAACATTTTCAGCACCATGGTCGACTGGCCCCGCAGTGGCAGGCCGCTGAGTCCGCCGGCTTCCTGCGCATAAGGGGAATCTTCGACATCGGTGCGGGCGAGCGTGGTATTGGTGGCGATAACACCCTCAATACCATGCTTGAGGAACGTGGCCGAGATTTCCGCGATTTGCTCCTTGGTCAGGTCAGGCGCAATCTTGACGAGCAAGGGCACCTTCTTCTTGTGTTCTGCCAACAGTTGCGCCTGTTCGCTTTTCAGTGCGGCCAACAACTGCTCCAGGTGCTCACCAAACTGCAGGTTGCGCAAACCCGGGGTATTCGGTGACGACAAATTCACCACAACATAATCGGCCACCTTGTAGACCTTGCGCAGACAGATCAGGTAATCCTGCACGGCATCTTCGACGGCAGTCGTCAGATTCTTGCCAATGTTGACGCCGACGATACCGTGCCACCGGCGCTTTTTCAGTTGCGCCACTAGATGATCCACGCCCTTGTTGTTGAAGCCCATGCGGTTAATGATCGCGAGCTCGTCTGCCAGCCGGAACAACCGGGGCTGGGGATTGCCCTCTTGCGGCAGCGGCGTAACGGTGCCCACCTCGACAAAACCAAAACCGAGCGAACCCAGCGCATCAATATAGTCCGCGTTCTTGTCGAGGCCGGCAGCCAGTCCCACCGGATTCGGGAACCTTAGCCCAAAGACCGTGACCGGCACTGCAGGCAGGCGCGGTCGTAATAACCACAAGAGGCCAAAACGATGCAACAGACGCAGGCCCTTGAGACCCAGTTCGTGGGACATTTCGGCAGGCAGCAGAAACAGGAAATAGCGGGCAATAACAAAAAGTGTAGAGGACAAGAGCAGGTTTCCGGACAAGGGTTGAGGCACAATTCCTCCACAATATAGTCAGGGTTGCCGCAGGGCTCAAGCGGCATTTTCTTTGGCCCCGCTTTCACTATAGAATCCCTGCGCTTACGCAGTGCTCCCTACTGCGATTCCTGTGACAGTTACCAAACCATTACCAAACACCAAGACAGCACGAGACCTACCGTATGGCTCACCACGCAGTAATCGCAGAACTGAAAAACTGGCTATCGCACCAAATCATTGGACAGGAAAAACTCATCGACAGGCTGCTGATCGCAGTGCTGGCCGATGGCCATCTACTGGTGGAAGGCGCACCGGGTCTGGCCAAAACCAAGGCAATCAAGAATCTGTCGGAAGCGGTCGAAGGCGACTTCCACCGCGTGCAGTTCACCCCCGACCTCTTGCCCAGCGACATCACCGGCACCGAAATCTATCACGCTGAAGACGGCAGCTTCCGTTTCCAGCAGGGCCCCATCTTCCATAACCTGGTGCTGGCCGATGAAATCAATCGCGCGCCCGCCAAGGTGCAGTCTGCCCTGCTCGAAGCCATGGCCGAACGCCAGGTTTCCGTGGGCCGTGAAACTTACAAGTTGCCAGACCTGTTCCTCGTCATGGCCACGCAGAACCCCATCGAGCAGGAAGGCACCTACCCTCTGCCCGAAGCGCAGCTCGACCGCTTCCTGATGCATGTCACCGTGGATTATCCGAGCCTGGACTCTGAGCGGAAGATCCTGCGCCTGGTCCGCGATGAAGCCCGCAAGATCAACCCGACGCCACCCAAAATTGTCCCGCAAAAAACCTTGTTCGCCGCGCGCCAGGAAGTGCTGAACATCCACATGGCCGAAGCGGTTGAGGAATACATCCTGCAACTCGTCATGGCCACGCGTAACCCACAAGCCTACGGCAAGGAACTCGCGTCCTGGATCGATTATGGCGCAAGTCCACGCGGTACCATTGCCCTTGATCTCTGCGCGCGCGCCCATGCCTGGCTCAAGGGCAAGGATTTTGTCAGCCCCGAAGATGTGCATGAAGTTTTCCACGATGTACTGCGCCACCGTGTGCTGCTGAGTTTCGAAGCGGAAGCCGCCGGGGTAGATCCCGACAAGGTACTCGACCGAATTCTGGAAGTGGTTCCCGCTGCGTAACCCGGTTCAGGGTGCACCCAAGGTGATCTCAGGTAATCCTCAGACAACAAGAATGCCATGCCGCGCAAACGCCAGTTAAACATCGAGCAGGAACAGTACCGCTGCCGCGGTGCGTTCATCAATCTGCAACAATTGCTGGACCAACGCCACGTTGCCAAATGTCTTGAACTTGATTACAACTCACGTACGCGCATCGGCATGTCTGGGACGCACATCTCCAAGGTCAAGGGACGTGGAGTCGACTTCGAAGAATTCCGGGTGTATCAACCCGGTGACGATGTGCGCAGCATCGACTGGCGTGTCACGGCCCGCATCGGCCGCCCTTACGTCAAAGTGTTCCGCGAAGAGCGTGAACGTCCGGTAATTATCGGTGTCGACCAGAGCCACAACATGTATTTCGGTTCGCAAGTGGCGTTCAAGTCGGTAGTTGCTGCGGAAGCGGCCGCAATCATTTGCTGGACCACGGTGGATAATGGCGACCGCGTTGGCGGTGTGGTATTCAACGACGACAAACAGGAGCTGGTGAAACCCCGCCGCAGCAAACGTTCTGCGCTCCGCTTCCTCAATGCGCTTGCCGATGCCAATCAAGAGCTCGTGCATCAGCACCGCGAAAGCACTGGCAGCTCCACCTGTCTGCGCCAGGCCCTGGAGCAGATGTACCGCATCACCAAGCCGGGCTCGAATGTCTATCTCATCAGTGATTTCATCGCCTACGACGAAGACTGCGCGCGTTACGTGCAGCAGCTTGCACTGCACAACAGCATGACCTGCGTGCTGGTGTATGACGCGTTGGAGGAAAATCTGCCGCGCCCCGGCGTCTACAGCATTACCGACGGCAGCGCGCGCAGTTCCATCGACACGCATCTGCGCAGTGCCCGTGACAGTTACCACCTTGATTTTGACACCCGTATCGCCCGGCTGCGCGAACAACTGAACCTGCTGCAGGTTCCCCTGATCACTGTACGTACCGACCAGGTCGTGATGGACCAACTGGAAACATGGAAGCAGAAGACCCGCTAAGCGAACTTGCCGACATCCATCTTCCGGATGCGGTGAATTTCTGGCCCCCGGCTCCCGGCTGGTGGGTTCTGCTCGCGCTCGTCATCTTTGCGCTGTTTTTGGTCTACCGGCAACAACTGGCGCGCCTGTTCCTGCGCCGCCGGCTTGACTCGGCCTTGCGCGAACTCGATTCCGCCTACCGCAGTTTTCAACAAGGGCAACATAACCCCATGCAACGCAATGAAGCCGGGCTGCTATTGCTGCAGACCTTCAATGCAATTCTCAAACGGGTTGCCCTGGTACACTTCAACGATCCGGCACTACCGAAAATGAACGGACGCGTATGGCTCCGCTTTCTGGATGCGCAGTCCAACAGCGCCGAGTTCACCGTTGGCACCGGCCAAGTGCTTGGCGACGGTATTTATCGCCCGGTGTTTGCTGCTGATGTTGCAGCACTGCATACCCTGTGCCGGCGCTGGATCGAAGAATGCTACTATTTAGACCTGAGCGCAAAGCGCTCAGGGGCTGAAGGCTCCTTGTACGCGCGGGCAGCCAAAAAAACATCCGCCTCTCAGCCCGTCGAGGCGAAGCCATGATTGAATTTGTCTGGCCCTGGGTGTTCGCCGCACTGCCCTTGCCTTGGCTGGTCAACCTGCTGTTGCCACGCGCAGGTTCGCGCGATGCCGCACTGTACGTGCCCTTCTTCCGCGTGTTGTCGCGCCTGGATGTCACCACTGTCCGTGCAGGCGTGCGCAATCTCTTGCTGGGCTTGCTCGCCGCCGCAACCTGGATCGCGCTCGTTACCGCTACCGCACAGCCACAGTGGGTCGGCGAGCCGATTGAACTGCCCACCACAGGCCGCGACCTGATGCTGGTGGTCGACATCTCGGGCTCGATGGAAGCGCAAGACATGCAGCTTGGCGGCCAGGGTGCCAATCGCCTGCAGGTAACGAAAGCAGTCGTCGGCGATTTCGTCGCGCGCCGCACGGGCGATCGCCTTGGCCTGATTTTATTCGCCTCGCGCGCCTATACCCAGGCGCCGTTGACGTTTGATCGCACCACAGTTGAAACCCTGCTCTATGAAGCACAGATCGGTATCATCGAGGAGAACGCCACGGCCATCGGCGACGGCATTGGTCTGGGTGTCAAACATCTGCGCGAACGGCCCGAAGCAAGCCGCGTGCTGATCATGCTGACCGACGGTGTCAACAACGCCGGTGAAGTCACGCCACTGCAGGCCGGTGAACTGGCGGCACGCGAAGGCATCAAGGTATACACCATCGGCATTGGTGCCGAATCCGGCACATCCAGTTCCCTGTTTGGTCCGCGCACGGTGAACCCTTCAGCCGATCTTGACTCTGACACGCTGACGCAAATCGCCGAAAGCACTGGCGGCAAGTTCTTCCGTGCCCACGATCGCGAGGAACTCGAACGTATCTACGGCATTCTTGATGAACTGGAACCGGTCGATCAGGAAGCGGAAACCTTTCGGCCCACGCAGGCGCTATTCTTCTGGCCGCTTGGTCTTGCACTCGCGTTGAGCTTCATAATCGCGTTGTGGCGCATGCCATGGGTGCTACTGGCCGGCAGCAAACCCGCTGCCGCTATACCTTCACCTGCAGCAGGGAGAGCGTAATGATGGCCCTGCTACCGGCAGCTTTAATCGCCAACTTCCATTTCTTGCGCCCTCTGTTTCTGCTGGCGCTGATTCCGGCTGTAGCCCTGATTCTGCTGCTACGTTACTTGCACGGCAGCCAGAGCAGTTGGCATCAGGCCATCGATTCGAGCCTGCTGCCCTACCTGCTCGACAAAAGCGCAACCCCGCAACAAAGCTGGCCGTTGTATGGCCTGCTGCTGGTGTGGTTGCTAGGCATCGTCGCCTTGGCCGGGCCCACATGGGAAGAGAACCCGGTACCGGTACAGGCGCGCGAAGATGCGCTCGTCATCGTGTTCGATCTGTCCCTGTCCATGTATGCCGAAGACTTGCGCCCCAATCGCGCCGTTCGCGCACAACGCAAGATTATGGATATCCTGGAATATCGCCGCCAGGAAGGTCAGACCGCGCTCGTCGTCTACGCCGCGGATGCCCACGCCGTGACGCCGATGACTGATGATGTCGAAACCATCGGCAACCTGGTGCCGTCACTGCTGCCAAACATCATGCCGACCAAAGGCAGCAATCCCCTCAGCGGCGTGACGCTGGCGATGGAGCTGCTAACCAACAGTGGACTGGCGCGTGGGCACATCCTGCTGCTGACCGACGGGATTTTCCCAAGCGACATTCCAGCCATCACCAACGAACTGGCTGGTTCCGGGCACATGCTGTCCGTGATTGGCTTGGGCACCGAAGATGGCGCGCCGATCCCTATGGATCAGGAGGGCTACCTGCGCGATAACAATAATGCCATCGTCATCCCGCGTCTTGAGCGTGGCCCGCTGCAACAACTGGCCACGCGCAATGGCGGCCGCTATGCCGATGCGGAGCTGACCGATGCGGATATCGAAGCCCTACTGGCCCCCGACCTGTTTTCTGAAGAAGAAAATCTGATCGTCGTGGACCGCGAATACGACACCTGGAATGAAGCCGGCCCGTGGTTGCTGCTGCTGGCGCTGCCGTTCGCTGCACTGGCTTTCCGCCGTGGATGGCTTCTCAGTCTTGCCTTGCTGGTGATGATGACGCCGGAACACAAAGCCTACGCGCTCGAATGGCAAGACCTCTGGCAACGAAAGGATCAGCAAGGCAGCGAAGAATTTGCCGGCGCGAATTATGCCGAAGCCGCCACCGAGTTTCGTGATCCCGCCTGGCGCGCCGCGGCCAATTATCGCAGCGAAAATTTCGAACAAGTGGTACAAGACCTGTCACTGCTGGACGAACCCGAGGCACATTACAACCGCGGCAACGCCCTCGCCCACCTCCAGCAATATGAAGCAGCCCTCGCCGCTTATGAACGCACGCTCGCCCAGGTGCCAGACCACTCTGATGCCTTGCAGAACAAGGCCATTGTGGAAAAGCTGCTGGAGCAACAGCAAGAGGAAGAACAGCAACAACAGGAATCCGAAAGCGAACAGCAGCAACAGGAACAGGAACAGGAACAACAGGATAGCGAGCAGCAGAACCAGGATCAGCAGAGTCAGCAGCAAAGCGAACAGCAACAACAAAGCGAACAGCAACAAGAAGGCGAGCAGGATCAGCAGGAACAACAAGAGCAGCAGAATCAGGATCAACAACAACAGGCAGACCAGGAGAACGAGGGCGAAGAGCAGGAGCCGCAGGATCAGCAGACGCCTGAAGGTTCACCGCCCAACACCGAAGAAGAGCAGGCCATGCAGCAATGGCTGCAGCGCATTCCGGACGATCCGGGTGAATTGCTTCGCAACAAATTCCGTTACCAGACCCAGCAGCGGCTGTTTGAACAACTGCAAAACCCCGCGCTGGCCGCACAACAAGCAGCAGGTCAGATATGGTGAAACGACTCGTTACCGGCTTCTTTCTCGGCCTTGCACTCCTCGTGCTGGCTGCAGGAAGTCATGCGCAAAATGCCCTGCTGTCGGCTTTCGTCGACCGCACCGAAATCTCCATCAATGATGTGTTCACGCTGACCATCCGCACCGATGCCAGCCTCGGTAACACGCGGCCTTCTCTAGCTGGATTAAATCGCGATTTCGAACAAGTTGGTGGTAGCAGCACCGCCAGCCGCTATACGAACAACAATGGCGCCATCCAGTCCTGGAATGAATTCACCATCATGCTGCGTCCGCTCACCACCGGCACATTGACGATACCAGCGTTCCGCGTGGGTACTGAAATGACCAACCCGATCAATATCAATGTCGGTGAAGCCACGTCTACCCCCACTGACACTTCCGACGAAATCTTCATCCAGTCCAATGTCAGCAAGGAACAGGGCTACGTCCAGGAGCAGTTGCTGTACACGATCAAGATCTACTACTCCATTGGCTTCGATCAGGGCGCACAGTTGACATCACCGCAGGTAGCCGATGCCGTGGTGCAGCAGCTCGGCAGCGACGACAACTACCAGGAAGTGGTCAACGGTATCGGTTACAACGTTACCGAACGCCGTTTCGTGGTCTATCCGCAAAGCAGCGGAGAACTGACGATACCACCGGTGTTCTTCACTGCGTCGGTTGGCCGCCGCAGCGGCATTAACCGCTTCTTCAACAACCGCTCACAAACCCGCGAAATCAATCTGACCAGTGAGACTCATACCATCACGGTACTGCCACGCCCCAGCAGCTTCCCGGCTGATGCCACCTGGCTGCCTGCCGCCGAACTCACGCTTGATGAAAACTGGAGCGCCCCATTGGACAGTGTCCCGGTCGGTGAAGCAGTGACCCGCAACATCGTGCTGACCGCAACAGGCCTCAGTAGCTCGCTACTGCCCGGCCTTGAATACGCCGTGCAACCCGGTCTGAAATTTTATCCAGACCAACCCGTGCGCGAAGATGTCTCAGACCGCAACGGTGTCGTTGGCAAACGC
Source organism: Klebsiella pneumoniae (assembly GCA_945902215.1). Lineage (GTDB taxonomy): Bacteria > Pseudomonadota > Gammaproteobacteria > Pseudomonadales > Pseudohongiellaceae > CAILUG01. Next base: position 1,468 of record CAMDML010000019.1, on the reverse strand, counting down.
AGTGAAGGCACTGCCATAATGGCCTCTGACGCCGGCAGCTATGCTCTGCCAGAAGTGCGCTTGCCATGGTGGAACACCACAACCAACACGCTGGAAACGGCCATTCTGCCTGCACGCACACTGACTGTGCCGGAATCTGCAGGTGAGCTTTTTGAAAGTGATGTAGATTTCGTACCAATTTCTGGCCAGGAGCCAACAGACACATCAGCGCTGCAGGCAGCAACCCAGAATTCTGGCGCCTATCTGTTCTGGATCAGTACCACGGTGATCTTTGCCTGTGCATGGTTGTTCAGTACGATGATGTGGCTGCGCAACCGCCGCGACCTGGCCTACGCAGAACTGGTGCAGCCGCAGCAGCAGGCACTCAAGCCCGCGAAGATGAAAAAGGATGGGACTATTCAGTTACCCGACGCCGATATTTGTCTGCGTGTGCTGCAGAAGGCTTGCACCAACAACAACCTGCACGACATCCGCACCGCCCTGCTCAAATGGGGGCAAGCGAGTTTTAATACCAGCAGCGTACTGACGCTCGATCATCTGGCAGGTAGATGCAGCGTGCCCCGCATCACCGAACTGACACAAGCGCTCGACAGCGTCCTGTACAGCAATGTGAAAGGTAAGTTCGACAGCAAGGAGTTATACGAACAGATCGCCGCACTCCACAAGCGCGGCGTCAACACGGCAAGCGGCGACAAGTTTGCCTTGCCGCCGCTTTATAAAGCACAGTAGGAGGACAGAGCCGGACTTGCGTCCGGGCCTGTCCCCGCCCCGTTTAGCGTCAGGCTGACTTCAACAAAGGCTGCACATAGCGGCCATTGATCGGAATTGACCGCGGTTTCATCGCTTCCGGAATTTCCCGGGCCAACTCGATGTGCAACAGACCGTTGCTGAGGTTGGCAGCGACCACTTTCACATGGTCAGCCAGTTTGAACTGGCGCTTGAAGTTGCGCTCAGCAATACCCTGATGCAAATAGCTGCGCTTGGTTTCGCCAACTTTATCGAGCTTGTTTGCTGATACCGTCAAGGTGTTGTTCTCGCTTTCCAGTTGTATGTCTTCTTCGCTGAATCCCGCCACGGCCATGGTGATGCGGTATTTGTCTTTTTCCAGTAATTCGATGTTGTAGGGTGGAAACGCTGGCTGGCTGCGTGCGCTATTCGTTGCAGAATCGAGCAGCGAAGCAAGGTGATCAAAGCCAATGGTGGAGCGGTACAGGGGTGCAAAATCAAGAGTCATTTTCATATCCTCATCAAGCAATAGAAACCAAGGTTAATGTTGTGGCCTGTTCCGGAGAACCAGTGCCGTTTCGGCCAGGACTCTGGGTGAGCTCCTGGCGCAAGTAGAAGATAGGGGTGTGCATTGGGATTTCAAGGGGGAGTGCCGTGAGTGAGGCCGGGACCTATGGTGCATTGCCGGGACCGTAGACGCACATCCGTGTGCACTTCGACTCGGGCCATCCATGGCCCTCAC